>SXSC01000262.1 GCA_005792355.1 Opitutaceae bacterium
AAAGCACGCCGGCCGCCCCCGAGCGAGCGAGGACGTGGGTGCGATAGTTGCCCAACCCGCCCCTTTCCCAGCTGCCTTGAATTCTCTCACGCTTTCGACTTATACACTCGTTTCACCCACGAATTGTGCCCTGGAGCCGTTGTTTTCAGTCGGGCCATGAACGGATTTTTCCGCTTCCCGTGCGGAATTTTGCAGATGGTGCTTGGCTTGAGCCTCGCCGCGGGGGCCTCCGCCGATCCGGTGATCACGGAATTCATGGCGGCCAACTCGAAGAATCTGGCCGATGCCGACGGCGATTTTTCGGACTGGATCGAACTGCACAACCCGAACGCCGCCACCGTCAACCTCGACGGCTGGTATCTCACTGATTCGGCGAGGAGCAAAACCAAGTGGAAATTTCCCGCCATCTCCCTCCCGGCTGGTGGATATCTCGTCGTCTTTGCGTCGAACAAGAACAAGCGCGATCCCACCAGGCAGCTGCACACGAACTTCACGCTCGACGCCGCCGGCGAATACCTCGCGCTGGTCAAGCCCGACGGCACCTCGGTCACGAGCGAATTCCTCCCGACGTTTCCCGCGCAGTTGAGCGACTTCTCCTACGGCCTCACGCAATCCACCGCCGCGGGCGAGGTCGCGCGCACCGGCTTTTTCCGCACGCCCACGCCCGGCGCCCGCAATGGCGGCGCCGCCACGCTGCTGCTCCTCGAACGCGTGGCCTTCTCTCGTCCCTCGGGGCCGTTTACCGCCTCGATTGCGCTCGCCATGACGGGCGCGGCGGCGGGCCAGCGCATCCGTTACGTTGTCGTTCCGCCGACGACCGACGGCGCCGTCGCCCCCGAGCCCACCGCGAGCTCGCCGGAATACGTCGGGCCCATCACGCTCTCGGCGTCCGCGCTCGTGCGCGCCGCCGTGTTCTCCGACGACGGTGTGCAGCGGGGGTTTCCCTCGACCGGTCACTTTGTGCGGCTCGCCACTTCAGGGACGGCACGGCTCGACACCTTCTCCAGCCAGCTCCCCCTCATGGTCATCGACACGCACGGCACTGGTTCGCTCGGCAAGACGAGTGGCGAAAAGGCCTCCTGGCTCTACACGTGGGATCGCTCCGCTGCGGGTGCCAGTTCACTCACCCCGGCGCCGACGGCGGCGAGCTCCGGCGCGACCAACGTCCGCGGCCAGTCGTCCGCAGATTTTCCGAAGAAGAGTTTCGGGCTCAAACTCGACGACACCCTCGGCCACGACCTTGCGCTCCCCCTCTACGGCCTCCCCGCGTTCGACAATTGGGCGCTGATCGGTCCGTGGAATTACGATCGCACCTACGTGCACAACGTCTTCACGTACGCCCTCAGCAACCGCCTCGGCCGCTGGGCCCCGCGCACCCAGCTTGTCGAGCTGTTCTTCAACGCTGACGGTGGCGACCTCGATGCCAACGACTACGCCGGCATCTACGTGCTCACCGATTCGGTCAAGGTCGACCCGCAGCGGGTCGACCTCAACGCCATCGAACCCGGTGACGACGGCGCCCGCTCGATCACGGGCGGATACTTGCTGAAAGCTGATGTGCCGGATGCGGACGAGTTCAGCTTCACCACCACCCGCAACTACCCTGGCCCGCCGGGTGCCATCGTCGTGACGAGCCCCAAGGCCGCCGACCTCCCGAAAGCCCAGCGCGACTACATCCAGGACTATGTCCAGAAATTCGAGGATGCACTCTACGCCGATCAGGCGGGCGGTTTCAGCCAGCGCACCTACCTCGACTACATCGACCGCGGTGCGTGGGTCGATCACCACCTGTTAAACGTCCTGACCGGGAACGCGGACGCATTCTTCCGCAGCGCGTATCTGAGCAAGGATCGTGACGGGCGCCTCGCCGCCGGGCCGATGTGGGACAATGATCGCTCGATGCACGGTGGGGACGTCCGCACCGAACGACCGGACGTGTGGAACGGCGAAGGCGGCGCGACTCCGCTTTGGGGATACGGCTGGTGGGGCGTGCTCGCCCGCGACCCGGAGTTCGCTCAGGCATGGATCGACCGCTGGCAGAGCCTGCGTCCGAACGAACTTTCCGCTGCGAGGCTCACGGCGCTCGTCGAGTCCAGCGCCGCGCAGATCGGCCCCGCTGCTGCGGCCCGCGACGCGGTCAAGTGGCGCGACAACGGCACCGGGGGCAATACGCCCCGTTTTCCCGGCGCCTGGGAGGCCGAAATTGCCAACCTGAAGAATTGGCTCGAGCGACGCGTCGCGTGGATTGACTCGCAGTTCACGGCGCCACCGTCGATCACGAGCTCCGGCGGAACGATCACCCTTACTCCCGTTGCCGGCACGCCGATCGCTTACACCACTGATGGCTCCGATCCGCGGTCACCCGGAGGCAGGGTCTCCTCCCTCGCCACTCTTTCGTCCGATCCCGTTACCCTCGCCAACACCGTCAGGGTGCAGGCGCGCAGCTACCGCGCCGAATCTGACGCCTCCAAGGTGCCCAGCAGCCCGTGGAGTGCAATCGTGGGCACCGCACCGACCATCGCCGCGCAATCGGGCAACCAAACCGTGACGGTCGGTCGCCCGGTGACATTTACGGTGACGGCCAACGGAACTCCGGCACCGACGTTTCAATGGCGCAAGGGCGGCGTGGCGATCGCCGGCGCCACCACTGCGACCCTCACCTTGGCCGCCGTTGCTGCGCCCGATGCCGGCGACTACACGGTCGTGGTCTCCACCGCCGCGGGTTCCGTCACCAGTCTGGTTGCCACGCTCGCCGTCGTTGCGCCGGGATCCAATTCCGCCGCCACCATCACGGCGCAGCCCGTGGCGCAGTCGATTGGGAGCGGCAGCACCGTCGTCTTCAGTGTCAGGGCAACCGGTTCGCCCGCCCCCGGCTATCAATGGCGCTTGAACGGCGTGAACCTTGCCGACGCCTCCGGCCCCGTCCTCGTCGTGAGGACGGCGTCGGCCGCCCAAGCCGGTGCCTACACGGTGGTCGTGCGCAGTGGCACCACTTTCGTCACGAGTACCGCCGCCGTCCTGACGGTCACCACCGTCGATCCGACCGCCTTCGGCCGTCTCGGCAATCTCTCGATCCTCACCATCGCGGGCTCCGGCGCGAAAGCGCTCACCATCGGTGCGACGATCGGTGGCACCGGCACGAATGGGTCGCTGCCGATCGTCATCCGTGCCATCGGCCCAACGCTTGCCACCGCCTTCGGCCTCGGCGACGTGCTCGCTGACCCGGTCGTTTCCCTCCATGTTGCCGGCAACGCCTCGCCGTTCGCCGTCAATGACGACTGGGGTGGCGGGGCCGATCTAGCCGCGGCGTTCAGCGACGTCGGCGCCTTCGCCCTTCCGGCGAACAGTCTCGACGCCGCGATCGTTCCCGCCACGCCGGGCCTCGCGGCCGGCGGTTACACGGTGCAGGTCGCCGGCAACGGCAGCGCCGCCGGTACGGTCATTGCCGAAATGTATGATGGCGCCGGCAATCGTCGCTCCGCCACAACCCCGCGGCTGATCAATCTCTCGTCGCTGACCACGATTGAAGCCGGCTCCAGCCTCGCGGTCGGTTTCTTCGTCAGTGGCACCACTGCCCGTACGCTGCTGGTCCGCGGCGTCGGGCCGACGCTGGCCACCGCCTTTGGCCTCGGCGGCACCATGGTCGATCCAAAGCTCGAACTATTCAGCAACAGCACAAACCAGATAATCGCGGAAAACAACGACTGGGCCGGCAATGCCTCGCTCGCGATGGTGCAGGCGTCCTCCGGTGCCTTTGCCCTTGCGAATTCCTCGAGCAAGGACGCCGTGCTGCTCGTGACGCTTGCCCCCGGCGCCTATACTGCACGCCTCAGCGGCGCCGACGGCGGGGGCGGCACGGCCATCATCGAAGTCTACGAGGTGCCCTGAGCCACTCCAGGGTCGCGACCTTGGTCGCTTGTCACGAGTGGGAGTTTCCTGCCAACCTCGGGCCGTGCCAACAAAACTGAACGGGATCTTTCTCGCGGGCCGCAAGCACTGTCGGATCATCGAGCTCGGGCGACTGGGATTCGCCCTCACGCTGGCCGGTTTCTCGGGCGCGGTTTTTGCCCCGGGCCGCGCCGCCGAACCTGCGGCGATGCGCGATGGACGCATGACGTTCGACGTCGAACACGACCGGGTCCTCAACCCGGTCACGACGGGCCGCTGGCGCCTGACGGGATTGAAACTCGAGGTGCGGTTTCATGGTCGCATCGCCCCGCACGACAACTCCGCGCTCCGGCTGTTTGGTCCGGGCCTCGAGGCAATCGAGGGTCGGTTTGACCAGGTCATTCTACCGACCGGATGGCGCGGCGACCTCGACTACAACGAATCGACGCGGAGCGTGACGCTGCAAAATTTGCGTCCGGATCGCGCACCGGCGTTCCCCGGCGCCGAGGGTTTCGGCAAGTACACGCTGGGCGGCCGCGGGGGCCGCGTCATCGAGGTCACCAACTTGGACGACAGCGGTCCCGGCAGCCTGCGTGCGGCCGTCATGGCCACGGGGCCACGCACGGTCGTGTTCCGGGTTTCAGGGACCATCGCCCTGCAGTCCGAACTGAAAATCCGAAATCCGTTTCTCACCATTGCGGGTCAGACCGCGCCGGGTGACGGCATCTGTCTGAAAAACTATCAGTTCAGTTTCGACGCGCAGCACCTGATCATCCGTTACCTGCGGGTTCGGCCCGGCGACGAATCGGGCAGGGAGCAGGATGGCTTCGGCGGCCAGGGCAACCACATCGTGGTGGATCACTGCTCCGTCAGCTGGGGCGTCGACGAGACCTTCTCGATCAACAAGGCCTCCAATCTCACGGTGCAGTGGTGCATGGTGACGGAGAGTCTGACGAATTCCATCCACAAGAAGGGTCGCCACGGCTACGGCGGCCTTTGGGGCGGCCCCGGCGGTTCGTGGCATCACAATATCCTGGCGCACCACACGAGCCGCAACCCGCGCGCGTCGGGCAACGCCGACTCCGGCCTGATGGATTTTCGCAACAACGTGATCTACAACTGGGGCTTCAACAGCGCCTACGGCGGCGAACTTTGGCCGCGCAATTGGATCAACAATTACTACAAGTCGGGCCCGGCGACGTCGGAAAACGTCCGCCACCGCATCTTCCTCCAGAAGGATCCGCGCGGGAAAATGTACGCGGCGGGTAATTTCGTGCACGGCTTTCCCGCGATCACGGCCGACAATTGGCGGGGCGGAATCGATTTTGCGCCTGACGGTGAGGCGACCGAGGCGACGCTGCGGGTGGATCAGCCGTTCGTGGTGGCGTCGGTCGCGACGCAGACGGCGATGGCCGCCTTTCCGTTGGTCCTCGAGCAGGCGGGTTGCGCGCTGTCGCGCGACGCCGTCGACCGAAGGATCATCGAGGAGATTCGGATGGGCACGGCCCGGTTCGGCGAAACCTATCAGGGTGGGGGCAAGGGCATCATCGATTCGCAGCGGGCGGTGGGTGGTTGGCCGGAGCTGCGGTCCCTGCCCGCGCCAGTAGACACGGATCACGATGGCATGCCCGATGAGTGGGAGCGCGCGCACGGCCTCGATCCGCGCGACCCATCGGACGGCGCACGCGCTGCCGGGCCGGATGGTTTTTCCAATCTTGAAGTGTATCTAAACTCACTGATTCCCGTCATGAGAGGCTAATGGTGGCGCAGGGCTTCAGCCCGCGCCCCGCAGATTGCACTCCGATGATTGAACGCACCTTCACCAAAATGAACTGCCCTCGCGTTGTCCTTGTCTCCGTCTGTGCTCTCCTGGCGGTCGCGTCGGTCCAAGCGCAGTCGGTGTCGGCGCGGACGGATGCCGCCGCGCTCGCGCGTTACGACGTCAATAAAAATGGCCGGCTCGATCCCGACGAGCTGGCCGCGATGCAGGCCGCCGAAGCCGCGGCCGCACGTGCCGTCGGCACCGCCGCGCCGGCGGACAGCTCCATGGGCGAGACGGTGCAGTTGAGCCCCTTCGAGGTCGTCGCCGACACCAAGGGCTATTTTTCCGCCAACACGATGTCCGGCACACGCCTCAATTCGAAACTCGAGGACCTCGGCGCCGCCATCACGGTGATGACGAAGGAGCAGATGGCGGATTTCGCGATGCTCGATCTCAACGACATCTTCCTCTACACGGTCGGCACCGAGGGCGTGGGCGACTACACGGACTTCGCGGTGAACAACGCCGGCAGCGTGGCCGACAACGTGCAAAACAACCCGCGCAGCGCGAACCGCATCCGTGGCATCGGCTCCGCCAACCTCTCCTTCGGCAACATCGGCCTTTCCGGGCTCACGCCCGTCGATCCGCTCAACATCCAGGGTGTCGAACTGAGTCGCGGGCCGAACGCGAATGTCTTCGGGCTCGGCAGCCCCGGCGGCACGCTCAACCTGATTCCGGCCAACGCCAACCTCACGAAGGACCGCACGCAGACCGGCGCGCGCGCGGACAGCCTCGGCGGCTATCGATTCGACTTCGACGCGAACCGCGTGTTGTCAAAAAACGTCCTCGCGTTTCGCGTGAGCGGCGCATTTCAGCACGATGGCTACGTGCGCAAGCCCTCGGGCACCGATTCGGTCCGCTACAACGGCATGGCGCAGTTCAAGCCGTTCAAGTGGACGGTGGTCAACGCGTCCTACGCGTACTATCGCATGAACGGGAACCGGCCCAACACGCTCATGCCGCGCGATGGGATTTCCTACTGGCTCCAGAGCGGCCAGCCCGCCTGGGACCCCTCGACTTCGACCTACACCGTCAACGGTGTCACCACGGGCCTCAACGGCCCCGGCCCGGCCGCCACGCGCACGGCGATCACGAGCGACAACAACATCCCGGATTTTTTCCAGCGCACTTTCTCCGGTGCCGACAAGAGCTACCTTTTCATCGACCAGGGCGCGGTCGCCTACTGGACAACTCCCACGGGCAATACCAACGCGTCAATCTCGCCGCTCCTGAACAACTCGAGCAACCGCTACATGGCCGCGAGTCCCGCGACCGGGGTCGCCGCGGGGCGATTCACGAGCCAACCGCTTTTCACGACGACGCCCTCGCTGAGTGACCGGACCTACTATGACTGGTCGAGCGTGAACCTCGGCGCGATGAACCGCCTGACCGACCGCACGCTGGTCGCCCGCGTTCAACTCCAACAGGTGTTCTTCAGTTCGGCGCGGCAGACACTGGTGGGCTCGGGTGACTGGGCGCGCGAGGACTCGCTGCGCTACCAGCGGAACATCTTCGGCACCGCGGCCACGAATCAACTCCTCGTCGATGTGAACTCGCGTCTGCTCGACGGCACGCCCAGTCCGTTTTTCGGGCGGACCTACGTCGGGCTCGACCAGCCGCTCACCCAGTGGATTCCCGGACGCGGCGAGACGTTTCGTGCGCAGCTCGCCTACCGGCTCGATCTCACGCAGGAGAAATCGTGGCTCAAGTGGATCGGTCTGCACCACCTGACCGGCTACGACGAGTACGGCTATGCCTGGACGCGGCGTTACAGCTATCGCGACGTGCTGGCGTCGAATCACCCCTGGGTGCCCGCGGGGACACTCCCGGCGCTCAACGGCAGCATCGCCGGGGGCCAGACCTCGGCCCCGGCGCGATTCCGGGGGTACTTCCGCTACTACGTTGGCGATGCGACGGGCACGAATGTGGACCATGCTCCGGGCACGTTTACGTACGGCCCCGCGACCTACGTGTGGGGCAACGCGGCGACGGGCGTCTTCCAACGCGAGCCGGCGCTCCTCAACCAGCGGCCGACCCTCGACAGCGCGGGTGGCGGCAGCAATTCGCAGACCGTCAGCAAGACCCGGGGCGGCGTGATCCAAAGCATGTTTTTCGATGGCCGTCTCGTCACGACCTTTGGCACGCGTGACGACAAGGTCTATGACAAGCGCGGCACCGAGCCGCGACTCCTGCTGCCCGACGGCAGCGATTTCAACTATCGGGTGATGAACGGCTGGGCCGGTGGGGACTACGCGAAGAACGGTGGTCCGACGAAGACGGCGGGCGCGGTGCTGCGGCCGTTTCGTGACGTGGGCCTCATCAACCGGGCGCGAGAGCAGGGCGGCGTCACCGGCTTCGGCGCCCGCATGCTCGACGGGCTCTCGTTCACCTACAATCAAAGCGACAGCTTTAATCCGCAGGGTCCGCAGCAGGATCAGTTTCGCAACCAGCTCCCCAATTCCTCCGGCGAGGGCAGGGACTCGGGCTTCTGGCTGAACCTGTACGACGGAAAGTTCGTGCTGCGCGTGAACCGGTTTGAGACGAAGCGCATCAAGACCCGCGGCAGCGACGCCGCGACGTTCGCCCAGCGCAGTCTGCGCCTCGATGTGTTTCAGAGCGACGCGCATCAGCTCGTGAACAACGCGCGCGCCTGGATCACGCAGTTCAATCCCGCCTTTACGCCGGCGCAGGTGCAGGCTGAGATCGCGCGCCAGACCGGCCTCTCCCTCGAGGAGCAGGATGAACTTCAACTTCCCGATCCGGGCATCTCCTCGACGCAGGACGTGGAGTCGCGCGGCACGGAGATCGAGTTGAACTTCAATCCGACGAAATACTGGACCATCCAGTCCTCCTTCAGCGAGACCGAGACGACCAATACCAACGTCAGTCCCGCGACGACGCAGTGGATTGCGCGACGCCTGCCGTTTTGGACCACGATTGTCGACCCGCGCTCCAACACGCTGTGGTGGGACACGCCCTATGGCGGCAACACGGCGCACAGCTACTTCACCAACAGTGTCGATCTTCCGCTCAAGATTCTTCTGCAACAGCAGGGCAAATCGAATCCGCAAATCCGCAAGTATCGGGTCAAGGCCTCGACGAGCTTCCAGTTGGCCGGTCTTACGCAGCATCGCATTTTTAGGAATTTCAATGTCGGCGGCGCAGTGCGCTGGGAGGACAAGGCGGGCATCGGGTATTTCGGCGTGCAGGAATTCCCGGCCTCGATCACCGAGCTCGATCCCAATCGACCGATCTACGACAAGTCGCACTACTATGTGGACGCATTCGTGAGCTACCGCCTGAAGCTCTTCGCCAAAAAAGTCGGCGCGAGCCTCCTGCTCAACGCCCGCAATCTCGGTGAAAACGGTCGGCTGCAACCCGTGGGGGCGTTCCCCGACGGCACGCCGCTCGCCTATCGCATCGTCGATCCCGCGCTCTACATTTTGCAGGTGAAGTTCGATCTGTAGTCGCCGCGGAGTACTCATGGCAAAAATTCATCTGCGGGTGCAGCCCGACCTCCGGGCGGGCCGATCACGATTTCCGTCGGTGGCCAGCTCGCCCGGAGGTCGAGCCCCGCCACGCCCGGTTACGCACGGCTGCAGCGCGTCAGTGAGTCCGGCGCCCAATACGCGGTTGGCGTTAAAGGTACTTTTTGAACGCATCCTCCCGATGAAACTCGTCCCCATCCTGCTTTGTTTTGCGACCCTCGCGCCCAGCCTCCTGGCGGCGGCTTCTGACCTGCCCGCCTTTCCTGGCGCGGAGGGCTTCGGACGCTTCGCCCGCGGCGGTCGAGGCGGCGATGTCTACCACGTGGTGAACCTGAACGACGCCGGCCCCGGCTCGCTCCGCGAGGGCATTCGGGCGGCGACCGGGCCGCGCACCATCGTCTTCGATGTCTCCGGCACCATTTTGCTCAAGAGCAAGCTCGTGGTGGACAGGTCCGCCATCACCCTCGCCGGCCAGACCGCCCCCGGGGACGGCATCACGCTGCGCGATTTCACGTTTCAGATCGTCAAGGCGTCGGACGTCATCGTCCGCTATCTGCGGTTCCGACTTGGCGATCAGAACAAGGCGGTGGGCGCCAAGGGCGGCGACGACACCGTCAACACCGATGACATCGACCGCGTCATCCTCGACCACTGTTCGCTCAGCTGGGCCGTCGATGGCACGCACGACCTGCGGCGCGGCGGCAACTTCACCCTGCAATGGTGCATCATCAGCGAGGCGCTCAACCAGAGCCTGCACAACAAGGGCTCGCACGCGATGGCTGCGTCGTACCGCGATCTCTCCGGCGACGTCACGCTCCACCACAACCTGATTTCCACCTGCCGCGATCGCCACCCGACGCTCGGCAGCGCGCAGAATCCGCCGCGCTACACCGTGGATTTTCGCAACAACATCATCTACAACTGGAGCAAGGGCGGCACCTCCAATTTCTGCGATCATTTCGTCAACTGCATCAACAACACCTGGCGTCCCGGCCCGATGACCGATCCCGCGGCCCTGCCCATCGCGATGAAGGGCAGCCGCCTGACCTCGCCAAAGGTTACATGAGCGGCAACGTCTTCGAGGGGCGAGATGACCTCACGCGCGACAACTACGCCGCCCTCGATTTCAAGCGCTGGCTCAAGCCCGTCGGTAACTACGCGTACGCGGGCAAGCTCGCCGACTGGAAGGCCGCCGCCCCCGCCGAGCTCGGCGTCTTCCTCCCCGCGACGCAGTCCGCCATCGCGTCGTTTGAACTCGTGCTCGCGCACGCCGGTGCCTCGCTCCACCGCGACGCGGTGGACGCGCGTGTGACCGCCGATGTGCGCCAGCGTCGCGGCCAGTTGATCAATTCCCAGTCGGAGGTGGGTGGTTGGCCGGAACTGCGCAGCGCGCCCGCGCTACTCGATACGGATCGCGACGGCATGCCCGACGCCTGGAAACTCGCCCGCGGACTCGACCCGCGCAACCCCGCCGATCGCAACGCCGACCGCGATGGCGATGGCTACACCAATCTTGAGGAGTATCTCAACAGTCTGGTTCCGCCGGCACCGACGGCGAAGTGAACGGCAATCCGGACGGACCGGTGCTGACCCCATCGGGGATGACCCGGCGGAATGTTACGGTTGGATCTTCGCCCAGCAGCGCGACTGACCAGCTCGCGGTGCTTTTCTCGCTTTCAAAACCGCGCGCCCTTGCGGCTGGTTCGAATCGAAACTTGTTTTCCGCGAGGCCAGCACTACGTTGGTGGGCATGAGCACCGTGCAGGAAATTGAAAGCGCCATGCGCAAGCTGAAGCCGGAGGAATTGCAGCAGGTGCGCGACTGGCTGGAGGATTTTCTCGAGGACCAAATGGAGTTTACGCCTGAATTTGAGGCCGGAATCCGTAAGTCGGAACGCGAAATGGCTGCGGGCTTGCGTCCGCGGGTACGGCGCCCGGCGACCAAGGATATCGCCCACCGTTGAACGCCGAGCAGGTTTTCTATTCTCTTTTTGATCGGAATCTTTCCGCGCTTCCTGTCGCGGTGCAGCGAAAGATTGCGGCCAGCATCGACGAGATGGGAGAAGACTTGCGCGGGTATCCCCACTATCATCTCACGGGCGCCAACCGATATCGGCTGAGGGTGGGAGACTATCGGATCATCTACACGTTCGATCCGGGCAGAAACGAAATCTACCTGCTCGACGTCGGCCACCGGCGTGAAATCTATCGCTGAACGGCGGATACGAATTTCCCTTTGTGAGCACGTCCGGGGCCATCGAGACGGGGTCCGCTGCCGCGGAAACCCGGCTTGGACTAGCGGGTGGAAACCCATGAAGTCAATTTCCGCAACCTGACCCGTTTGGCCATCTCCCGCTTCTATTTCGCATGTTCTAGCCGTACCGGCGCTGGATCCGATTTAACTCCTATTGATTAGTAACCAGTCGAGGCCAGCGGCCGAATTTCGCGGGCGTGCCCACGACGATTCCACGAATCTTCGTTTCGGCCGATAAACCCACGGGCGGCCCCCCTCAATATCCCGCCGCGTTTTTTGGTTGTAGCGCCAGAGGCGGATCGGTTCATGCCTTCAGTTCCGCCGCTTTGCTCCGGACCGCCCTTCGGCCCCGCTCGCTCTCTCGCTTTCACCCGCCCCATGCCCGCCCTCCACTGGATCGACTACACGATCATCATCGCTTACCTCGTGCTTTCTCTCGGCATCGGCCTCGCCTTGATGCGCCGGGCCGGAAAAGACAGCGAAAGCTACTTTCTCGGAGGTCGCGCACTCCCTTGGTGGCTCAACGGCATTTCCCTCGCCGCCACCAGTTTCGCCTCTGACACCCCGCTGTTCATCACTGAAGTCGTCCGGGGCCGCGGACTGCAACGCCTCTGGTGGCTCTTCGCCGAAGTGCTCGCCCTCGTTGTCGGCGTGTTTCTTTTTTCCCGCCTGTGGCGGCGGCTCGAAGCCATGACCGATGCCGAGTTCTGCGAACTGCGCTACGACGGCCGCGCCGCCACCGTCCTGCGCTCCGTCCGGGCGTTTATGAGCGGCATCGTGGGCAATCTCATCACGATCGCGTGGGTCACCCTCGGCATGGCGAGCATCCTGACCATCATGATGCCGATCAATCAATGGGCTGCCGTGTCGATCGCCATGAGCGTCACTCTGATCTACACGGTCTTCGGCGGCTTTCTGAGCGCGGTCCTCACCGACGTGTTTCAATTTATCCTCGCCGTGGGTGCGATGATTGCGTTCGCCGTCATCGCCGTCGTGCAATTCGGCGGCATGGGAAAAGTGCTCGCCGCCGTGCAAGTCGCACCCGGCTACGGCGACAAAACGCTCTCGATGTTTCCAGATTTCCTTTCCGGCAATCTCGATCTGGCCTGCTTCATCGTCCTGCTCACCCTGCGCTGGCACGACACCGGCGGCTACGTGATGCAACGCCTCAGCGCCTGCCGCGACGAGCGCGACGCCATCAAGGCCATGCTCTTCTTTGCCGTCTGGCAGGCCATCCGACCTTGGATGTGGGCCGTCGTCGCCCTCGTCTCGATCGCGCTCTTCCCCGTCCTGATCGCCCCGCACACCGACACGCACGCGTATCCCCTCGTGATGAATCACTACCTCGGCATCGGCATGCGCGGCCTTCTCATCACCGCCTTCGCCGCCGCGTTTATGTCCACCGTCACGACGCACCTGAACTGGGGTGCTTCCTATCTGATGCGTGACGGATACCTCCGCTTTTTCCGCCCGCACGCCTCCGACCGCGAGTCCGTCCTCGCGTCACGGCTCCTCACCGTCGCCTTGGCCGTCGCCGGGATGTGCCTCGTCCCCCTCATGAGTTCGGTCAGCGGTGCGTGGGAATTCCTCGGCCTACTCACGGCCGGGGCCGGTCTGATCTCCGTCTTGCGGTGGTTTTGGTGGCGCCTCAACGCCTGGACCGAACTCGCCGCCCTCTTCGCCGGCCTCGTCTGCGCCCTGGTGAACCTCGCGCTCAACGCCTGCGCACCGACTTTCTCCGTCTTGGGCATGGACTGGGCCGGCCTGCGTTTTGAAATCAAACTCCTGCTGTTCACCCTCGTCACTCTCTCTTCTGCTTTTGGCGCCACGATGATGACGGCCCCGGTCGCCCGGGAAAAACTTGAAGCGTTCTATCGCAAGGTGCGCCCCGGCGGTTGGTGGGGCGACATCGCGCGCACCAGCGACGCCCGCCTTGATCCGGCGTTCACCACGCGCAACGTCCTCGATATCTGCTGGGGCTTCGCCCTGTGCCTCGGCGCCACCATGATGATCGGCTACGCGATTTTGCTCCGTCCGGGCCCCGCCGCGATCTGCGCTGGCATCGGCTTCGCCGGCGCGGTCGGTGTGTATCGCTGGTTCAAGCGCGAGACCACCGGCTTGCCGGCCTGAGACGAAAAAATTCAGTCCAAAGATGGGTCGGGCGCTTCGCGCGGCAATTTCGACTAATGGATAAAAGCTCGGCCACCCTCGCCAGGTCCGCCCGGGTGGGGATTTAGACTGTGCCGTTAAGTCCACCGCTGCCCACTATCGTGGTGCACCGGTTCTCTTCAACCCCCGACCATCGCCATGAAATCGTCCACCCTCGTCCTTCGCACCCTGCTTCCACTTGGGCTGCTCTCGTCCGCCTTCGGTCAGGCCGTCAAGCCGCCCGCTGCCACCCCCGCTGATGAAGTGGTGGAGATGTCGCCGTTTGTCATCTCGACCGCAGCCGTCAGCGCCGACTCCCGCATCACTGAATCCACCTCCGGCACACTCGTGTCGCGTCCGCTCGACAAGCTGCCCATGGGCATTCAGGTGGTGAGCGCCGAGCTGATGAAACAACTCGACATTTTTAACGCCGACTCCCTCGGCCGCGTCGTCCCCGGCCTGGCCAACCAAAACAACACGACGTCAGAGGGCACGGGCAACAACACGCAATACGCCTCGCGCGGTTTCACCGTGCTGCCCCGCCGCAACGGTTTCGCCCCCGGCGGGCGCCTCTACGACATGACGGGCATCGACCGCGTCGAAGTCATCCGCGGACCCAATTCCCTGCTCTACGGCCAGAGCGATGCCGGCGGGATCATCAATTATATCACCAAGCGCCCCCGGATCCGCAACACGACGGACGCCCGCGGCACCATTTCGATCGCCGCCGGTGACTACGCGTTCCATCGCGCGGTCGCGGACGTCGACGTGACCCTTATGCCCGGCATTTTGGGCTTCCGCCTGCCGGCGTCGTTTACGAGCAACGAGCGCGAATTCGATTTTTTCCGCAACAAGGTCATCGCTTACAATCCCTCGTTGCTTCTCCGCCCCTTGGCCAAAACCGAGGTTTCGTTCGAATATGAATACCTCGACGTGCGGACCAATTTTGGCGCCTTCCAGCCAATCGTGTGGCGCCCGCCGGGGTCGACCGTCGAATTCGTGGACAAGGACAGCCGCGGTCTTGGCCGCGCCGCTCGCGGCGGTTTCTTCGGGCCCTACGCCAAGGCGGAAAACAAGCAGACCAACTGGACCGCCGATGTGACGTCCCGGCTCACGGACCAAATCACCTTCCGCGGCGTTTACTCGGAAAACAAACGCGACCGCAGCGAGATCGTACCCACGGGAGGTGACGCTTTCCGTGCCGTCCCGGTTCCCTACTACGGCGCCAACACCCGGGACGGCAACCGCATCACCGGCTACAAGGGCGACTTGCTCGGCCAGTGGGATCTCGGCCCGTTCAAGACCCGCACGATCGTCGGCCACGAATACAACAAGAACATTTTTTTCGCCACCATCTGGCGCGGCTGGAATGCGGCCGCCAATGCCCGCGACAACATCTACACGATGAATCTCGGCTACGATCCCGTGACCCAGCGCGTCACGAGGGCACCAACCGCGGCCGACTACCGGCCCTTCAACGGAGTCTCGGGTGCTTGGCTCGATACCAAGCTCGATCCCGCCCTGTGGCGCCTGGAGTCCGGCCCCCAGCGTTTCCAGAGTGAATGGACCAACACGCGGATCAGCGAAGTTCTTTCCGGCTTCGATGATCGCCTCCAACTCCTCGGCGGCGTCGCTCGCGGCAAGAGTATTCTCACCAACACCGTCACCGGCGCCGCCGACAGCCGCAAGGCGACGACATGGCAGGCCGGTCTCGGGTGGTCCTTCGATTCGAAAAAGCAGCACATGGCGTTCGTCAACCGCAGCACCAGCTACCAGCCGCAGTTCCTTTTCGACATTAATTTCAACCCGCTGCCGCCGCTCACGGCTGCCGGCATTGAGGCTGGCCTCAAGTCCACGTGGGGCGGGACGGGCCTCTCCACGACCATCGTGTTCTACATGCAGGAGCGCAAAGATATCGGCCGCCAGTTTCAGGACTTTTCCCTCAACCCGCCCCGCACCTATGGCATTCTGACTCCCGGCGAGGAAGTGAAAGGCGTTGAACTCGAGGCCTGGTATCAGGCGACCAAGCAGCTCAGCTTCACTTTCCTTTACGCCCAATTCGACGGCAAGATCACGGGCGCGCCCCCCGGTCGGGAAGCCCTCATCGGCGCCGAACTACCGCGGGCCCCGGAAAAATCCGCCAACATTCTCGTCAACTACACGGTCGGGGGCGCCGGCTTCCTCGGCAACACCCGCTGGACCGTCGGCACGAACTGGAAGAACGACGTCTGGCTCGACACCGGCCTGAACCTCAACACCCGCGAGCGTCGCAGCGACGGCGGGGCGGTCCTGTTCGCGGTGGTCTCGAAAGAGTTCAAGCTCGCGAACCGGCGCGCCATCACGGCCCGTCTGAATGTCGGCAACATCCTCGACCGCGATTACATCAGCGAGGGCTTTACCTTTGGCGAGAAGCGCACGGTCCGGTTGAGCGCGGACTACCGCTTCTGAGCGGCCGCCGCCTTTCCCTCCGCACTCTCACAGGCGGCCGTGCCTCTCCGGCTCGGCCGCCTCTTTTTTGAACTCGTACCACCGCCATGCTTGTCGCCGGCGATTTCCAACTCACCCGTTTCGCCGGCAATCCCATCCTTGCGCCGAAATCCGGTTCGCCGTGGGAGGGTGTCGTCACCACCAATCCCGGGGCCTGGCATGACCCGGCGACCGGCCAGGTATTTTTACTCTATCGCGCGGCCGGCAACGATGCCGACCACCTGATCCACCTCGGACTCGCCACGAGTACCGACGGCTATCACTTCATCCGCGCGAGCGACACCCCCGTCGCCTCTCCGCTTCCCTTCACCTCCGACGGCGGCTGTCTCGAAGACCCGCGCATCATCAAACTCGGCGACACCTACTACGTCACCGTCGCCTCGCGTCCGTTTCCTCCCGGGCGTTACTGGGAAAACGGTTCGCCCGTGCCGCTCCCGCATCACTCCTTTCCCGCCGACTACCCGGCGGCGCTCCGTCAAAATCTCACCTCGACACATCTCTTTCTCACCCGCGACTTCAAATCGTGGATCCGCGCCGGCCGCATGACCGACCCGTCGCTCGACGAACGCGATGTCGTCATCTTTCCGGAACGGGTCGGCGGCAAGTGGGTCACCCTGCACCGCCCGATGCAGTGGCGCGGTGCCGGTTACCCCAATGCCCATCCCGCGATCTGGATCGCCCGCAGCGACGATCTGCTCGCTTGGAAAGAACTTCACCTCCTCGCGCAGGGCGGCGAAGCTTGGGAGCGAAAAATCGGCGCGAACAACCCCCCGCTGCGCACGCCGCACGGTTGGCTGCAAATCTACCACGGCGTCGGAGCCGACCAACACTACCGGCTCGGCGCGCTTCTCCTCGATCTCGACGATCCCACGCGCGTCACCCACCGCACCCTCCGGCCGATCTACGAACCGGTGGCTGACTACGAGACCCGCGGTTTTTATAACGGCGTCTGCTTTCCCTGCGGTCATGCCGTGATCGACGGCACCTACTTCCTCTACTACGGCGGCGCCGATGTCACCTGCAACGTCGCCACCTGCCGCCTCGACGAATTGCTCGCTTGCCTGCTCTCCCAACCCGTCATGCGGTGATGCCCACCTCGGACCCCGCGACCGCCGCGGGGCGCGTTTCCCATGGTCACCCAACACGACATCGCCCGCAGCCTCGGTCTCTCGCAAACGACCGTTTCGTTCGCGCTTCGCGGCCACCCGATGATTCCGAAAGCGACGGCGCGGCAGGTGCTCGCCGCCGCGAAGCGTCTCGGCTACCGCCCCGATCCGCTGATCTCCGCGCTCATGGCCCAGCGCAGTCTCGGCCAGGCCATCCGCCTCCGCGCCAAGATCGCTTTTGTCACCGCCTTTGCGTCGCGCGACGAATGGCGTCGCAGCCACTACGCCGCCGGTTGTTTCGAAGGTGCCCGCGCCGCCGTCCTCGCCCGCGGCTATCTTTGCGACGTCGTCTGGCTCTGGGAGCCTGGGATTCAGGGCGAACGTCTCAGTCAGATACTTTGGACCCAAAACGTGCAGGGCATCCTCCTCGCCCCGCTCCCCGTCGATCTCCCGCCGATCCCGCTCACCTGGGATAAATTTGCCGCGGTTACCCTCGACTACTCCGTCGCCAAACCCGAACTCCATCGCGTCGTCGACGATCACGCCTACGGCCTCGAACGCGTGATGACGGAGGTCGCCCAACTCGGCTACCGTCGACCGGGCCTCGTGCTTCGCGCCTCGCAAGACGTGCGTACGCACCACAGCCGGCTCGGCTCCTTCCTCGTCGGTCGCAAACTCCGCCCGGAATGGGAAGATGTTCCGCCGCTCATTCTGCCGGAGGATCATTTTGACGAAAAACTCTTCGCCGTCTGGCTCCGCCGGGAACGGCCCGACGTTGTCCTCACCGAGGAAACCAAGCTCCCGGCGGCCGCCCGCCGCCTCGGCCTCCGCGTCCCCCGCGACCTCGGCATCGCCTTTTTCCACATGGAGCTACCCGCCCGCGACCTCAGCGGAATTCAAATCGACTCCCGCAGCGTTGGCACCATCGCGGCCACCGTCCTGATGCGCATGATCGAAACCAACGAGCGCGGCGAGCCCGCCGTTCCCACCACCACCCTCGTCAAATCGTTCAACTGGCAGCGTGGCCGCACCCTCCGCGCACAGTCATGACCGCGCCTCCCGCCGTCGCCGATCCCGTCACTGGCCTGCGCCGGTCGCGTCGCGACGACGGCCGCCATCGCTTTTTTCCGCGTCATCCTCTGAGGCGCGCGCTCCTCCGCGTCCTCCGGTTTTTCCTGGCCACGCTCCCCTTGGCCTCCGCTTTCGGCCAAACCTCCGCCGACTACGCCGCCGTCCGCGCCCGGCTGCGCGCCGCGCAGACCGGCGGCGACACGCTCAACGCCACCGATCCCGTCCTCGCAGCCAAGGTCACGTCACTCAACTCCACCGCGCAGACGCATTGGACCAATCTCAACAAATCCGCCACGCGCACCTCGCTGTGGAGCGATCTCGGCATTTCAACGACGCGATCCGACAGCATCACGCCCAATTACGAACGCCTGAAAACGCTCGCCGCCGCCTACGCGACCAACGGCGCCGCCAACGGCACCGGTATCACCCTCGTCGAGGTCTACGAAGTTCCGTGACTCCCGTCCTCGTCGATCTTTCCACCCTCGCTTGGACGCTCACCGGCTGGCGCCCCTTCGCGTGGCGTCTCCGCAAATCTGCCGGGGCTGGCGGCTTCCTCGCCCCCGATCACGGCCCATTTCCGGCGCACCTTCCCGGCAGCGTGCAGGAAAATCTCCGCCGGGCCGGCGAGATTCCCGACTGGCACGTCGGCCGCAACTCGCTCGCCATCGAATGGGTCGAACACCGCCACTGGATGTTCACCGCAAATCTCCCTCCGCTCGCCCTCGCGCCCGGTGACAGGCTGCGCTTCCACGCCGACGTTCTCGACTACTCCGGCTGGCTCCTCCTCGACGGTCATCCCGTCGCCGAATTTCGCGGTCCGCATCAACCAACGTCGATCGATGTCACCGCCGCCCTCGCGACTCCCGGCCCACACGAACTCGCGCTCGTCTTCGCTGCTCCGCCTGAGGAGCACGGTCAACTCGGGTACACGTCCCAAGCTCGCGCCTTCAAACCGCGCTATGACTACGGCTGGGATTGGTGTGTGCGCGTCGTCCCCATCGGTGCCGCCGGCCACCTCGCCGTCGAACGCCGGGCGACGCCAGCCATTTCCCTCCTCGGTGTCACCACCGCGCTCTCGACTGATCTCGCCCACGGATGCGCCATAGTCCGCGTCGCCACCGAGCCATTTCCCCGCTCCCTGTGCGTCGAAGTCCGCCTCACACTCGCACTCGCTGGCCACACGCTCGCCACCGCGATTTTTCCGCTCCTGCCATCGGATTCCACCGCGTCCTTCTCCCTCGACGTTGTCCGCCCCGCCCTTTGGTGGCCCAACGGTCTCGGCGATCCGACGCTCCACGAGTTCACCGTCGAAATTCTCCGCGACGGTCAACTGCACGAACGCTGGCACCGCCGCGTCGGCTTTAAGCATGTCGCGTGGCAACCCTGCGAAGGCGATCCCGCCGACGCGCTGCCCTGGCTTTGCGTCATCAACGGACACCCGCTTTTTCTCCAAGGCGTCAACTGGACGCCCATCCGGCTGTGTTATCTCGATACGACGCCGGCCGAGTCCGCTCACCTCGTCACGCTCTATCGCGACCTCGGTTGCAATCTCCTCCGGGTGTGGGGTGGTGCCACGCTCGAAACGGAATCGTTCTACGATGCCTGCGATCACGCCGGTCTCCTCGTCTGGCAGGAATTTCCGCTTTCCTCCTCAGGCATGGACAGCCGCCCACCCGACGATCCCGCATTCATCGACGAACTCGCGGCCATCGCGCGCCACTTCATCCGCGCACGCCAACACCACGCCAGCCTCCTGCAATGGTGCGGCGGCAACGAACTCCACACCGAAGGGACCACTCCCGACGGCCCGCGGCGCCGCCCGCTCGATCTCTCGCACCCCGCGCTCGCCGCGCTCGCCTCCCTCGTGGCCGACGAAGATCCGACGCACCGGTTCCTGCCGACTTCGCCCTATGGCCCTCGCCTACATGCCACGGCGGCAGAGTTCGGCCGCGGCTTCCACCATGAAGTTCACGGCCCCTGGGGACTTGGTGATTTCCCGACCCGCGCCGATTGGGAGACCTATTGGCGCAACGACGACTCGCTTTTCCGCGGCGAAGTCGGCGTCGCCGGCGCGAGCCCGCTCGATCTCATCCAACGTCACGCCGGGGCCGAAGTCCCATGGCCGCCCACCAACGCCCTCTGGCAACACTCCTCCGGCTGGTGGACGCAGTGGAACCGCTTCGCCCCCGTGCTCGCCGATCTCCCTCTCGACACGGCTCTCGCCCGCTACGTCGAACTCACCCAGCGCGAACAGGCGGAGTGTCTCGCAATGGCCGCGCGCCTCACCAAGTCCCGTTTTCCCCGCTGCGGTGGTTTTCTCATCTGGATGGGGCACGACTGCTTTCCGTGCCTCGCCAACACCTCGATCATCGATTGCGAGCACCGCCCGAAGCCCGTCGCTCAAGCAATCGCCACGGTCTTCCGTGCCGAATCCTGAAACGCCATCTGGACGGGGTCATGCATCGACTCTTGATCGCATCGCCGACGGTAAGGGAATCGACCGCGACTCACGCCCGAACCTGCATCACGAGCGGAATCGTCTTTTTGCGGTAGCGCCGGGAATCGTCTTCCTCCGGACCCGCCGGAGGAGTCGCAATGCGGGCCAGCAGCCAGGAAGCGCGGGGCAATTTACCGCAAATCCGTTTTCGGAGGAGCCATCCGGACGGGGTCCGCTGATTGCAATATCGAATGTCCCAGCAGTCGTGGTCGCACGCTGGGAGACTCAGGCGGAGTTTGCGGAAGAATGGGGTAATATTTGGCCGGGAGATGGCAAAAAAAGAGTTGGCAAAAAAGTCGGGGAACCGGTGGGAATGGAATTATTTGAGCAACCTCACCCTCGGGAAAGAAGGCCCATGCTCGTCCTTTTTTTGCCACCCATTTTTTTGCCAAAAGGATTGGTGGTTTTGGCCCCAGCCCCAGCCAGGCCGGAGGATTGGTTTTTTCCCCTGTCCCCAATCCTTTGTCATGCCGCGCGCTTCTCCCCTTTGGCATGAAACAATCCTCTGGCTGAGGGCCGGTCCGAAACCGGCCGACGGCGGCCGTATTCGGGTTGCGAGTAATCAGGGTGCTGCTCCGATCGCGCCCAGCGGGACTCACCCTTATGCATATCTGCAATCAACATCGTGCGGCCTGGCGAGGCGGACGTGCACGCCATGCGCTGAAGCTCGCCGGCCTCCTTTGGCTGGGAATTGCCAGCCTCGCTCCCGCCGGAGCCGCGGATTTCTTTCTGGCTCCAACCGGCCGCGATACGAATCCCGGGACCGAAACGAGACCATTCGCGACGCTCACCCGCGCCCGCGACGCCGTCCGGGCTCAGAAGCGCCTCGCGCCCAACCGCGATTACGCGGTCGCGATCCGTGGTGGAGTGTATCGCGTCACGGAGACGATCGTATTCTCCCTCGAAGATTCCGCCGCCGCTGGCTACACGATTACCTACGCCGCCCATCCGGGCGAGACGCCGATCTTCACCGCCTCGGTTCCCGTCACGGGCTGGCGGAAGGACGGCGCGGCCTGGACCGCGAAACTTCCGGCGGAGGTACGACCATTCCTCACGATGTCCGATCGCGCCGGTCGCCTGCCGCGGGCTCGCACTCCGGCGTTTTCGCCCTCGAAGGACTATCGCGCCGTCGAATCACTCGATCGCTTCACGCTGCCGTTTCCGCCGGGCGCGCTCGAAAACTGGCCCGACCTCGCCGGCGCCGAGTTGGTGATTCGTCCGAACTTCGGCTGGATTCTCAACATCCTGCCGCTCGAGTCGGTCGACATCGCCGCCGGTCTCGCGCGCACGCGCATTCCGGCGAGCTACCCCATGGTGCGGATCCGCTGGGGCCTGCGCGACGTGAACGCCAAGGGCACGGCGTGGATTGAAAACATCCGCGCCGCGCTGGACGAGCCGGGCGAATGGGTGCTCAACCAGAGTCAGCGCACGGTCACGTTGCTGACGCGCGACGGTGCCGTGCCCGACGGTATCGAGGCGCCGCAACTCACGGAGATGATTCGGGTCGAGGGCGTGATTGACTACGACGGGCCGCGCGATCAACCCGTGCGTGGTCTCGTGTTTCGCGGACTCGCCTTCACGGGCGGAGATCGCTGGCCTTGGGAAAAAGATCGGAGCGGTTCCACGTTGCAGCATGACTGGGAGATGTTCGACCGACCGACGGCGCTCGTGCGGCTGCGCGGGGCCGAGCAGATTCGTTTCGAGCGTTGCCGCTGGTTCAACAGCGGCGGTGCGGGCCTGCGGCTCGATTTGCACGCGCGGCAAAACCAAGTGAGCGACTCCGTTTTGGAACACCTCGGGGGAGCAGGCATCGTGCTCGCGGGTTATGGCCCGGGCACCAAGGACGTGAACCGGAGGAGCGAAATCCTGCGCAACCGGATCCATCACGTCGGCGAGATTCTCTGGCAGGGTGCGGCGATCAGCGTGTGGCAGAGCGGGGAAAACCGACTCGCGCACAATCTGATTCACGACACGAACTACACGGCGATCACCGTGAGCGGCCGTATCGCCTGGAATCGCGACGGCCGGGGCGACGGTTGGCGCACGATTCGCTGGTCCGAAATCGCGGCGGCGGGCGGGCCGGCGCCGCAGACCGGCCCCGGCGCGCCGCGCCCGACCTGGGAACAACGCGCGCCGTACCTGCATGGCCGCAACAATATCGTCGAGCAAAACGAAATTCACGATGTGATGCAGCGCCTCTGGGACGGCGACGCGATCTATGTTTCCGGCACCGGCGCCGGCAATGTCGTCCGCGAGAATTTCATTCACGACTGCCTCGCGGAAAACATGGGCGAGGCCATCCGGTGCGACGACGACCAGCACGACACGACGATCGAGCGCAACGTGATCCTGCGCAACGGCGGCATGGGCACCGGGATCGCGATCAAGGGGCGCAACCATGTGCTTAATAATTTCGGCTCCAGGGCACAATTCGTGGGTGAAACGAGTGTATAAGTCGAAAGCGTGAGAGAATTCAAGGCAGCTGGGAAAGGGGCGGGTTGGGCAACTATCGCACCCACGTCCTCGCTCGCTCGGGGGCGGCCGGCGTG
>SXSC01000024.1 GCA_005792355.1 Opitutaceae bacterium
CGTTACAGGACGCCGCCGTCGCCGCACTCTGCAAAACCCTCACCGCCACGGAAACCTGTTTCCCCACCACCAACCTCCGCCTGATTTATCGCCAAGTGGGTTCACCCTGATTCCAGGGCAGGTCAGGATGTCTGAGCCTGCCGCACGGAGGACGGGCAAGTCGTCTACTTCAACGGGCATTTGCCCGTGTTCATGCACGGCAAGGATGATGGGGCGAGCTTCCGGCGGTTCACCGCGCAGTTGATCGTGCAGGGCAGCGCGGCCGCCGGGTTTTTACCCGCTCGAATCCATTTTCCTGCTACTGGCGCTGCTGGCCCTGGCGCGCTGTACTTCGCTGGAGCAGACGCGCGATGAATCGCCGGGCGAATGCGGCCGGCTGCTGGGCCTGGATCGGACGCCGGAGGTGCGCACGTTGCGGGCAAAGATCGCGCACCGGTGCCAGCGGGAAGGCCAGGCCGTGCGGTGGCAGATCCGAACCTGGCCCGGGCAGCTCAGCCGGCTCACGCGAAGGGGCGACCCAATCGTCGCATCTCCCTGCAACCATCCTCCGGGGCTTTGGTGAAGCGCTCCACCTGCCAGGCGCAGAAGCGGCTCGGGGTGCCAGCCTTGCCCGTTCACCCAAGCTAAAGAAGATTGGCAAGCAGGCGATGGTAACCCCATCGTGAGCTCCCCCTATGCTCGCCCGGACATTTCACCCTTTGCTCGCGATCGGAGTCACACAGTGTTCGGGATTTTCTTCTGCGTTCGCGGTCCTGAGGGATGTCCAGGCTAAGTTCAAAACCGCCTGGCGGTTTTATTTTAGCCCGCATGAACCCCAGAGATCCAAGCTCACGCCGCCCGAAACTCGTCAAGCGCGGAGAGAATTCCGCGGAAAATTGGAAAAATGCGGGCTAGTGGCGCGACCAATAACTTTCGTGACGTGTAGCTGCGAGCGCCAGCGAGTGGACCACCGGCGCGCTCCACTCGCTGGCGTTCGCCGCTACTTGTCACGCTACTTTGCGGTCGGCACACTAGACCTTCGAATTCCCCTGGTTGCCGCGTGCGGACTGGCGCTTGCCACGCTCGCGTTTGCCCAGCCGTCGAAACCCAACGTCATCGTCATCATGGCCGACGATCTCGGCTACGGTGACCTGTCCTGCTACGGCGCGACCGCCCTCGCGACGCCGAACATCGACCGGCTTGCAGCCGAAGGGCTGCGCTTCACCAGCGGTTACTGCTCGGCCTCCACCTGCACGCCGACCCGCTACTCGTTTCTCACCGGCAGTTACGCTTTCCGCCGCAAGGGCACCGGCATCGCCCCGCCCAACGGGCACCTCGTCGTCCCCACCGATCAGGCGACGATCGCCACGCTCGTCAAATCCGCCGGCTACCGCACCGCCGTCATCGGCAAATGGCATCTCGGTCTGGGCGTAGTAGGGAAAGGCCCCGACTGGAACGGCTCCCTTGCCCCCGGCCCGCGCGAGATCGGCTTCGATTACAATTTTATCCTGCCCACGACCAACGACCGCGTCCCGCAGGTCTACGTGGAGAACGACCGTGTCGTCGGTCTCGACCCGAAAGACCCGCTCTGGGTTGGCGACCGTCAGCCCGCCGCCGATCATCCCACCGGGATCAGTTATCGCGCCACGCTGCGGATGGATTGGTCCCACGGTCACAACGGCACCATTCACAATGGCATCAGCCGGATCGGCTTTTACACCGGCGGGAAAGCCGCCCGTTTCCGGGACGAGGATCTCGGCGACAAGTGGATCGAGAAGTCCAACGCCTGGCTCGAGGCCAACCGCACCCAGCCGTTCTTCCTCTTCTTCGCCTCGCACGATCTCCATGTCCCGCGGATGCCCCACGAGCGTTTCCAGGGCGCGACCAAGCTCGGCTTCCGCGGCGACGCCATCGTCGAGTTCGACTGGTCCGTCGGCGAGCTGATGAAGACCCTCGACCGCCTCGGCCTCGCCGAGAAAACCCTGGTCGTGCTCTGCTCCGACAACGGCCCCGTGATGGATGACGGTTACCAGGACGGCGCGCTCGAGCAACGCGGGAATCACCGGGCCGGTGGTCGGTATCGCGGTGGCAAATACAGCGTCTATGAGGGCGGCACCCGCACGCCCTTCATCACGCGCTGGCTGGGCCGGATCAAACCCGGCGTCTCCGACGAAATCGTCTGCACCATCGATCTCGCCGCCAGCGTCGCCGCCCTCACCGGCACCGCCCTCCCGGCCGACGCCTGCCTCGACAGCTTCGACGTCTCCGGCGCACTCCTCGGCCGCCCGGGTGCCCGGGGCCGCGAACACCTTGTGCAGCAGGACAATGGTGGCACCGGCAACTTTGGGTTCCGGGCCGGCCACTGGAAACTCGTCCGCCGCGACACCAAGACCGGGAACAACGAAATCGTCGAACAGCCTCTCCAGCGCACGGCCGTCCCTCAGTTCCAGCTGTTCGACTTGGCGAATGATCCGTCCGAGACGAAAGATGTGCTCGCGCAGAACCCGGCGACCGGCGAACGCCTGAAGGCGCAGCTGGCCGCGCTGATTGCGGCGGGCCGCAGCCGGAATTGATCCACCCCAGGTTCAACCTCGAGTTTTCCGGCCATCCATTCATGAAACCCAGTCATCTGTCTTCCGCGGTTCTCCTCTCAATCGGTCTCGCCCTCGGCTCAGCCCACGCCGTCGCGGCTCCCGCGAAAAGACCCAACATCCTCTTCATCGCGATCGATGACCAGAATGACTGGATTGGCCATCTCGGCGGGCATCCGCTGGCGAAGACCCCGCACCTGGACAAGCTCGCGGCCCGCGGCACCACGTTCCTGAACGCGCACTGCCAGGCGCCGCTGTGCAATCCCTCGCGCACGAGCCTCCTGCTCGGCCTGCGCCCGACCACCACCGGCATCTACGGACTCGCCCCCTGGTTTCGCACGCTGCCGGAATGGCAGGACCGCGTGGCCCTGCCGCAGCACTTTGCCGACCACGGCTACCGCACGGCCGCGACCGGGAAGATCTACCACGGCGGCACCGGGGGTGGGGGAGGCGGCGCCGGCAAGGGCAAAGGCAAGGCCAGGGTCGCCGCCGATCCCGCGAACGCCCGGCCTGAGTTCCAGATCACCGGCGCGTTTGGTGGCGTCGGCACCAGGCCGCCGCAAAAACTCATTCCCGCCACGCCCATGGGCAACAACCCGCTCATGGACTGGGGCGTGTGGCCGCTGGACAACGACGACACCGGCAAGGGCGATTATCAGGTGGCCAGCTGGACGGTGCAGCAGATCAAGTCCGCGCCGAAGGATCAGCCTTTTTTTCTCGCCGCCGGTTTCTTCCTGCCGCACGTGCCGTGCTACGCCACGCAAAAGTGGTTCGATCTCTATCCCGACGACGACAGCGTGCTGCCGAAGATCCTCGAGCAGGACCGCGAGGATACTCCGCGCTTCTCCTGGTATCTGCACTGGCACCTGCCGGAACCGCGCCTGAAGTGGGTGCGGGAAAACAACCAGTGGCGCAACCTCGTCCGCTCCTATCTCGCCTGTACCAGTTTCGTGGATGCGCAGATCGGCCGCCTGCTCGCCGCGCTCGACGAGGCCGGCCTCGCCGACAACACCATCGTCGTCCTGTGGGGCGATCACGGCTGGCACCTCGGGGAAAAGGGCATCACCGGAAAAAATACGCTCTGGGATCGCGGCACCAAGGTTCCGTTGATCTTCGCCGGTCCCGGAGTGAAAGCCGGCCAACGCTCCCTGCAGCCCGCCGAACTGCTCGACCTGTATCCGACCCTGGTTGAACTCGCCGGCCTGCCCGCTCGTTCCGACCTCGAGGGCCTGAGCCTCGTCCCCCAGCTCAAGAACGCGCACACCGCCCGCGCGCGCCCCGCCATCACGAGTCACAACCAGGGCAACCACGGCATCCGCAGCGAGCGCTGGCGCTACCTCCGCTACGCCGACGGCTCCGAGGAGCTCTACGACATGCTGCACGACCCCAACGAGTGGACCAATCTCGCCGGCCGGCCCGAGCACGCCGCCGTCATCGCCCAGCACAAAGCATGGCTCCCCAAAATTGATCGTCCCCCTGCGCCCAACAGCGCCAGCCGTGTGCTGACCTTCGACCGTACGACGGACGAAGCCATCTGGGAGGGCAAGACCGTCCGTCGGGGCGATCCCATCCCGCAATAACCCGGTCGGCTTCACGCCACCATTGCCCGTCATGCGACGATTTTTCACCGCCCTGCTGCTCACCACCGCGCTCGCCAGTGCCGCGCCCGCCGCGACCACGCCCCCCAACGTCGTCGTCTTCCTCGTCGACGACATGGGGATGATGGACACTTCCGTGCCGTTTCTCACCGACGCCGCCGGCCGGCCGCAGCGGTATCCGCTGAATGACTACTACCGCACGCCGAACCTGGAGCGGCTCGCGGCGCGCGGCATCCGGTTCAACCAGTTCTCCGCCATGAGCGTGTGTTCGCCCACGCGCACGTCCATCATGACCGGTCAGAACGCGGCGCGTCATCGCATCACGAACTGGATCAATCCCGACAAGGACAACGCCGGCCCGAACGGTCCGCCGCAATGGAACTGGCAGGGTCTCAAGCGCGGCGACGTCACCCTGGCCGGCCTGCTGCAGGCCGGGGGCTACCGGACCATGCACGTGGGCAAGGGCCATTTCGGACCGCGGAATTCCGAGGGCGCGGACCCGCTCAATCTCGGTTTTGACCTCAACGTCGGGGGTGCCTCCATCGGCGCGCCGGGCAGCTACTATGCGCGGGAGAATTTTGGCGGCGGTGGCAAGCGGGCCTCGAGCGCGGTCCCGCACCTGGCGAAATACCACGGCACCGATCTTTTCCTCACGGACGCCCTCACGCTCGAGGCCAAGGCGCACGTCAGCCAGGCCGCCAAGGCGCGGCAGCCGTTTTACCTCTACCTCGCCCACTATGCGGTGCACGCACCGTTCCAGGCCGACGCACGCTTCGCGGCCAATTACAAGAATTCCGGCAAACCCGCGAACGCGCAGGCCTTCGCCACGCTGATCGAGGGCATGGACAAATCGCTCGGCGACCTGCTCGACCACCTCGAGGCCCTCGGCGTCGCCGAGAACACGATCATCTTCTTCCTCGGCGACAACGGCTCGGACGCGCCGCTCGGCCACGAGCACGCCGTCGCCTGCGCCGCGCCGCTTCGGGGCAAAAAAGGCTCGCACTACGAGGGCGGCACGCGCGTGCCCTTCATCGCCGCGTGGGCGAAGGCGAGCGCGACCAACGCCCACCAAAAGCGGCTGCCGATCCCCGCTGGCGCGATCCAGGGACAGCAGGCTGCGGTGATGGATTTGTTTCCCACAATTCTCGGCCTGACCGGGCTCGACGCGCCCCGTGGGCACCCGGTCGACGGCGCGCGGCTCGATTCGCTGCTCGCCGGCCAGCGCGATCCGCGCCGGGCCGAGACGTTTCTCATGCACTATCCGCACGCGCCCCACCGCAGCGACTACTGGACGAGCTATCGCGACGGCGCTTGGAAGGTGATCTATCACTATTTCCCATCCGCGGCGTCCGAGAATTCCCACTATCAGCTCTTCAACCTCGCCGCTGATCCGTTCGAGCAGAAGAACCTCGCGGCTTCGGCTCCGGTCGAACTCCGCCGCCTGATGCGCGGGTTGATCACCGCTCTGGCAAATCACGACGCCGTCTATCCCGTGGACAAAGCCGGCGGCACCCCGCTGAAGCCCAAGCTCCCTTGAGATCTGCCCAACGTGAATCCCAGCCACTCATGAACAGAAAAACCGCTGTTGAACCACGGATCGACACGGATGGACACGGATACCAGGAACTTGAAAACATGGATCGTTTTACCCGCAAGCTGACGACAGTTGACGTTCACCCATCCGGGTTAATCCGTGCCTATCCGTGGTTAACCTGCCTGAGACTTCCTGCTGCTGCTGAATTCAGGATGAATTTTCCCCGCTTACTTTCGCTGTTCGCGGTGCTCGTATTCGCCGGCCACGTCGCCGCCGCCGAGCCGCGCCGGCCCAACGTCATTCTCATCATGGCGGATGACATGGGCTACTCCGATCTCGGCTGCTACGGCAGCGAGATCGCCACACCCAATCTCGACGCGCTCGCGATGGGTGGCGTGCGTTTCACCCAGTTCTACAACACCGCCCGCTGCTGCC
>SXSC01000025.1 GCA_005792355.1 Opitutaceae bacterium
AACGCTGGCTCGCTTCAACTGCGCCGCAGTTGAACCCGCAGCAAACCTTCGAACGTTATTTGTGCTGGAATAATCCGCTCAGTCCGGACGACTGGCTCCCAAAACTGGCCCCCTGAACCTCAACTGCGGGATTTAGGATCATTATCTCGGGCTGCGCGTCGTCGGCGAAAACCTCGGCTACCTCGTGCGCGATCGGCACGGCCGCGACGTCGCCTGTCTGCTGTTCGGCGCCGCGGCGTGGCAGTGCGCGCCACGGGATCGCTACCTCGAATGGAGTGCGCCGGAGCGCTCGGCGCGTTTGTCCGAGATCGCCAACAACACCCGGTTTTTGATTTTGCCGTGGGTGCGGGTGCCGCATTTGGCCAGTCACCTGTTGGGGCGGGTGGCGCGGCGGATCGACGCGGACTGGCGGGCGAAGTACGGCCACGGCCTGCGCTGGCTGGAGACCTTCGTCGAGCGCGACCGGTTTCAAGGGACGTGCTATCGGGCAGCCAACTGGCATTGCGTGGGGCAAACCAAAGGCCGCAGCCGGCAGGATCGGCGGCAGGAGCTGAGCGTGCCGGTGAAGGACATTTATCTTTTGGCGGTCCCCGCCCAGCGCCAGCGATGAGCGAGGTGGCTCGACTCAGAGCCGAGAACGCCCGATTGCGCGCCGCCCTCGCGCAACAGCAGGAAGCCCACCGGCAGGAAGTGGCGGTGGAAAAAGGCCGGACAACGGCCCGCGAAACGGAGTTGCTGCAGCTGATCGCCCAGTTGAACCAGCGCAACCGGCAACTGGGGCGGCAAGCGTGGGGCCGAAAGTCGGAACAGTCGGACCGAGGGAAGCCAGTCCCACGGGCGGCGGGCCTGCGGCCGCAGAAAACCAGCGAGCAGTTCCGTGGCCGGGTGAAGCCTGGCCCGAAACCGTTCGACCCGGCGCTCCCCCGCGTGAAGATCAAACTGCCCGACCCGGACCCGCAGGCCCGGCTTTGTCCGCTGACAGGTGAGCCGATGCGCCCGGGCTTCACCGAGACGATCGAGGTGCTGCAATTGATCCCGGCGCAGGTCGTCGTCCAGGTGCTCGAACGCACGGTGTTCGTGAGCGCAGCCAAGTCCGCGCCGGTGTACACCCCGTGGCCGGACGACGTCCTGGCGCGCCAGCGCGTGCACGCGAGTGTTCTGGCCCATCTCGCGGCGGAGCATTATAGCGAGCACCAACCTTTCAACCGCCTCGAAAAGAAACTGCAGCGGGCCGGGGTGCGGTTGCCCCGGGCGACGCAGGTGGCCTGCATGGCCAAGCTCAACGAACTGGCCCAGCCGGTGGTCGCCGCCCTGAAGGACGATCTCATGCAGAAAGATTACCTGCATCTGGACGCGACCCCCATGCGTTTGTCCGATCCGGCCCGGCCGGGCCGCACGGTCGAAGCGACGATCTGGGGCTACCGGGCGAACGACGAACCGCTGGTCTGGGATCAGTTCGAGTATCAGCGGGGAAAATCGCCGGACCATCCCGACCGCGAACTGAAAGCGGCCAACTTCGCTGGTCTGCTCCAAGTGGACGGGGCCGGCGGCTTGAACCAGATCGGGGCCGAGGGCCAGATTATCGCCCTTGGTTGCCTGGCCCACGGCAGGCGCTACGCCTATAACGCGGTCGTGGACGGGGATCAGGACGCGGGAGTTTACCTCGAACTCTATAACAAGATCTTCAAGATCGACCGCATCGCGCAGCGCTTCCAGTTCGGCGCCGTCAAGCGGGACGAGTGGCGGCGGCGCTACAGCCTGCCGCTCTTCGAGCTGATGGTGGCGATCGCGGAAGGCGAAAAAGACGAGGTGATGCCCGGCACCCTGCGGGCGGACTGCATCCATTACCTGCTTGCGCAGCAGGAATACCTCCGCCGTTGCCTCACGGTCCCCGGGGCGGAACTCACCAACAACGCCTGCGAGCGGGCGCTGCGGCCACTGAAGACCGGCCTGCGCAACTGGCAGCGCATCGGCCATCCGAGTGCCGGCCCACGGTTCGGCAAACTCTTTACGCTGGTGGAAAACTGCCGGCAGGTCGGGGTGAATATCGAGGCGTACCTGACCGATTTGATCACGCGGTTGCCGAGCCATCCGGCGAAGAAGATCGCCGAACTGCTGCCGGCGGCCTGGCAACGCGCGCGGGTCGCAGAAAAAACGGAAAAGACCGCGGCGGATCCGCCGGCGGCTTAACCCGCGGGCGGAGGCGGGAGGCTTTCCCGTCGCCACCACTGCCGCGCCCGGGTCTGTTTCAGATCGATGCCGCTCAGGAGCAGCTGCAACTGCGCCGGCGTGACCGCCACCGTCTGCTCGCCGGCCTGCGGCCAGCGAAACGTCGAGGTGGGCAGGCGCTTCGCGAGGACGCACAGGCCCCCGTCGGCAAACCAAAACAGCTTCACCAGATTCCGGCGTTTGTTGATGAAACCGAAGACGTCACCGTTGAGCGGCTGCGCGAATCCCAGCCGGTGCTCGGCGATCGTATAAAGACTGAAGCTGCGCCGCAAATCCGTCGCGCCAGTCGCCAGATAAACCTTGGTGCCTCCGCCGACGGTGAGCATCGGATCAAGCGCTCGCCATCGCCTTCAGCAAGTGGGCCAGCCACACCGGGTCGGTCCCGACGGCGGCCTCCACCTTCGTGCCGTCGCTGCTGTGGATGACCACCGACGGCACGCTGCCTATGACCGGCGCCAGCACCACTTCGGCAAAGGTCGGTTTGCCGCCGTCCCCGACTGGCCGATCACCCCGGGTGCGGGCCTGCCGGGCCCAGTAGCAAAAAGTCGCCGGACTCACTCCCGCTTGCCGGCAGTACTCCGCCTGACTGAGCCCTAGCGCCCCTTGCGCGGCGAAGCTCGCCAAGTGCCCCGCCTTCTCCGCCTCCGTCCTGTGCCGCGTGCACCGCCGCCGCTCAGCAGGGCCTATGGCCGCCGTCGGCGACGTAGCTATTTTTGCGTTCGTGGTCGGCCGCAGGGTCGCGAGTTTCATCACCCGTGAGCATACCAGCCCGCGGACGCGGCGTCTTCACGTCCAAGTCTGACACTTACGACCCAACGTCACTTGGCTCACCCAGTTTCTAGCCCTGGAAGCAGCAGATTCGTGCTCCTTGGTCGCGGCCTCGACTTTGGCGCCGGCGGTCTGCAGCCGGGCGACGGCCTGATTTACGGCTTCTTCAAACCGCTTGGCGATGCGATCGAGCGAGTGCGCCGCGTTTTGCTCTCGGCTCTGCCAGGCAGCGACGTTCTGTTCGAAGAGTTTTTGTTGGGCGGCAAACATCGCCCGGACGTCGGCAGTGGCATTCGCGGTAGAGGTCTCGTGCTGGGTACACAACTTCGCAAAGTCGGCGAGCAGCTTCGCCCGCTCATCGGCCACTGCCTCCGGCAGCTGCCGCGAGATGCAGGTAAACACCGCCATGCCCTCGGCGAGGATGAGCAATTCATCTTTCGGGTTGAGCGTGCGCAGATGCGCCACGTAGCGGTAGTATGAGGCCCGCTGTTCCGCGGGCAGGTAGGCGGCGATGCGGTCGAAGGCCGAATCCGGGAATCGGTTGGAATCGTTCACGGGTGGAGCATGCGCCGGGCGGAATCGAGCGCGCGGTCGATCTGGGCCGCGTAGGCCTGGGCGCGGATGCGCGCGGTCCCACTATTGAGCAGCGGCCCTCGCCGTTCGACATCGACCGACATCAGCTGCGCCGGAGTCAGGCCGCGGTTGTCGAGTTCGGTTTGGATTTCACGGGCACGGGCGCGGAGTCCGATGATAGCTGGCTTCGCGGCTTCGATGAACGCCCGGCCGGGTTCGGTGTCCTCAAAATAGCCGAAGTCATCGCCAGCGATCCGATTTTTCACGACTAGGTATCGCACGCGGTCACGCAGCGCCGCCGACCAAGTAAAGAGCGTTTCCACGCTGCTGGCGGCGCTGGTGATCGTCGCGACGGCGGTGAAGCGGAAGCCCTCGGCGGCAAGGCCGTCGAACATCGTGTCAATCCACTCGAACGTGTCGCGACCGGAGCCCGCCGCGAGGTCCGCCAGCGCCACCGGGGTCTCGGCGTTGAGCATCGTGTCGACGAAGCGGTCGAGACCGCGCTCGACGCGGATGTCGAGTTTGGTGGCGGCGGGAAAGAAATGGCTCAGCGAGCCGCGCTGCTTGTTCTCGGTGTCGCAGTCGAACAAGGTGGCGGGAATGCCACGGCTGGCGTAGTAGTCGGCGATGGCGCAAGCGACGGTGGTCTTGCCGACGCCGCCTTTGCCGCCGCAGGAGAAGACGATGAGTTTGGATGGAGGAGTCATGGTCAGGATGGGAGTTTTTCGAGTGGTTTGTTCGGGTCGTAGAAGTGCCAATTGGCTGCCGTCGGCGTCTGGGCGGCAGGGCGCACGGGTGACGGAGGCGTTTGTTGGGTGGTCGCGCTGGGTGCCCGGCGCGACGGCTCCGTCGTGAGTAACGCGAATCCCGCGCGTCGTCGGGAGCGCACTTTCACGAAAGCGAAGATCGTCGACGGGGCGGCAGATAGGCCGAAGCGGGAGCGCAATTCGCCGGCAACCTGCGGATAACTCATGCCCTTGGCGCGGCACTCGCGGATGATTTCCAGGTGCGGAATCAGTTTCGACTGGAACGGCTTTCGGATCATACCGCATTCGAGGTTATTCGAGGAAATTCGAGGATTTCGGTCGAAAATGTGCGCCGGTGGCGGCGACCTCGAACGAAGCTCGAATGAAGCTCGAATGGTTGGGGCGCCCGTGAGTGGGTCCGGCCCAACGCGCGAAAACGCGTTAGGGATATTGCGTCTCTATTCATCATGACTGGGATTCTCGATGAGTCTTGTTGGCCAAAACCGGGTGGTCCGGTTCTTGGATACGCCGGTGATACGATGAGTCTGAGAGAACTCCTGTTTCCCCGTCTTTCTTGGACGTGACATTGGAGGCTCTTGGTTGATTTCTGTGGTGGTTCTGCGAGGCAGATTTGAGCGGTGGTTAATTGAGTTCGTTGGGGGTGGATCGAGAGTGGGGTCTGATGATGATGCTGGAAATTCGCAGCGCTTCTTGGCCGTACAGACTGTAATAGCGCTCGTCTTTGGTGCAGAGGTGCAGGCCATGGTGTTTGCAGAGGTGTTCCAGAATCCGGTCGAGGTGTACCCCGCGGAGGGTGACCTCGTGCTCGGTTAGCGTGAGGGTGAGTACTTCGTCGGTGGCCTGCCTGCGCCACTGCCAGCGGTAGAGCCACGAAAGAGGAAACCCATCGGTGGTGCCATCGGGCTGAGTCAGGATTAGGCTGTGGTGCCGGTCGTCCGATTGACAGCACCCCGGGTCGTAGGGCTCGGGAAGGTCGCGGGGGCGGGCGGTGGAATTCTCAGAGGCGTCGGTACGTCGGTGTTGGGTCATAGGGAGAGTTGGTTGCTCAGATTCGCATTCTGATGGTCTGCTGTGCGGCCTCATGCGCGCGCATACTGGATCGGCCGTGCGAATATGACTCGGTGATCCTCTCCTTGGCCGGAGTGACGGCTGGCGCGGGCGTTGTCAGGGTGACCATCACGGCTCGCAACGACTCGGGAAGGAAGGCGCCGATGAGCACGTTGGCGCGGAGGATGGCTTCTCTTGCCCACCTGAGCCGATGGACCCGTGCTGGCGTCAGGAAATCGAGTGCGGCCGGGCGCGGTCGGTTGGAATCGGGCAACGCGGCCATCAACGCCGTCTTGTCCGGCGTGTAGCCGGTCGCCTGCTGACGGGCGCGGGAAAAGGCCACGTAGGTGGACTTCGCGTCGAGCTGCGCCGCGCAGACAATCACCTCGTCGCAGGTCCGACCCTGGGACTTGTGCGACGTGACGGCATATCCATGGGTAAATGCACGAAAGTCGGCTGGGATCTCCATCTCGCAGCCAGCCGCGTCCCGGGCGCGCCACGCGCCGGAAGCTTGTGGCGATTCGAGCGTCAGCACGGCACCGTTGACCAGCCCTGCGGCGCGATGGTTCTGGCGAATGAGCACGCGATCCCCCGTGGCAAGCTCGATGGTGCGTGGCGCGGCGACCGTCCAAGCAGCCGCCTGGCGGGCGGGTGCGACTGTCGCCTCCTGTCCGCTGGACGTACGGACCTGCAATCGGCCGCGTGCGACGGCGACCACGGAAACAGTCTCGCCCGCTCGAAGGCCGGCCTCCGGCAGCGAACGGTGCAGCGTCATCAGGTAACCCAGGTGGTAGTTGGCGGATCTTGCTGCTTGCGCCTTCGTCCAGGCCATCGGCTCGGCGACGGTGGTGGGTGTCCCCTCGCCAAGCATCCGGCGTTTCTTCAATTCCGCGCGCACTGCCTCGGTCAGCCGGTTGATTTCTTCCCACCTGGGGGCGACGAGAATGACATCACGCTTTGCCGTGAGGCTGCTGACGTAGTGATCGGCGGCGCGTTGGATGTAGTCGCCACCGGCCTCCCGCAGCCAGCCGAGCCGGTCGATGGCCTCCAGGCCGGCTCGCGAATGGCCCTGTGCCATCAGCTTCACCGCGGCGCGGTATGCGGTCTCCGACTGTCGACGGATGTCGGTGAGTTCACAGGTCTTCAGCCGGGAGTGCCTTTCGAGAATCGAAAGGAAATCGCCGGCCTCGACGCCGGAGTGCTGGCGGGAGTCACCCACGAGAACCAGCCGAGCGTTGTTTCGCTGCACCAGATGGCACAACTCTGCGCCCTGGCGGTTGCTGGCGATCCCCGCCTCATCCACGATCAGGGTGGCCCGGCGCAGCCGCTCGCCGTGGACGGATTCTCCGTTCTTCAGCAGATCGGCCAGCGTCGTGGCGTTGGTGAATCCGTCGGCGCGCAGCACTCCGGCCGCCGAGGTAGTCGGCGCACAGGCGAAGACGGTGCGATCGGCCGTCTCCACGCTACGCTGAATCTCCTTGAGGGCGAAGGTCTTTCCGGCGCCGGCGACTCCGCGGAGCGCGCAAACGCGATCAGTCGAGGCGAGCAATGCCTGCACGACCTTGCGCTGCTCAGGGGAGAGTCGCTGGTCCGGCTCAAAACGCCGGGAGCCGAGTGGCGGGTAGATGTCGCGGCCGAAATCCACGCACCGAATGGCGTCCAATTCCAGCCAGAGGCCGGTGCGCGTCGCATAGTCGGAGTGGAGACAGGTGGGGCCGTTCGTCAGTGCCACGCAGTCGGAAGCGTGACCCTTGATGAGTTTCTGTTTCAGCGCATCGAGCGAGACCGAGCCGAGGCTTTGATTGAGCGCCTCGGCGATGATTTCATGGCCGCGCTGCACACTGGCCCGTTCGAAAAGATGATCGCAGGCGTGGCGCAACGCGGGGCTCTCGCAAGCGGGCTCCGGCCGGGCGACAGCAGCGCGCCGGGATGACTCCACTAATGCTTCGAGTGTTTGAAGGCGCTCTGGGGCAAAGTCGGCCCGCTGCCGGCGGCGGACTTCCGCGGTGGTGATTTCCGTCAGCTTACGGCTGCGGGTGCGTGTGGTAATGCCGTGGATCTCTTTGGTTGTCGGGGCGCGGCCATGCTTCTTCTTGAAGGCGGCGATGCCTGCCTCGATTTGCGCCCGACGCTTTGACGCCAACGCTCGATCCGCGGCGGTGACGCCGGCAATCTCGAAACCCTCAATTACGCCGTTTTCATCGAGCGCGGGCTCGATCGTGTAGCCGGCCGAGAGAACGCCGCGGGCGAGTTCGTTCTGGTAGACTTTGCCCGCATAGCGAATGGCCGAGAACATTTCGCGTTCGGTGACCGCATACCAGCGGTCGGACTTCGCATCGAAGGTGGCGTTGGCCGTAACCAGGTGGGTGTGCAGGTGATATGTGCAGAGCCGATTTATGTGACGAGGATGGCCTGGGTTCCTGCAAACACGACTGAATCGGTCGCGGATCGCTGCACATAGGTCGGACCGTAGAAGGCTGTGTGAGAATTTCCTTGTGGGTCTTCCACTTTGCGGGCGGTCCCCTGAAAGTTTGATTGTTTCAAGAGAAAGCCGCTGCAGAAAGGGCACGAAAATGCTTCCAAGTTATGTGAAGCGATCGCCACCGCCCGCTCGAGTGCACCGCGAGGCAATCCGACCGGTCCCGTCACATAGATCGGCTCTGCACATATCACCTGCTATGTGCTGCAGCACATAGCAGGTGGGCATCGAGCTCCCGGGAAGCGTCATGCTCAAATCGGGCAGCGCAGACGTTGCCGGTAATGGCGACCTCTTCAGACCAAGCCAAACGGCCACCTCGCACCCTCCGCGCGGTGAAACGTTCCAACTCGGCAAAGGCAACGCCGACCGCTTCGTGGTGCGCTTGGCGCAACCGTTCGTCCCCAAAGGTGACGGCGAGCAAGGAAACGCTCTTGGGCGCCGAGCATTCAAAATCCAGAAAGGCGATCCGCCTCGCGCCCGTGCGAACGGTCAGCTTCCTTCCGGTGAGTGGGTGGCGATTGCAGCGGAGGTGTTCAAATGCTTCGTCATGGGCTGCGATCGCGCGGCCCGCGAGGCCTAGTCGCTCCGCCCCCTGGCCCACCCACACTCCCGTGACCGACTCGTTTTCTGAATAGTAGTCGTTTGCGGTGAGATGAGTCGCGAGGTAGGTCGACCCGTTGTACAGCTTCGCCATCGTGAACATGACACCAACTTGCCACTGCCTGCACGATTCCCCAAACGAAGCCGGCGAACACCGGGACCGGGGCGGTGTTCGCCGAATAGTCTGAAGTGGCGCGGCAACTGGCCGCTCAGTTGTTGCCGTAAGTCGGCAGATCGAGTGGCTGGGCGGAAGCGAGGATCTGGCCGAGTGCCTTGGCGGCAGTATTCTGCACCTCCTCGTCGTTCTTGAACCCCGCGGCGTGGCGCTCGAACCAAGCGTTGACGCTCCGAAGTTTTCCTTCGGCGCGACGTTGCAACACCGGGAAATGGATGTCCTGCAGCAGCCCGTAGCGCTCGGCATTGGCCTCCCGCCATTCCTGCACCAAGGCGGTGAGGACGTATTTCTGACCTGGGTGCCTGGCGTCGGCTCGCAGGCGGGGCAGGGCCTGCAACATCCGGGCGTAGGAAGGATTGGCCTCACCAAGGACGGTTCGAAGCGCCCGAACGAAGAGCGCCCACCAGAGATCAAACCGAGCGCGCATGATCGCGAGGGCACCGTCCGCCGGGGCCTCGGCAAAAAAACCTTCGGGCACGCGACAGGCTGCGACACCGCGCCAGTATTCCACGGCGATGCGGCGGCCGGCCCGCCACGCCTTGTAGGCGACGGCGAGCTGACTGTCGTTGGGCTCGATGGCGTGCGATGTCAGAACCGTGCAGTGCTCAGTTGCGACAAAATTGCGGCTTGGAACTGCGCCGGGCGCAGATGGGGCATCGTCGATCCAAAACTCGATGTTGCCGGCCTTGATGAGCCAATACTCGGCGCCCAAGTGCTGCTCATAGACGGTGTCAATCGCGCTCAAGACCCGCGCTTCCGCCTCCGCTTCCCGCCAGTCCAACGCGCGAAGTCGCACATAGGATGCCGCTTCCACCACGAAGGCGGCCTTCGCGGCCGGGGACCCGTTCAGTGGCTCAGGCCACCCTGCCTTTTCGTCCAACGCCCGGATGACGCTCCATTCCGCGAGGACTTGGGGCCAATCAGGCTGGGTGGACGGTGAATGCATCAGGGAGAGGGGAGAGAGATTTCGGTGGTGTGAGGGTATTTTACCATAGAGCGCAACCATCGCAAGATGACGGCAGGAAACTGTTGCGAAAGCCGTGCGTTCATCCCGGGGACGTGCAGCCAGATGAAACTCGCGTCAAGTGGTGCCGGCGAACAGCGGACCTCGGCCCGTGTTCGCCGGCATTGGTTCACGTAGGGGCACTTTGTGTGCGATACTTGCCGTTAAAGAAATATGTCGGCCTCCCTCAAAGACGCACTCCAACCACCAGCCGATGGCTGGAACAACCATTCTGCATGGCATCCGGCGGTGGACACCGTTGCCGACGTCCTGCGCGAGTGCGAAGCGAGCGGATTACTGGAGGATTTGCGTGCTGCGTTGGGATGCGCCGGGGAGGACCATCACGTGGTGACGCTCCGTGCGGTTCGGGACCTCGTGTATGAGTTGGCGGGATCCGAGAACCGCGACCTCGCCGTCGATGTCTTGATCTATGCCACGGGCGTCGCCGAGTTCGACCTCACGAGCCTGCGCGATTACGCCCGTAAACACGGGCTTACCCCCGAAGGGTTTCGCCAGCAGGTTCTCAAAATGCAACGGCGGCTGCGGTTGATGCCCCGCGAGGCCCAGTCGATCGATGCAAATTGACCTCAAGCAGCTTCTGGCAGCGTTGCCGCCGAGCGGGATTGATCGGGCCACCCGGTTAGGCCTCGCCTTGGCGCCGAAGATTGAAACGGACGAGTGGCGCCGGCTGGCCGCCCATGTGGCTGGTTTGACTCGGCATGCCACCGGGGCGAGGCAGACGCTGACGGCCTGGCTCGGCGACGTTCTCGTCTACGGTGCCGACCGCGGTCGCGGGCTGATCGCCGAGTGTGCTCACGCCGCGGGCCTCGATCCCGGAACCTTGCGCAACGCCAAGATGGTCTGCTCACGAATCCCGGTGTCACGTCGTCATGACGCCCTCAGCTGGTCCCATCACTGTGAGGTGGGAATCGCTTTCCGTGATCCCGCGACCATCGAACATTGGTTGGCGCTGGCGGAGAAGGAGGCGCTTTCAACAGCGGAATTGCGGCGACGGGTGCGCGATCACGTGGCGGCATCGAAGCGCCAGGATCGGCGGCCCGGTCTGGGCGACTCGATTTCGACCTTTCGGTTGATGCGCGAACTCCGGGCGGCAAGCCGCTCCCTGGCGTACGGTCGGGAGTTGTGGCGGCACTGGTCACCCGAGGCGGCCAGGCTGGCAACCGGCGAACTCCGAGAGATGTTCGACTTCGTCGACGCCGTGCGCGCGCGTGCCCTGCGGGACGGCCATCAAGCGCCCCGCAGCCTGGCGGCGAATTAGCGGTCTACTGCCGCTCGCGATTGTTCTCGGCGGGCGATCACCCTCGGGCGGGGATCTTCAATTTAGTGCGGATGTGAATCTGCACCTCACCGATGTCGAAAAGTACGAAGTGGCCGACCTTGTGGTAGGGGATCCGCCGCAGCTTCGTCCATGAGCGCAGTGTGCGAATCGATGGCTCCTTGCCGGTGGGAAAGATGCCGCTGGCGCGGAGACCGACGACGTCCGTGAGCTGAGTGGTGATGATGGGGGATGAAGGTGTCGTTTCCATGCCATCGGGGTCACGTCAAGTTCACGCCGCGGTCTGGTGTTGCACGACGGGCGCCGGAGCTTCGGTCGGCAGTGGCGTGGCGCCGGGCGAATTCACGGCGACTGCCTGGTGTCGCGGCAGGATACTCCAGAACTCCTCGGCCTCCGCAGTCGTTTTCAAATCGAGGTAGTGGCGCCGGATGATGCTTTCCGAGTTGCCTGCCTGGATCGCCGCCTCGCCGATGGATCGGAATTTCGCAACGAACATCGAGATGAACGTGTGACGCATCACATCGTGCGAGAGGTTGAATCGCTTCGAAAACTTGGCGCGTTTCTTCTGAAAGTTGCCGACCACGATCGGATATTCTCCGAGCGGGTAGGCACGCAGCCATGCCAGAAGGTTCGGTTGGATTGTGATTCGGCGCGGTTCACGTGTTTTCGATACCTCTGACGAGACGTGAATCACCTCGGTGTCCAGATTCACCGCGTCCGGCTTGAGCTTCTTGATCTCGCCGTGCGGGACGCCAGGCCGGATCCCGGCGAAAAGGCAAAGGACATAATACGGCACGAACTTTCCACCCTGGTAGTCTTCGAGGAACTCCAGCAGACCGCGCACTTGTGTAGCGTTAAGTGTTGCTGCCATCCCGCGGCGGCGACGGATGCGGTGCTGCGGAATCTTCGCGACCGGATTATCGGCGATCCAGCCTCGATGCATGGCGAAGCGGAAGAACGTCGAGAGGATGCCGCGTCGGTTATTCCACGTCTTTAATCCGGGCTGACCAAGTTCGAGGAATTCGATCAGCCGCGGTGCGTTAATCTCATCGAGTGAAACCGCGTCGAAGTGCGCGCTGAATCGCTTAAGATCGCCGCGAATCCGCTCCATCTGCGGCGGTGAAAGGTGGTCCTGCGCGAATTCGTGCTCTTTTGCCGCGACGTAATCCGCCACGGCATCTTCGATCCTCTTGCGGTGTGCCGGCTCACGGTAGTTTGCGAGCGCGTAGTCGACGTAGAAGGAGAGCGAGTGCGGTTTGTCCCGCAGTCGAAGAAAAACGGCCTCTGCTTCGCGGGCTTGGTGATCGGCGAGGCTCGATAATAGTGCGCGCTGTCCAGTGGCGGCCTGCAGCGCCTTGATTTCGAGGGCCGATTTCTCCGCGGCCGCTTCCTCGCGCGTCTTGAAGTTCCGGCGGATGCGTTCGCCGTGAAGGTTGCCTGATACGCGCCACGAAACGGCACCATTCCGATTCGCAAATCGGCTGATCGTGAAATCCGACTTATTCATGCATAGGTTGCCGCGACAACTGGCAACCTAGCTTCCTTGTTTTCTTAAGTGCTTATAGTTAAGCACTTAACGTGGCGTCCCCACGGGGATTCGAACCCCGGTTCTTACCGTGAAAGGGTAGTGTCCTGGACCAGGCTAGACGATGGGGACCAACCATGGAGCCGGGAACCCTACGGCGCACGCTCCTCTGCGCAACTCCAAATTTCATTTTCGAAAATGCCTTACGTTTTGCTCGCGGACCCGCCCCTCTCCCGCTCAGAAAAGAACCTCCGCCATGAAATTCTCCGCCATCGCCGCCGCCCTGCCGAAAACCGCCGTCACCACCATCGAGGGTCTGCCTTTCCCCCACCTCGCCTCGGGCAAGGTCCGCGAAATTTTCGACCTCGGGGACGCCCTGCTCCTCACCGCCACGGATCGGTTGTCGGCCTTCGACGTCGTCCTGCCCGATGGCATCCCCGGCAAGGGCGCCATTCTCACCCAGATGAGCAACTGGTGGTTTGCCCAGACCGGCAGCATCATCCCGGGCCACCTGCTGCCCGACCAGGCCGGCGAATTTGCCCGCCGTGGGATTACCGGCGCTGATCTCCAGCTCCGCAGCATGATCGTGCGCAAGCTGAAGCCCCTCACCATCGAGTGCGTCGCGCGCGGCTACCTCATCGGCAGCGGCTGGAGCGCGTATCAGAAAACTGGATCCGTCTGCGGCATCCGCCTGCCCGCGGGGCTGCGCCAGGCTGACAAGCTGCCCGAGCCGATCTTCACCCCGACCACCAAGGCGCCCAAGGGCCAGCACGACGAACCGATCGACGACGCCCAGGGTGCCGCCACGATTGGCGCCGCCCTCTACGAGCGCGTGAAGGCGACCAGCCTCGCGCTCTACCGCTTCGGCCACGAGCGCGCGAAACAGGCGGGCATGATTCTCGCCGACACCAAATTCGAATTCGGCACCGACGCCGCCGGCAATTTGTTTCTCATCGACGAGGTGCTCACCCCCGATTCGTCGCGCTACTGGCCGGCCGACAGCTACGCCCCCGGCATGTCGCCGCCGAGCTACGACAAGCAGTTCGTCCGCGATCATCTCGTCGCCATCAAATGGAATCAAACGCCGCCGGGGCCGCCCCTGCCCGCGGACGTGATCGCGCGCACGCAGGGAAAATACCTGGCCGCGCTGAAAAATCTGTTGGGCGCCTGAGCGGTGACGGGGTCGTGAGCTCCGGCCCGGTCCCGCGGCGGGACTGCCGGGTTCCGGGGATGGCCTACGGGTTCGCGCGCTTGGTGGCTTCGGGGCGATCGGTGGATTTGCGCAAGCTTGGCGTCGGGCGTTTCTTCACCGCCGCCACTTCCTCACCCAACACCTCGACGGCTTTCTTGAGTTGCACGTCCTGATCCGGGGCATTCTGGCCCGGTTGGGGCCACACGATGTGCTGCGGGACCGCGCCGTTCATTTCCATGTCCTCGCCCGTGTCCTTGAGATACCAGCCGCGTGCGGGGAGCCGCAGTGTCCCCAGATCCATGATGGTGCGGGCGCCGGTGCTGACGACTCCGCCGGCCGTCGGCACGCCGATCAGCTGGCCGCGCTGCAGGGTCTTGATCGCGTGGCTGAAAATTTCCGCGTTGCTGAAGCTGTTTTGATTGCAGAGCACCGCGATCGGTTTCGACCAGGTGGCGTAGACCTTGCGATCCTGCGGATAGCCGGGGCTGCCGCCGCGCGGTACGGTGAGGGCGTGGAACGGCTGCGTCAGCGCAGTGAGCAGATGGTCGGCGGTGGAACCACCGCCATTGTCGCGGACGTCGATGACGAGGCCTTCCTTGCCGACTCCGGCGGCGTAGAGGTCCTGTTCGAATTGGAGAAAACTCGCCTCGCTCATCGCCCGGACGTGGAGGTACCCCAGCTTGCCGTTGGACTGAGCCTCGACGGCGGCCCGATTGTCGCGCACCCATTTCGGGTAGAGGAGCGACTGCACGGCGGAGTAGCGCACCGGGCGGAGTACGACCGCGCGCTCCTGACCGCCGGAGTTGCGCACGCGGAGGTGGATATCCCGATCCGGGAGCCCGTTTAAGACGCGGGCGAGGTCGGTGGCGGCCTCCACGGCGATGCCGTCGATCGTGAGAACGATTTCTCCCGCGGCCACTCCGTTGATTTTGCGATCAGCCGGTCCGTCCGGAATAACATCGCGCACTTTGAGACCGGGCCCGCGATGCGCCGGATCCCAACGCAAACCCAGGTGGGCGGTGACGGGACTCCAGCCGGCCGGCGACTCCGTCGGCGAGGGCCGCGGCGAGAAACCCAGATGAGACCCGTTGAGTTCGCCCAACATCAGGTTGATCACGGTGCTCAGGGTGGGGAGATCCGCGGTGGAGGCGGCGTCAAGATACTTGAGCCGAATCTCATCCCAGTTCCGATTGCCCAACCGTTCATCATACCACGAGTCGCGCATGGTGCGCCAGGCGAGGTCGAAGGCGGCGCGGTGCCTGGCCGCGAGGTCGATCTGCTGGGGAACGCGGAAAGTGTAGTTGGTCACCCGGCCGGCGTCCGTCACGCTGGCGGGGACCCCGCCGGTGCTTGCGCCCGCGGGTGTGGACGGAGCCGGTGGCGTGCCGGGGGGCGTGGCCGGCGGCGTGGCGGGAGGCGGACCACGGGGTGCGACCGGCATGGCGTCGGCCGGCGCGGATGGGCGACCGGAGCTGGTGAGCCAGACAATCTGGTTTCCCGTCTCGATCCAGCGGCCTTGCGTGCCGGTCTCGGCGCAGAGAAATTTCGGTTTTAGGTCATCCGGGAAATCAACCGTGTACGTGCCGCGCCGACCCTCGACGGTGGCGGTGAAGGCGAGCTTCTTCGAGTCCGGCGACCAGAACAGTTCGCGTTCGGTCGAATTGGGGATCGAGATCCGGTGCACGCGTTCGTGCAGGCGATCGAAGTCGATCTTCACTTCGGGCAGTTTTTTCGCGCGACGGGCCGCGGGAGGTCTTGCCTCGGTACCCGCTTCCTTTTCTTCGGAGGCGGTGGCGGCGACTTCCGGCGTGGGCGTGGCATCGTCCTTGACGGCGGCGGGCGGACTCGGGCGCTTTTTGGCCGGTGGGCCGGCGTCCTTCTTCCGTGTTTTCGTCATTTTCTCGAGAGCCTTGTCGAGCGTGCGGTCGCGCTTGTTGCGCACTTCATCGTCCGCCCGCAGCCAGACGTAATGGATATCGACTTCCGTTTCCACCCGGCGGCCGGTGAACGCGATCACGCGCCCGTCGGGGGACCAGGCCGGATTGAACTCGTTGTCGGGATGTTTGGAAATATTCACCGGCTCGCCGGAGCCGTCGGAGGGCAGCAGCCAGATGTCGCGGTTAAAATCCGCATCTTCCATCGCGGCGACAAACCACTTGCCGTCGGGCGACCACTGAAATTGCGGGGCACTCCAGGATTTCAGGATGCGCTGCGCCGAATTCGCGCCGGGCTCGAGGGTCCAGAGATCGCCGTTCCCCTTGAGGAAGGCGAGCCGTTTGCCGTCGGGGCTCCATTGGAGATCGTGCTCGACGTCGGCATCGTTCGTGAGCCGCGTGAGCCTGAAGCGATCGTTGCGCCACCAGAATTCGTCCGCGCGTTCGCGCGTCGCCTGCCAAAGATCGCTCTGCCCGCCCTGATCGCTGGCGAACAGGATTGAGTTGCCGTCGGGGGCGAATTGCGGGTCGCGCTCCAATTCCGGCGTGGAGGTGACCTGCCGGGGTTCGCGCAACAGGGTGTCCATCACCCAGAGGTCGCCGCCCGCGATAAATGCCACTTCCAGTCCGTCATCTGCAAACGCGACCTCCGTCGCCGTCGCGAGGATGCGGCGCTCCACCGGCGAGGCTTTGGCGTCGGATTCGTTCCAGATCTCCAATCGCACCGGGGGCAGATTTTTTCCGACTTGGAGGCGGTAGAGATCAAACAAATGGCGGAACACGATGGTTTGTCCGTCGCGCGAGAGGCACGGCGTGGTCACGGCATCGTCGTCAAACTTCGTCAGCTGGGTCGCCTTGCCACCGGCCAGTTCGTACTCCCACAGATTGAACGAGCCGCTGCGGGCGCTGACGAAGTAGAAGCCCTTCCCATCCGGGCGCCAGCGCGGTGCACGGGCGCTGGTGGCTTCGGCGATGAGCTGGGTGAACTTTCCCGTGGTGGCATCGTGCAGCCAAATCTGGGCTGCCTGCGAGCCGCGGTAGCCCTTGCGACTCGACTGCTCGCCCTCGCGGGTAAACAGAAGGCGTTTCCCCTCGGGAGAGATCGCGCCTTCGCGCCCGTAGTCATCAAACAGCATCCGCTCGGTTGCCGGGGTCCCGACCTGCACGGAGAAAAACCGCTGGTTGGATCGTGGATAGTAAGAGGAATCGCGGCCGGTGTTCACGAGCAACGCCGAGCCGTCCGGATACCAGCCCTCCAGGGTGTAGCCTTCGCTGTGCGCGGTGAGTTGTTCCGGCGCGCCGCCCGCGGCGGGCATCAGGAACACCTGGGGCCCGGCCTGCCGATCGCTGAGAAAGGCCAGCCGGCGTCCGTCCGGGGAAAAACTCGGCGCCGTATCCCGGCCCGGATGCTGGGTGAGCGGACGCGCGACGCCGCCGGTGCTGGGCACCGACCAGAGATCGCCGCGCCAGGAGAACGCCAGGGTCTTCCCGTCCGGGGAGAGCGCCGGATCCTGCGCCAGTTGGATGGGCGATCGGGCGCCGAGGGTTGCCGCGGTGAGCAACAGGCCGAGGGTGAGACCGGCGACCAGGCGAGCGGATCGCCGCAGCGCAGAGGTCGACGGGGAGGGGAGGGCGGAGGCGGAGGGAGGAAGCATGGAGGGGAGGAACTGATCCGGAAGGGATCAGTAGAGTGGAAATTCGGCCGGTGTGTCCATCTCCCCGTGACACTCGGAGCCGCCCTGACCGTGCCGGTGGCCGCGGGGATCGTTGGCGTAACAACACCCACGATACGGTAGTTGTTTCCGCGAAGGGAAAGCATTGCACCCGGCGCGACCGTGACTCCAGCCTTGGAGCAATGCAGGGTCGTCAAGGGAGACTGGGGCCGGCCGCTCGACGAGGGTTCTCCCTCGTGGAGGTGATGGTCGTTGTGCTGATTATCAGTGTCCTCGCGACCCTTGCGGTGCCGGCGATCCAGCGGACGAGGATGAAGGCGAAGACCGCGGCGATCGTCGGCGATTTCCGGACGTTTGCCTCCGCGTTCGAAACCTACGCGCAGGAGACGGGCAAGTGGCCGGCGGAAGCCGCCGCGGGGTCGATTCCTTCCGGGATGGGCGGTCGCCTCAGCAGGACCGCCTGGCGGCGGAAAACGCCGATGGGGGGTTGCTACAATTGGGAATATGACCGGGTGCACTTTGGGGTGCGCTACAAAGCCGCCATCGCGATCAGTGCCACAGCCGCCGCGCCGCTGCCGCTGGATGTCGCTCAGCTGACCGACATCGATGAGCGGATCGACGACGGCAACTTGATGAGCGGGTCGTTTCGTTTGGGCACGGGTAACATTCCGCTTTTCATCATTCAGCCATGAGCGAGTTGCCGGTCGCCTTTTCCGTCGTCCTGCACCATCTCTCGCCTGATGCGCGGCGGGCCGGAATCGAGCTGGCCGAGGTGCAGCTGACGGACGTCAGCCTCTGGCAATTGCGGGCGCTGTTGAATGCGCTGACCGAACTCGCGCCCAAGGTGGCGTATCCGGTGACGCCCGAAATGCGAATCACCAGCGAGGGGCGACAGTTCTTGGTGCAGGTGCGGGACGGGCGGGTGCGCTTCAGCAGTTGGTCGGTGCGCAGCGGTGGCGGCGATCTGACTCCCGCCCAGATCCTCGCCTTGATTGCGGGGACGGATGAGGCCGCGGCTGCGCCGGCGGGGGCCACGGCCGGGGCGGGCGACAAGCGGCGTCGGCGCCGGATCTGGCTGATCGCGTTCATCGCCGGGGGCGTGCTCGGCTCCAACGGCCTCACGGCTTGGATGCTGACGCGACCCGCCCCGGATTTGCTGCCAGTCCATCGTTTGCTGGAGCCGGACCCGGCGCAGCGATTGCTCGAACGCGCCGCCGGGGTGTACGAAACCGGCCAGACGGATGGTGATCGCCGCCTGAATCTGCGTCGCGACGGTACCGTGCAGTGGTTCCTCCTCGGGGAGGGGAAGATGGTGGTGGAGGAGACCACGCTCTCCACCGTGGCGGCCGAGGCCGGCGGCCAGCCGGCCCTGCTCGCCGGCAACCGCACGATGATCGAGGTCAGGAATGCGGCGACATTGGTGTATTTTGGCGACACCTACCGGCGCGTGCCGCCGTGAGCGGCAAATTGCGCCGGCGGAAAACGGCGTCTGCCAGACAGACGCCCTGCGCTCGGCGGGGTACCGGGAACCGCGTCCGTTCAAAACGCCGGTGGTGTTCGACGCTCGCATTTTATTTTGGGTTGCGGCCAACTCGGGCTGGCCGATGACGTCGGCCGCGGAATGAAAAAAGTTCTCATCGTCTCACCGCATTTCCCGCCGATCAACGCCCCCGACATGCAGCGTGTCCGGCTGGCGCTGCCGTCTCTGCGGGCGCACGGCTGGGAGCCGACGGTGCTGGCGATTGCCCCCGATTTCATCGAGGGCGGAGTGCGGGAGCCGTTGCTGGAGGCAACCTACCCGGCCGATGTGCGCGTGGTACGGGTCGGCGGGCTGCAGCCGCGGTACACCCGCTGGGCGGGCGTCGGGCAATTGTGGTGGCGTTGCGGCCGCGCCCTGCGGCGGGCGGGAGAACAGCTGCTGGGCACGGAACGCTTCGACGCGGTGTTGTTCAGCACGACGCAATTCTCCGCCTTTGCGCTCGGCCCGCGCTGGCGGGGAAAATTTGGCGTACCCTACGTGCTCGATTACCAGGATCCCTGGGTGAGCGACTACTACCAGCGCACGAAGACGCGACCTCCGGGCGGCCCGCTGAAGTATGCGCTCAGCCAGTGGTCCGCGCGTCGGACCGAGCCCCGGGTTTTGCGGGGGGCGAGTGGCGTGATCGCGGTGTCCGATTCCTACGGCGGAATGCTGGCGCGCTTGTATCCGTGGTTCGACGCCGGGCGCGTTCGCGTGCTGCCGTTCGGGGCTTCGCCCGCTGATCTCGCCGTGGCGGATCGCCATCGGCCGGCGCAGCCGTTGATCGACTTCGACGATGGCAACCTTCACCACGTCTACACGGGGCGAGGCGGCCCCGACATGGTGGCTGCGCTCACGATCCTCTTTCGGGCGTTCCGGCGGTTCCGCGCCACGGCGCCCAACCTCGCGGCGCGGATGCGTTTTCATTTCATCGGCACCGGCTACGCGCCGCCGCCCCTGGGCGTCGACACGGTGCTGCCGGTGGCGCGGGTGGAAGGCGTGGCCGAGGCGGTGCACGAACACCGTTACCGCGTGACGTATTTCGACGCGCTCCACTACCTGCGGCGCGCCCACGCCCTCGTCGCCGTGGGCTCGAACGATCCGGGGTATTCGGCGTCGAAGATCTTCCCCTGCCTCCTCGCCCGCCGGCCCCTGCTGGTGATTTTTCACGAGCAGAGCCTGGTGCTGAAAATGACTGAACACCTCGGCGCGGGCCGGTGTTTCAAGTTTGCCGCGCCGGAGGCGCTCGACGCGGTCGCGGCGCAGGTGCACGACCAGTGGTTTGCCGGTCGCGGCTACGAACAGGCGGGGACGCTCAACGAGGCCGCGTTTGCGCCATTTTCCGCCGCGACCATGACGGCCGCGCTCGCGGGGGTGCTCGACGAGGCCGCGGCGTCGACGAAGCACTAATTCATGGCTCCACGCATCCTCTTCTTCGGCTACAGCGAGGTCGGCTACGACTGCCTCATGCTGCTCCTCGAACGCGGCGACAACGTGGTGGCCCTGATCACGCACGAGGACAACCCCCACGAAAAGATCTGGTTCAAGACGCCCGCCGCCGCCGCGCGTGAGCGAGGGCTCCCGGTCTTCGCCCCGGAAAATGTCAACACCCCGGAATGGCGGGAGCGCATCGCGGCCCTGCGGCCCGACCTGATTCTTTCGGTCTATTATCGCCACCTGATCGGCACGAAGATTCTCGCGCTGCCCCGGCTGGGAGCCTGGAACATGCACGGCTCGCTGTTGCCCAAATACCGCGGCCGCGCCCCGATCAACTGGGCGGTGCTCCACGGCGAACCGCGGATCGGCATGACGCTCCATCGCATGGTCCGGAGCGCGGATGCCGGCGCGATCGTGGATCAGGATGGAGTGGAAATCGGGGCGCGCGACACGGCGGAGCAGGCGTTTCGCCAGGTGCTGCCTTGTGCGCGCCGCGTGCTCGCACGGCAAATTGACGCGCTTCTCGCGGGCACGGTGCGGGAGACGCCGCAGGACGATGCGCTTGCGACCACTTTTGGCGGTCGCCGGCCCGAGGACGGCCGCATCGTCTGGACCCAGACCTCGGCGGAGATCTTTAATTTGATCCGGGCGGTGACCGACCCGTATCCGGGCGCGTTCACCGACCTCGGCGAGGCGCGCTTGATGGTGTGGTGGGCGGAGCCGGATTCGGCGGCCACGCATGGCCGAAGCGGTGCACCGGGCGAGCTATTGTCGGTTTCGCCGCTCGTCGTGGCGACGGGCGACGGCGCCCTCGAACTCACGCGCACCGCCTGGCGCGGCGGCGCGGTGCCGGAGTTGCGGATTGGTCAACTGGTCTGAGTTTTTGAGTTTCCAAAGTCTCCTTTCTCCCCGTCTGCTCCCGCCATGCCTCTTCGTGTGCTCATCCTCGGTGCCAACGGTTTCATCGGCAGCTCGCTGACGCGCGCCATTTTGCTGCAAAAAGACTGGGAGGTTTTCGGCATGGACGTCGGCAGCCACAAACTCGAGGACAGCCTCGGCGATCCGCGCTTCAAGTTCGTCGAGGGCGACATCACCATTAACCGCGAGTGGATCGAGTACCACGTCAAGAAGTGCGACGTGATCATCCCGCTCGTCGCGATCGCCAACCCGATCCAGTACGTGAAGGATCCCCTGCGGGTCTTCGAACTCGATTTCGAGGCCAACCTCGGAATCGTCCGCTCGGCCGCGAAATACAAGAAGCGCATCATCTTTCCCTCGACTTCCGAGGTCTACGGCATGTGCCCCGATGCCAGGCTCGACGAGGCCACCAGCCCGCTCGTCTATGGACCGATCGATCGGCAGCGCTGGATTTACGCGTGCTCGAAGCAACTCCTCGATCGTGTGATCTACGCCTACGGCGTGCGGGACGGGGTCGATTACACGTTGTTCCGGCCGTTCAACTGGATCGGGCCGAAGCTCGACGATGTGATGGAGCCGAAGGAAGGCAGCTCCCGGCTGTTCACGCAGTTCATCTCCAATGTGATCTTCAAGAAGCCGCTGCAACTGGTCGACGGCGGCAAGCAGAGCCGCTCGTTCACGTTTATTGACGACGGCGTCGACGCGCTCCTGCGCATCATTGAAAACAAGAACGGCTGCGCCTCGCGGCAGATTTTCAACCTCGGCAATCCGCGCAACGAGGTGAGTGTGGCCGATCTCGCGAAACTGATCATCGCCGCGTTCAGGGATTTTCCGGGTTATGCGGAGCATGCGGCGCGGGCGAAGACCGTCGTGGTGCCGTCGGGCAAGTACTTCGGAAAATATTATCAGGACATCCAGAAACGCGTGCCGTCGATCGCCAACGCGAAACAGCGGCTGGGTTGGGCGCCAAAGGTGAACCTGAAAAAGGCGATCAAGCTCACGCTCGACTATCATCTCGCGCACCAGGATTACCGGTTGGAGTGACCATGCCCGTCCGTCTCGCCCTGAAAGTCGATGTCGACACCGACCGCGGCACGCGTGAGGGCGTGCCCAATCTCGTCGCCGACCTCCAGGAATTTCGGGCGGCGGCGTGTTTCCTTTTTTCGCTCGGCCCGGATCAGACCGGGCGGGCGATCACACGCGTGTTGCGCCCGGGTTTTTTCCAAAAAGTCAGCCGGACCAGCGTCGTGGAGATCTATGGCCTGCGCACGCTGCTCCACGGGACGTTGCTGCCGGCGCCGCACATCGGGCGGCGCAACGGGCACATCATGCGCGCGGTGCGCGAGGCCGGGTTCGAGGTGGGCATCCACTGCTACAATCACTATCGGTGGCAGGACTTCCTGGCCACAATGTCGCCGACCGAGGTGGCCGCGGAATTTGAGGCGGCCCGCGCGGAGTTCCGGCGGATCTTCGGCGCCGACACCCATACCGCCGGCGCCGCCGGCTGGCAGAGCAATGCGCTCAGCCGCGCCGCTTACGACCAGGCCGGGTTGCTCTACGCGAGCGACACTCGCGGCTCGGTGCCGTTTTTCCCGCGCCTCGCCGGGCACGTTTTCCCCACGCTCGAAATCCCGAGCACGCTGCCCACGTTGGACGAGCTGATGGGCCGGCCGGAATTCCCGGACGACGCCATCGCGGATCATCTCATGTCGCTGCTGCGGGAGGATCGGACGAATGTCTTTACGCTCCACGCGGAAATCGAGGGGATGGGCCGTCGCGGGGTGTTCCGTGAACTTCTCACCGCGTGCAAACGGAAGCGCGTGCATTTCATCCGGCTCGATGAACTGGCCCGTGAGTTGCTCGCGAAGCGCGACACGATACCGGTGTGCGATCAGGTGATGACCGCGATCGACGGGCGCAGCGGCCTGGTGGCGACGCAGGCGGGTGGCGCCCCGACGAGTTGACGTCTTTCTGAATCTGCGGGAGGCCAAAACCAGGAACCAGGACCAATCCCATGGCAAAGGAATCGGTGGCAGGGGAATAAAACCACAAGCCGCCAATCATTTTGGCAAAAAGATGGCGGGTAAGAGATGCCGGCGTCGCGCTTGGATTTTTTACCCCACATTTTTTTGCCTCCAGGCTGGTCGGCGGAGAGTGCGGATGCGCGACGTCGTCGGGCGGTTCTGCGTCGGGCTATTCCCTGAAGGCGGATGCCGTTTTTTTCTCAGTGATGGCGGCGGCGATCCAATAATCTTCCTGCCTTCACTCCTCGATCGTCTTCCACTGCGGAGACGGGACGCCCCGCCGGGGTCGGAGAAAGCCTGAGCCCATTCTTGCCCCACGCTTGGCCCGGACCCGATGGGTTCGCTGCCGCCAGCCGACCGGAAAAGTATGCACTCGCCACTGATGGGGCGGCTTTGAAGTGTTGGGCCGTTTCCAGCCTCGTCCCACTCCCGTGTCAGAGCCAATCAAAGCCGTTTTTCTCTCGTACGCTTCCCAGGATGCGGACGCGGCGCGGCGCATCTGCGAGGCCTTGCGTGCCGCTGGTGTGGAGGTGTGGTTCGACCAAAATGAGCTCGTGGGCGGCGATGCGTGGGATGCGAAGATCCGGAAACAGATCGCCGAGTGTGCGCTGTTCGTGCCGATCATCTCGGCAAGCACGCAGGCGCGTGGCGAAGGGTATTTCCGGATCGAGTGGCGGCTGGCGGCTCAGCGCACGCACGCGATGTCTGAACGCGTGGCGTTTCTCCTGCCGGTGGTGATCGACGAGACCCGCGATGCCGAGGCTGACGTGCCGGCGGAGTTCAAGGCGGTGCAATGGACCCGCCTGCCGGGCGGCGAAAAGGCGGAGAAGATTTGCGCACGCGTGAAGAAATTGCTGGGTGGTTCGGAGATAGGTTCGACGGTGGGAAGGGCTTTACGCCCCGACAACGCAGTTCGAGCCACAGAGTCGGGGCGTAGCGCCCCTCCCGCAGCCGGACATCGGGCGCGCTGGCTGGTGCCGGCACTCATCGGGGCTGTGGTCCTTGGGGCGTTGGCGGTATGGCGCCCGTGGGCGGGACCGACGGCGCCGCCTTCACCTGCCGCCGGCGCTCCGGCCACTTCGAAAAAATCCGCCGCGCCGCCTGCCTTGAGCCTGCCGAATGGGCTCTCCGAGGCTCGCCAACTGGTGGCCAAGGCGTGGGTCCAGTTGAACAAGCCCTGGTTCGGCCGCGCTGAATTGGAGGTCGCCGACGATTTCTGCAGACGGGCCGCCGCGCTGGATGGGACCGACGCCGAGGTCTGGGCCGCGTGGTCGCAGGTGGATTCGTGGTATGTCAGTACGAATCTCGACGCCACCCCGGCCCGACGAGAAAGTGCGCGCACGAAGGCGGCGCGGGCCCTGCAACTTTCAGCGGAGTCCTACGAGGCACGTCTGGCGCACGCCTGCCATCTCGTACGGGGAGGAGCCAATGACATGGTGTCACTGTTTCCCGCAGAGGCGGACGCTCTCCTGCGCAAGCTGTTGCAGGAAGCACCCGGGGAGCCGCGCGCTTTGCTGGCGTTCGGCAAGGTGTCGGCCAATGCCGGCAAACTCGACGAAGCCCGGACGGCCTACGGCCTGCTGGCGAAGCAGCCCGCCGTCGCCGCCCTGGCGACCAGCGAACTCGGGTGGACGGAATACCTGTATGCGGGCGACTACCGGGCGGCCGAACTCGCCGCGGATGCGTCGCTCGTCCGGGAACCGTTCTATGGCAATCTCATCTTGAAGTTTTGTGTCGCTCTTTGTTGGCGGGGTGATCTCGCACTCGCCAAGGCGACCCTGGATCGAATTCCGGCCACGGATCTGCAGCAGGATGAAGGAGTGTCGATGTCCGCCGGGCTTCACTATTGGCGACGCGATCCGGAGAGCATGCTCCGCGTCTTGGGCGGCGTTTCGCGCGATTGGCTGCGGTCAAACGATTTCGACGGCCCCAAGGCTTGGTGGTCCGGGCTGGCTCATCAACTTGCGGGCCGCAACGAGCCCGCCCAGCTCCAGTGGCGGACGGCTTTGATTGTGGTCGAGCGCAGGCTCGCGGAGCAGCCCGATTCCGCCGAGCTCCTGCGCTGGAAGGGCCGACTCCAGGCCGCAACGGGAGATCTCAAGGGAGCGGAAACCACGCTCCGTCTCGCAGACGGCACAAGCACCCAACCTTCCCTTTGGTGGTGGTGGTCGATCAGGGATCAAATCCTCCTCGGTAAACGGGACACCGCATTGACGCTGCTGGAGCAGGTCGCCGAGAAACGGCCATTCCAAATGAGTCTGGCAACCTGCCAGCTCGATCCGAATTTCGATGCCTTGCGTGACCAGCCGCGTTTCAAGGCCCTGCTCGCCCGCCTGGCCGCCGATCCGAAGATGTCGCCGAACGCCACCCCGCCTCCCTCCGCGGCGCAGCCGCCTACGGAATTGGCGTCCGCGAAATCCGTCGCCGTGCTGCCGTTCACCAACCTCAGTCCCGATCCGGAGAACGCGTTTTTCTGCGAGGGCATGCACGAGGATGTCCTGACGACGCTGGCCAAGATTCGGGAGCTGAAGGTCATCTCGCGCACGTCGACCCTCCGGTATCGCAATCACACCAAGTCGCTGCGCGAGGTGGCGAGTGAACTCGGGGCGGCGCATGTGCTGGAGGGCTCCGTGCGCCGGGAGGGCAAGCGCGTGCGCATCAACGTAAAATTAATCAAAGCCGCGACGGATGAACACGTCTGGGGCAATACCATCGACAAGACCCTCGACGACGTTTTTGCGATCCAAAGCGAAATCGCGCAGGAAATCGCCAAAGCACTCCAGGCGGCCATATCGCCGGTCGAGCGCGCCCGGATCGAGAAGCTCCCGACGCAGAATCAGGTCGCCTACGATCGTTACCTGCAGGGACGGGATTTGTTCAACAAAGGCACCAAGGCCGACAACGACCGCGCCCGCGCCCTGTTGCGCGAAGCCCTGGCGCTCGATCCGAAGTTCGCGCTGGCATGGTCGGCGTTGGCCGACACCTACGTGCTGCTCCTGGTCTCCGAAATGGATCCACCGAGCGTCGCGCGGTTGGAGGGGCGCAAAGCGGTGGAACGGGCCCTCGAGTTGGATCCCAACCTGCCGGAAGCCCATCTTTCCCTGGCGGTGATCATGCTCAATTTCGAATGGGATTGGGACCGCGCGGAGCAGCACTTCCGGCGTGCGCTGGAACTGAATGACCGCATCGCCTTGATTCATCATCAATACGGCTGGCTCCTCGTGCTTCGGCGGCGGTTTGAGGAGGCGAAGGTGCATATGGAGAAAGCCATCGATCTGAATCCGCGGGATCCGTTCTTCGTGCTGGATCTTAGCGCGCCCCTTCGCGCCCTGGGCCGGCGGACGGAAGTGCGGGCGCTGGTGGAGAAAGCGATCGCGATCGATCCGGAGTTGGGCTTCGGCTACGCCGTGCGGGGCATGGAGGAGATGCACGCCAAGCGGTGGGCGCCGGCCCGGGCGGCGCTGGCCAAGGCGCGGGCGATGGACCCGGCGCCGATGGTGCTCGGCTGGTCCGGAGTGGCGGCGGCCGGAGCGGGCACGGCGGAAGGCCGAGCCGAGGCCCGGGAGATGCTGCAGCAATTGGAGCGCCTGAGCCAAACCCGCTACGTCTCGCCGTTTGATCGGGCCGTGATTCATGCTGCGCTGAACGAGTTCGACCAGGCCTTCTTCCAACTCGAAAAATGTTACCAGGAACGCAGCGTCTTCATGCTCTATCTCCCCATGGAACATCACCTGGAAAACTTGCGCGCCGACCCCCGGTTCGCGGTGCTGTGGGACAAGATGAAATTCAACCTGCCGCGATGAGCGCCGGAGATTGCCCATTGCCGAATGCCGATTGCCGAGTGGGAAAACACTGGGGTGGGATTTTTGGCGCCAGCTGCTTGCGGATGCCTTGCAATCGGCAATCGGCGATCATGAGCGGAGCGCATCCAGCCGTTTTCCTGTCCTACGCGACGCAAGACGCGCAGGCGGTGGCGCGCATTTGCGACGACCCCACTGGCGCTGGGGCTGAAGTGTCGCTCGATCCGCGCGCTCAGACGTGGAGCGTGATCGCGAGGCGGTTTATTTCCACGAAATCATGGTCAAGGAAGGCGGATTCGAGCCGGCTGAGATTCGGCGCCAGCAGGTGCCAGAGTTCGTCGTTGGAAATATTGCCGGTGGAAATCAACCGCAACTTTGGCGGCAATCGTCGCAGCCAGGAGCGTCGCTCGCCGTCGCTTCTCCGTTCACACGCGCATCGTCAGTCGCTCCCAGTTGCCGTGCGCCATCTTGGCCTTCTCGGCCTCGGACAACGGCGCCTGCGCGATGAATTGCCGGGCGCCCCCGGGCGGCACTGTGACGAAGGGATCATCCGCGGAGAACATGATGCGGTCGGCGCCCATCAACTCGATCGCTTGCGGCAGAAATCCGCCGGTGAACATGCCGCTCGGCGTCACGTAAAAGTTGTGGCGAAAATAGTCCGGGATGGTCCGCGCCAGCCTTCCCGGCGTGGCCCGCGCGACCCCGTCGAGCCGATCCATGTACGGAACGACGGTTTCGCCCCAGTGCCCGAGAATGATCTGAAGCTCGGGCAGGCGATCCAGGATTCCCGAAAGAATCAGGCGTACCGCTTCGATGCCGGTTTCGACATGCCAGCCGAACCCGGGGCCGGCAAAGCGGGTTTCGGCCGCGGGTCCGCCGAGGCGTCCTTCGGGGTTCGCATAATAGGCATCGCGGACCGGCTTGGCCGGCAGTTGCGGATGAAGGTAGACGGGAACGCGGAGCTTGGCCGCCGCTTCGAAAATGGGGACGAAGTCAGGATGATCGAGGTGCCGATCGAGCGAGCGGCCGTTGACGAGCCAGCCCTTGCAGCCGAGCTCCTCCACGGAGCGTTTCAGTTCGGCGACCGACTCGGCCGCGGGTGCGGTGGTGGGCAGGGTGGCAAAAAGTTGGAAGCGCTTGGGGTGCGCCGCGACCGCCCGGGCTCCGGCATCGTTGCTCGCCCGCGCGAGGGTAATTGCTGTTGCTGGATCAAAAACCTGGGTGCCGGGAGTGGTTAGCGAGAGGACCTGGACATCCACGCCCATGGCGTCCATCCGCGCCAGCCGCGGTTCGGCCAGGTCTTCCAGCTTCTGCGCCAAGGCATCCCGATGAAACAGAATGCCGCCCTTGATCTCGGGCGAAAGACGTCCCCACGCATCGGATACCGCCGCCAGGCTGTAGTGCTCCTCGAGGGCGATGATCTTCAGTTTGGGATCCCCCGCGCCGGCAGCGGAGGGTTGGGCGGGCGCGCGGCCGGGAGCGCTCGTGCTCCCGAGGGCGCCGACGGCGGCAAGTTGGAGCAGTTCTCGACGGGAGATCATGGAGGAAATGTTCGGTCCCGGAAACCAGGTGGGGTAGGTGGGGAGCGGGGAACGCAATCCTAACCATGAAGTGACTCCAAGCCCGGAATCCGCACGCTCGTTCGCTTTGGGTGTTACTCCAAACCGACAGAGCCGTCCTCCGCCGTCTCTGCGGTGCCAAACTCCGTGGGCCGCAAAGAGGCACCGGCGGCGCAAAAAGGACTGGATTGGTTCTTGCGCCTTCTTGCGGCCACAGCCTTGGCTCCCGGCTTCCAGCCCAGGAGTTGCCCACGGAATCCATGGAAGCGGCCTCAATCCCAGCCAAGGCCTTTGGCCGAAAAAAACGTAAGAGGACGAAGAAACGAGCCAGCCCTCGCGCCTCCGCGGCGGCTTTGGCCGCCAAGCCAATCCTCGCCCGGCCCTATCCGCCCCTTTTCGTTTTTTTCGGCCGTTCTTCCGAGGCTTGGTCTTCTTCCTGCATACGCGGTGCACCGGAGGCTATCAGGGGAACTATGCACTCGCCAGCACGGGGTCTTGTTTTCAGCGTTCAGTCGCGCACACCCGCCTCCTGCGATCGTCCCTTTTCATGCCCGCGTCCTCCCACCAGGCCGTCTTTCTGTGTTGCGCGTCCCAAGACGCGGCGGTTGCGCCTGTCCGGAGGTTAAGAGTCGTGTGACGGCTTCGCGTCACACAACTCTCCGGGTCAGACGTCAGAGGCCGGAGGTCAGCTCAAGGCACCGGAGGTGTGCGATGAGCGCGTCGGATCGGGCCGTCTTCTTGAGTTACGCTTCGCAGGACGCTGAAGCAGCCAAGCGGATATGCGACGCGTTGAGATCGGCGGGCGTCGAGGTGTGGTTTGACCAGAGCGAGCTGGTCGGCGGCGACGCATGGGATGCGAAGATCCGGAAGCAGATTGCGGAGTGCGCGCTCTTCGTGCCGATCATCTCGGCCAACACGCAGGCGAGGGGCGAGGGGTATTTTCGGATCGAGTGGCGGCTGGCGGCGCAGCGCACCCACGCGATGGCAGAGGACCAGGCGTTTTTGCTCCCGGTGGTGATCGACGCGACGACCGATGCGGCGGCGCGCGTGCCGAGCGAGTTCAAGGCGGTGCAGTGGTCCCGGCTTCGCCCTGCGGGCTACGCCGGGCAGGCCCGGCAGGGTGAAGAGAGGCGCGACGAGGCGATTGAAGCATTCTGCGGACGCGTTGGGAAACTGCTCGGTGGTAGCGCGGGGCTTCAGCCCGCGCTCGAAACGCCTGAGCGCGGGCTGAAGTCCCGCGCTACGCCGGAGCCGCGCCGCCGCGTGCCGGTGGCGGTTGGGATCGCCGCGGCGGTGCTGCTCGTTGGCGCCGGTCTGTGGCTGACGCGTCCCGCCGCAGTGCCAACCCCGGACCTAAGGCGGAACGCCTTAGCCCCGACTCCTGCCGCCGCGTCGCCTGCCCTGAGCCCGTCGAACAAGCTTTCCGAAGCCCGCCAGCTGGTGGCCCAGGCTTGGATGCAGATGAACAAGAACGGCCGGGGCCGCGCGGATTTGGAGGTGGCCGACAGTCTCTGCAAGCGCGCACACGACTTGGATCCGAATGATGCCGGCGTCTGGGCGGCGTGGTCGCAGGTGGATTCGCTGTATGTGCGGGGCAATTTCGACGCCACGCCGGCCCGCCGCGAAAATGCGCGGGCGAAGGCCGCCCGGGCGTTGCGTCTGGCCCCGCAATCCTATGAGGCTCGCCTGGCGCAAGCCTGCTATCTCTTGCGGGGAGGTAACGAGGGACAGGCTCCGGTTTTTCCCGCGGAGGTGGAAAATCTGCTGCGCCAGCTCTTGCGGGAACAGCCGAACGAGCCGCGCGCGTTGGCGGCGCTCGCCATTTTGGCGAACAGCAACGGCAATCCCGACGAAGCCCGGACGTTAGTCCGACAGCTAACCTATGATCCCGTTTTCGGGACCGAGGCATGGACCCAGCTCGGGTGGACCGAATTCCTGTACGCGGCCGATTACCGGGCGGCCGAACTTGCCGCGGAGGCCTCGCTCGCGCGGGAGCGTTACACGGGTAATCTTCTGCTGTGGCTCTACCTCGCGCTCTACTGGCGGGGCGATCTGGAGCTCGCCAAGGCAACCCTGGAACAAATTCCGGCCGCGGGGCAGCAGGAGGATGTTGGGATGACGGCTGCCGCGCTGGTCCATTATTGGCGACGCGACGCCGACGCCATGCTCCGCGTGGTCGGCGGCTTTCCGCGTGATTGGGTGCAGTCGAACCCGTTCGATGGCCCCAAGGCGTGGTGGGGCGGACTGGCCCATCAACTTGCGGGCCGTCCCGAGCCGGCCCAGTTGCAGTGGCGCACGGCGTTGAGCGTCGTCGAGCGCAAGCTGGCGGAGCAGCCGGATGCCGCCGTGCTCCTCCGGTGGAAGGCCCGATTGCTGGCCATCATGGGTGACCGGCGGGGAGCGGAAACCGTGCTGCAACTCGCCCATGGCCCGAATCCCCTCTGGGCCGAAATCGCCTACGTGGTCCCAGATCAAATCCGCCTCGGCAACTTCGACGCCGCCCTCTCGTTGCTCGAGCAGCGGGTGGAGCAGCGGGCAACGCACATCACCCTGGCGAGATTTCAGCGCGATCCCAGCTTCGATGGCTTGCGCGACCAACCCCGCTTCCAAGCCCTGCTCGCCCGCCTCGCCGCCGACCCACGGACCTCGCCCCACGCTCCCACACCGCCTTCCACCCGAGCGGACAGCTCCGCTGTCCCGTCCTCCGTCTCGTCCCCCGTCTCGTCCCCCGTCTCGTCCCCCGTAGGCTTGGCGAATGGGGAAGGCTTGGCGAAGGGGGAAGGCCTGGCGAAGGCGGAAGCCAAATCCGCCCCGGCGGACCCGTCCTCCGTAGTCCCGGCGAAGGAGGACAAGTCCGTCGCCGTGCTGCCGTTCAGAAATCTCAGCAACGACCCGGAGCAGGACTATTTTTCCGACGGGCTCACCGAGGAGGTGCTCGGGGCGCTGCGGCGCGAGCGCGATCTGATCGTGCCGGGCAACACCTCATGTTTTTCGTTCAAGGGCAAAAACGTCGCCCTGACGGAAATCGCCCGGTTCCTCAACGTCGCTCGCCTCGTCGAGGGCAGCGTGCAGCGCGTCGGCAGTCGCGTGCGCATCCGCGTGACGCTCGCGCGGCCCGCCGACAATTCCAGCGAGGACCTCGGCACGATTACAAAGGAACTCACCGACATCTTTGCGTTGCAGGACGAGGTCGCCCGTGCCGTCGTCGCGAAACTCACCCGCCGCGCCACCACGGCGCCGGTGGCCGGGCTGACGAAGAATCCCGCGGCCTACGACGCCTACCTGCGCGGCCGGGCCGTGCAGGCGCGGGGATTCTTTTCGGTTCCTGCAGCCATCAAGCAGCTCGAGCAGGCGGTGGCGCTCGATCCTGATTTTGCGCTGGCTTTGGTGTCACTGGCGGAGGCGAAAGTATTTCGCTATGCTGCGAATAGCGACCGCAGTCCGGAACTGGCCGATGAAGCCCGCCGCCTGATCGACCGGGCGCTGGAGCGGCAACCGAACTTTCCTGAGGCGCTGGTCCAACGGGCCAACTGGGAGCGGCACGTGAAATCGGATTACGCGGCGGCGCAGCGCGATCTCGCCCGCGCGGAAGCCTTGCAGCCGGCCACGGTGGAGTTGCGAAATATTCAGGCCTTTGTCGCGCGTGACCTCGGGCAATGGGACGAGGCGTTTCGTTTTTCACGGGAAATGGTGCAGATCGATCCGAACAACGTCGAATATATGGTAGGCCATGCGACGGACATTTTCTGGCGCAAAGGCCGCTTTGCCGAGGCCGACCGACTGCTCGCGCGGTCCGAAGAGCTGCAAGAGAAAATTTTTTCCCATCGGGTCACGCTGCGCCTGATCTGGCGGGGACCGGAGGCCGCGCTGCGGCTGTTCAACCGCGCGGCGGCCGATTCGCCGGAGAGGAATATGCAGCGCATCGACTTGCTGCTGGCCCTGGATCGCCCGCAGGAGGCTCGCGCCCTCGCCACCGAAAAAGCGAGCGACCTGTTACCCGGGGTGACGGACGGCCTGGTATTTCCCGCGTTGCACGGCGCGTCGCTCAGCCGATTGCTCGCCCTCGGACACAAAGAGGCGGCCCGTCGTCTGGCGGAAGAGATTAGCGCCTGGGCGGCGAAGGAACTCGCACGGGGCAATCGCGCGACGTCGCCGCAATCCTTGTTCATCCGGGCTGAGCTCGTCCTGGGACGTCGCGACGCGGCCGTCGCCGCGTTGGAGCAATGGCGGCGGGAATATCAGTTGGTGCAAAACCACTATCAGCGTATGGTCCGGGGATGGCACCTCGCCTCGGTGTGCGCCCTGCTCGGCCAGGTGGAGCTGGCGATTGAGCTGCTGCGCGAGTATGCGGCGAGCGGTCTCCATTTTCCCAGCAGCCTGCGCTACAATCCCGATTTCGCGCTGGTTAGGAACGATCCACGTTTTCAGGAATTGACACGGCAGCAGGAGGCGTGGGCGAAGGCGCAGCCGGACCCGGTGGATCTATGAGCGCAGCGGACAACAAAGCCGTCTTCCTCAGCTACGCGTCGCAGGATGCGGCCGTGGCGCAGCGCATCTGCACGGCGCTGCGCGCCGCCGGCGTCGAGGTATGGTTCGACCAGAGCGAACTCGTCGGCGGTGATGCGTGGGATCGGAAAATCCGCGAGCAAATCGCGGCGTGTGCACTGTTCGTCCCGATCATCTCGGCAAACACGCAGGCGCGCAAGGAGGGCTATTTCCGGCTGGAGTGGAAACTCGCCGCGCAGCGCACCCACATGATGTCGGAGCGCTCGGCGTTCCTTCTACCCGTCGTGATCGACGCGACGCGCGATGCCGACGCCGACGTGCCCGCGGAATTTCGCGCCGTGCAGTGGACGCGCCTGCCGGGCGGCGACACGAGCGCCGCGTTTTGCGCTCGGGTGACAACGTTGCTCAGCGGCGCTGACGTGGCCCGGGTCTCCCGACCCGTGGGTTTGGGCAACACGGGTCAGGAGACCCGTGCCACGCCGGAGGTGGGTCGCCGCATCCCGGCGGCGGCCTGGGTGGGCGCGCTGGCCGTCATCGCCATCGGGGTGGGTGCGACCTTTCTTGCCACGCGCAAATCCGAATCGGCTGCGCCGAATGCGGGCGCAGGCCCGCGCCCGGCGACCCCTCAATCCCCGACCCTCGACCCGAGACCCTCGGATCAACCGAAGGTCGACCAGAAATCCCTCGCCGTCCTCCCGTTTGACAATCTCAGCACCGAAAAGGAAAACGAGTTCTTCGCCGACGGCATGCACGACGAGTTGCTCACCGCGCTCGCGAAGGTCGGCGCCCTCAAGGTCATCTCGCGCACGACCGTGCTCGCCTACCGCGATCCGGCGAAGCGCGGCCTCACGCTCAAGCAGATCGCCGCCGAACTCGGCGTGGCCAATATCCTCGAAGGCACCGTGAGCCGTGCGGCGGGCAGCGTGCGTATCAAAGTGAAGTTGATCGACGCCGCGACCGACCAGTCGCGCTGGGAAGAAACCATCATCCTCAAGGCCGTGACGGACGTTTTCGAGGCGCAGGCCGACATCTCCGGCAAGATCGCGCAGGCTCTCGCCGCCACACTTTCGCCCGAGCTGAAACTCGCGCTCGCCAAGAAACTCACGAACGACCCCGCCGCCTACGACCTCTACCTCCGCGCGCGTCGCTGGCGGGAGATGAAAGAAATCGGAAACCCCGCCAAATATGAGGAGGTCGTAGTGGCCCCCCTCGAACAGGCCGTCGCGCTCGATCCGAAATTCGCCGTCGCCTACGCCGAGCTCAGCCAGGCTCACTCGTATCTCTATTGGTTCAAGACTATGGATCCCACGCCCGCCCGGCTGGCGAAGGCGAAGCAGGCCGTCGACACGGCCTTGCGGCTCGATTCGGCGCTGCCGGTCGCGCATAGCGCCCTCGGGTATTACCATTATGTCGGCTCGCTCGACTACGCGCGCGCGACGGAGGAATACGCCATTGCCCTCGCGGGGATGCCCGGAGACTCCGATGTTCTAGATCTTCTCGCGATGACGCAACGCCGGCAAGGCCGATGGGCGGAAGCGACCGTCAACCTCGAGCGGGCGTTCGCCATCAACCCGCGTAACCTGAGCATTTCCTCGTCGTTGGTGGAGTGCCTCCTCGCTCAGCGCTACTACGCGCGGGCCGAACAGGCCGCGGAACGAGCACTGGCCATCGATTCTGCGAATGGCCCAATGCAGGCCTATAAGGCGCAGGCTCGCTTCGCCCGCGATGGAGATCGGGTGCGGTATCGATCTGCTTTCGCTGCCACCCCCCCCGCGGCACAGGTACCGGAGACGCGGGATCAGCGACTCAGGCAGTTTGCAGAGGCGATTGAGGATGGGCGGTTTGCGGACGCCGTTAAGATCGGCGATGCAGTGCCGGATTGGCGCGGGATAGGGACCTTCGATGTCAACCTGCACCGTCACTTTTTTGCCCTGAAGGCCGTCGGGGAACACGAGCAGGCGCGCGTCCGTGCGCTGGCCGCGATCGCCGGAACGACGGCGGAAGGGACGCACCACCGGCTTGAATGGCAACGGGTCGCGCGGCTAGCGATGCTCAATGCCTACGCGGGACAGCCCGACGAGGCGCGACGGCTCGCGGACCGCGCTCTGGAGTTGATGCCTTTGAAACGCGATGCGCTGGAAGGCGTGCCCACGCTCGAGGCAGTGGCGCAGGTCCACCTCGCGCTCGGCGATCGCGACCGCGCGCTCGCTCTGCTCGACCAGGCACTGGGCGTCCCTGGCATGTTGATCGCAAACGTGCTCCGCCTCGAACCGTGGTGGGCCCCGCTGCGCGACGACCCGCGCTTCCAGGCCGCCCTCGCGAAAGCCGCCCCGCGGGATTGACCGCGCGCGGCGCGCGGAACCCGCCACCGGCGGGCAAGCGCTCAACCCTCAACTTTCAACGTTCAACGCTCAAGTGATGAAATGGAAATTCATCCTTCGGGGGCGGAGACGATGGGGTCAGGTCGCGGATCGCGTATTCAGCTGCGAATCCGCGATCCGCGACGTGACCCCCTTCGCGCTTCTGTTAATAAGAGGGCGTCGGAAAGGCCCACACTATTCCTGTTTTCGGAGGGCGCTGGTCTCTCAGCGCCGCTCTGGCGGGTCACGGCGGCGACGAAGCGCCGCCCTCCGAAAGAACGGGTTTTTCGACGCCTTCTCCGCGCTTCTCAGAGAGCTTCCGGCCCGGACATTTCGCAGCGCGGTCCGAAACCGCCACAAGACTTGGAGGGCTGGGCTGCTCCCCGGCCGAATCCCGTTTCTCCTTCGATTGCGGTTGCCGCGGTGCGAAAAATGCGGGCTAGACTTTTTCCGGCCTGGCCTCGGCGACTCGTTACCGAGTCGCCTTCCGCGCGGCGTCACGCTCCGGGTGCTCAAAGGCTTCGGTGAACGCTTCCAGTTCCCGCACCGTCAAGCCGAGGGCGCGACCGAGTTTCCGCCAGCCGCTCACCGCCCGTTCGACCTCCCGCAATATCTCCTTTGCCCGTCGCCCCGTTACTCGGAAGTAGGCGGTGACAGATAGCAGGGCGTTGATCGTCGCTTCCGGACCGGTTTCTTGGGAAACCCAAGTCTTCAGTTCCCGGGCGCGGTCCGGAAACGGATTGAGGTCGAAGGCCGGGGCCAACCGCCAGAGCCCGCGCTCGACGTGCAGAAAGCCGTGGTTGTGGAGGTGATCATCGACGTTCGTGATCAAGATGGAAAACGCCATGCGCCGCCAAAGCTCTTCGCAGTCGGCGCGGAAGTCGGCCCCATGAACGCGCAAGGCATCGACGATCTCCGTGTAGAAGTGCTCCTCCGTTGTCCCACGTTCGACTCCCATCAGCGTGGCGGCCGAGACATACAGCAAACGCCGCCCCTCACCGGTCCGGTCGAACCGCTGTATCAGTGCCACCGGCACACCGTCGCTGTCGATCAACCTCGTGTCGGCGGCAGTGATGCCCGCTTTTCGGGCCAGGTGCATCGCCAGCACCTCGCCTTTGGTCACCGCCCGCTCATCCTGCACGCTGGGGAACTTCCCGATGGCCAGCCGGCCATCGCCGTCAACGACGGTGCATTTTGGCCGGAGTCCGCCGAGCGAAGTCCCCCGGCCCCTGAGAAAGGCGAGATCTGCGAGCGTCTCCGTCTCCGTTTCAACCGCGCGCGTGGCGGCCAGCAGATGCCCCAGTTCTACCAAGGGCGGAACCGTGCGTTTTCCCGGTTCCGAGGCGCGCCGGAAGACTCCGTCCTCAGCTTTAAACCTCAGTGCCCCGACCCGGCTGCCGTCATCCACCGCGAGCAGGAAGTCCACCGCATTGAGCTGCGCAGGCGCCGCATCGCCGCCAGTCCGACGGGCGGCTTGGCGGCGTTTGGCGTGGTCGCGCACGATCACCCGTCGGCCCCAGCCATCGGGTTCGGTGTCGGCGATGGCAGAAGGGAACACCGAGCCATCGGGGATCTTGCGCTGAAACTGTGGGCCCGCCACCAGCGGCAAATCCGGTGCCAGGGCAAACCGATCCGGCGCCGCCAGCCACGATTCATCATAGGCAAATGCCGCCCACTCCCTGGCGCCGTTCAGATCGCAGTGCAGCGTGCCGACCCGGCGCGCCTCAGCCCCGAGCAAGACGTGAAGCGCGCGTTTCACAACGAGGTGGGAATTTTTCTGATTCTGACGCGTTTCGGCAGCCGCTCTTCCTCCAACTGCAAGCCCACGTCGTCGCGGCGGGCATCGACCAAGTCGCCAAGGGGCCCGCCGAATCCCAGGACAAACAGCGCCATCGCATAGGCGCCCATCGTTACGGTTGGGTCTCCCTGCTCAACGCGCCGGTAGGTGCTGGGCGCCACTCCCATCCGTTCGGCCATCATGGCCATGGTAAGGTGCCGCCGACGCCGGGCATTCCCGAGATCCTGGCCGAACTTCGCCAGGGAACGTCGCACGGCAGGCGGCATGAAGGCATGGAAGGAGGGTTTCATATAAGCATTCATTTATGAATTACTGCGCACCTTAGCAAGCAATAGATGAGGTGTAATGATGCCGTCTTGCTCCGAGGAAACTACCGGGATCAATCCAATTTCACTTGGTTAAGTCGGCGAAATCCCCCCGGTGAAAACTTCGGGATTGGAGGCGGGGTGAGATGCACCCCGCCCCCATTCATTCGTAACCAAGCAGAACGAATCGCCGGCTCGCCGGGATCTCACGCCCGAGAATCATCTGGCGGCGGCCATCCGCGCCTTGAACTGCTCCCGCGCCGTTTTCAGCACGCCGGCATACTCGGGTTGGCCGACGACGTTCGTGTACTGGTGGGGGTCCTTGACCATGTCGTAGAGTTCTTCCCCACCCTCTCCGTAGTTCAAGTAATGCCAGTTGGCCGCGCGCAGCCCGCCGCCCGTACGAGGATGAATCGACAACGCCGCATCGCGCCCAGTGGCCTCCGGATTTCGCAGGATTGACGCCAGACTCCGGCCATGCAGGCCGGCCGGCGTTGGCAGGCGGAGGAGATCGGTGCAGGTGGGATAAAAATCCACCAGCTCCACCAGCGACTTCGTCCGGCCCGGCTTCAGGCCGGGCGCACAGACGATGAACGGTACGCGCGCAACCTCCTCGTGCAGGTTCGATTTCTGCCAGAATCCATGTTCGCCGAGATGGTAGCCGTGGTCAGTGGTAAAGACGATGGCCGTCGAGTCGCGTAATCCGAGGCGTTCCAGTTCATCGAGCACCCGGCCGAGTTGTTCATCCATGAACGAAACCGACGCGTAATACGCCTGCCACATGCGGCGGCGGCCCTCCTCGTTGTCGTTGAGCCCATTGCCATCGGATCCGCGGCCGGCCGGAGGAATATCGTCCAGGTCTCCGGAAATCTGGGGAGGAATCTCGAGCTTGTCGTGCGGGTACAGATCAAAGAACCGCTTCGGCTGCACCAGCGGGAAATGCGGCCGGACAAAACCCACCGCCAGGAAGAAGGGCTTGCCCGCCGCCTTGCGCTCTTGGAGCACCTGAATGGCCTTCGTCGCGACCAGGTAGTCCGCCTGATCCGAGCCATCGTTTACATCCGTCTCGACGGTCGCCCACATGCGATCGGGGCCCTTGGCGTCACGGCCTTCGGTCTGGCGGGTCACGACGCCAGAATTGAGCAGCCGGTAAAGCCCCGGAGAAAACGTCTCGGCCGAGGTGGTGTTGTGGCGTTCAGTCCAGCATTCCGGCACGTCCGCGCCGTTGCTCCCGTCGAGTTGCGCATGTGGCACCGGCATGTGAAACACCTTCCCCACCCGGGCGGTGTGCAGGCCGAACTGTTGCAGGTGTTCGCCCAGGGTGGGCGCGCTGGCCGTGGACTTCGGGTAAATGCTCCGCATGAATGACGGCCGGGACGGGGCGCAGACCAGTCCTTGGCAATAGGCGCGTTCGAAGACCATCCCGGACGTCGCCAATCGGTCGAGATTGGGCGTCCGGCAAACGGTGTTGCCGTAGGCCGGAAGCACGCTGGCCTTGAGGTCGTCGGACAGGAGAAAGAGGATGTTCCTGATCTTGCCCGGGGGGAAACTCGGAACCGCGGCCGAGAGGACGGGAGTGATGCCGAACACAACCAGGCAGCAACGGAGCAACCAAATAAACCCGGGAGACGGCGATGTCATGGGATCGAACTCACGGCGGCAGCATGCTGAGTGCAAGGTTGGAGATTGAAAATGCACGCAAGAAAACAGCAGATTCAGATATAGCAGCGCGGCCTTTTTTCGAGACCGCGCTCGAAAAAAGTGGCGTGCTTCGCACGCAGCCGGATTTGCACCACCGAGACGCAGAGGACACAGAGAATACCGCCTGCCGAAAAGCCCGGCCAAGGCGACTCACTGACGGGGTGAAGCACTTTCCCTTCAATTTCTTGGTCTTCTCCTCTGTGGTAAAATGGTCTGGTTATGCCGTTAAGCACTAGAACCAACATGTTGGTCTCTACGCTCGAATTGCTAGGCAGATAAAGGCAGATGAATCTCCGGGCATCTGCGCCATCTGCGTCATCTGCGGTTAATGCCTTGGTTCTTGCCTTTGGTTGAGGATCCCGGGCCGCGTTGGGAACTTTCCGGGCCAGCCGTGGCCGGCCGGCGGGGAACTATGCACTCGCCAGCCATGGGTCTTGTTTTCAGCGTGGGATCGTCTCTTTCCGCACCCACCGATTGGCATTTTTTGATGTCCGCGTCCGCCCACCAGGCCGTTTTCCTCAGCTACGCGTCCCAGGACGCCGCGGCGGCCGCGCGCATCTGCGAGGCGCTGCGGGCCGCGGGCGTCGAGGTGTGGTTCGACCAAAACGAACTCGTCGGCGGCGATGCGTGGGATGCGAAAATCCGGAAACAAATCGCGGATTGCGCGCTGTTTGTGCCGGTGATCTCGGCGGCGACGCAGGCGCGGCTCGAGGGGTATTTCCGGATCGAGTGGAAGCTCGCGGCGCGACGCACGCACGCCATGGCGACCGCCAAGGCGTTTCTGCTTCCGGTCGTCATCGACGACACGCGCGACGCCGAGGCCCACGTGCCGGATGAATTTCGCGACGTGCAATGGACCCGCCTTCGCCAAGCCTACGGCGGGCAGGCCCGCCTGCCCGGCGGCGAGGCGCCGGAGAAATTCTGCGCGCGGGTGCAGGCTCTCCTGGCTGGCGAAGGTAGGGACGCCTCTCTCCCTCGACAGGCTCGGGACGCTGAGCTTGTCGAACGCGCGAGGCGTCCGGCGTCCGATGCCGGCGAGAGCCCCGGACGTCTCGGAGAGACGTCCCTACCCACAAAACCCGCGGGCCGCGTCCCAGCGGCGGCATGGATCGCCGCGGCTGCATTGACGCTCGTCGTCGCGGCCGGTGCTTGGCTGTGGCTGAGGCGCCCCGCCTCAGGTCCGGGGCCTGAACTGAGGCGAGACGCCTCAGCCACGACTACGACCACCGCCACGCCCCTTTCCGAGGCGCGGAAACTCACCCTCCAGGCGCGCGCGTTGATCGACGACGACCCGGTGGCGGTGCGGCAAAATTTCATCCTCGCGGAGGAGCTGTGCAAAAAGGCCGTCGCCCTCGATGTGTCGGATGGCGAGGCCTGGGCCACCTATGCGCGGGTGAGCCTGGGGTTTTGGGAATGGGGCTACGACGATACGCCCCGCCGGCGGGAGTTGGCCCGAAGCCAGAGCCAGAGAGCCATCCGGCTCGCGCCCGACTCGATCGAGGCCGGTTTGGCCGAGGCTGGTCTCGCCTATTTTTCACGGCCACGGTACGAACTGACCGAAGTGGGTGCCGAGCCGGAAAGGCGTTTACGTTCACTTCTGCGCCAGGCTCCGACCGATCGGAGGATTTATCGTCTGCTGGCGAACACCGTTGCTCGCTCCGGTCAGGCTGAGGAAGCCTCGGCCCTCCGCCAAAAATCTAACGCGCTGCCCGGTGGAGATCCCCAGGCGCTTTCCGACGATGCTGTGATCGATTCTTCCCGCAATCCATGGGAGGCCGACCAAATGCTCGATCGCGTATTTGCGGCTACTCCCACCAAGGCGGCCTATTATTGGCGGCTGGGCATTCGCGTCCATCGGAAGGGCGATTTGGACGCCGCCCGGATGTTTCTTGCGACGATTCCGGAGCAGTTGATGAGCGAAGACCTCTTCGCCGCCCAAGCCTATATTCTCTGGCTGCGCCTGGGCGACCCGGCGAAGGCGCTCGCTGCGATTGAAAAGATCCCGCGCGATTTCATTGAGGAGCGGCGGCAAATATATCCCCGCGCAACGCTGGTAGGACTTGCTCATGCCCTCGCAGGCCGGGATGCAGCCGCCAAGATCAAGTGGAGAGAAGCGCTGCGTCTCGTCGACCAACGCCTCACGACTGAGTCCAACCAGCCCGTTTGGGTTTTCAACAAGGCCCTGTTGCTGGCCTTGCTTGGGGATAAGACGGCGGCGAAGGAGCAGTTGGATGCGTTTCGCCAGCTCGGAGCCTATGCGGAATTCCTCGCTTCCGACGGGACGCCAATCGTCCTTCTCTTGCTGGGCGAAACCAACGAAGCGATCGGCGAGTATCAACGCCTCATGGCTAGAACTGGGATTTTGCGGATGCTGCCGTTGAGCGCCCTGCGCTTTGATCCGCTGCTCAAGCCCATCCGCGACGACCCGCGCGTGCAGGCGATGATCAAGGAAGGCCTGGCCTGGCTCGAAGAAAGGCGCCTCGCGGCGGCGACGAATCCCGCCACCACGACCAACGCACCTGCCCCCACTGCCCCATCTCCTTCGCGTCAGCCCGAGGGGGACGCGAAGTCCGTCGCCGTGCTCGCCTTCAAAAACCTCAGCGGCGATCCGGCGCGCGAATTTTTCTCCGATGGGTTGAGCGAGGCGGTGACGGATGTGCTCGGGCGCGTGCCGGGCCTGAAGGTCGTCGGCAGCGCCTCGGCGTTTTCCTTCAAGGGCAAGTTTGTGCCGATCCCGGAAATCGCGCGGCAGCTCGGCGTGACTCATCTCGTCGAAGGCACCGTGTTGCAGGAGGGGCAGACGGTGCGCATCACGGCGAAGCTCATTCAGGCCGACGGATTTCAAGTGTGGGTCTCCGACAAACTCGACCGCGAGCTGAAGAACATCTTCGCCCTGCACGACGAGGTCGCCGGGCTCATTGCGAAAAATCTCTCGCTGAAACTCGGGGCGAGTTCCGCCGCGTCGAAGGCCGCGGTGAATCCGGAAGCCTTCGAACTCTACGTGCAAGCCCGTCAGGCGTTGAATCTGCTGACGCCGGAGGGGTATGATCGGGCCGAAAGCGCGCTCGACCAGGCGCTGAAGCGCGAACCGAACTTCGCCCGCGCCCACGCCGCGCTCGCTGACGTTTGGAAGGAACGTTACCGTCGCGGCCGGCAGGCGGTCGAAGCGGAGGATCAGAACGAGACCGCGCGCATCCTGGCGAAGATCAGACAGGCGCTCGCCCTCGATCCCGATTCGACCGAAGCCCACGTTTCGCACGGAGTGTTGCTCATGGTAAACCGCAAGTATTCCGAGGCGGAGCCGATCCTCCGCCGGGCCGTGGCCCTCAACCCGAACGATGCAGCGGCCCGGGATGCGCTCGGACGGGCGCTGCTCAACCGCGGCAAAATGGATGAGGCGTTGGTCCAACTCAAGCTCTCGACCGAACTCGATCCGCTGTCTTGGTATTTCTGGGGCTATTACGGCGAAGTGCTGCGCATCGCCGGCCGAACTTCGGATGGAATCAAGGCTTTGGATCGCTCCCTCGGGTTGAGGCCGGATTTTAGCTATACGGTCGCGTGCAAGAGCTTTGCTCTGCTCGAACTCGCTCGTGTCACCGAGGCCGTCGCACTCGTCAGAGGCATTTCAGGCGGACCCTGGACCACCGAGGGCGCCAGACTCCGCGTCTTTGCCCGGGCGGGCTTGAAGGCCGAAGCGGAAGCACTGCTCGCCGCGTCCCGACCTCCCGGCTATACCTCCTTCCGCTGGGAGGCCGGCAGCCTCGTCGCGCTGGGACGAATCGAAGAGGCAATGGCGCTCCTGACCTCGCAATGGAGCAGTTCTGGTGACCTCTGGGACTCAATCTACGACCCGGTGCGCAACGATCCACGCTGGGTGAAGTTCCTTGCGGACGCCGGCCTGACCGAAGCCCACGCCCGCGCGCAGGCGTGGCGGAAGGCGCATCCGGCGGAGAAGGCGGTGGCCAGACCTTGAGCCGGGTGCGACGCGCCAAGCCGGCCTGCGCGCTTGCTTGCCGATTAGAAATCGCTTTCTGTTTTGCAAATGATCGAGCGGCTCATCGTTGACCTCGTGCAGGACCGGCTGGCGGCCAATCCGGCCGTCGGCCTCGTCGGGCCCCGGCAGGCGGGCAAGACCACGCTCGCGCGGGCGTTGTCGCCGGTGTATTTCGATCTGGAGCAGCCGGCGGAGCGCCTGCGGCTGGATGTGCAGTGGGCGGCACTGATGCGGCAGCGCAAGGTTGTGGTGCTCGACGAGGCGCAGGCCTGGCCGGAGGTGTTTCCGCGGTTGCGCGGCGCAATCGATGCGGAGCGCAAGCGCGACGGGCGGTTCCTGCTGCTCGGCTCGGTGTCGCCGGCGCTGATGCGGCAGGTGTCGGAGTCGCTGGCCGGGCGGCTGTCGCTGGTCGAACTGGCGCCGTTGCTCGCGTCGGAATTGCCCAGCGTGCCGCTGGCGAAGCGCTGGCTGCGGGGCGGTTTCCCGGATGGCGGCGTGCTCGGCGGCAACGGGTTTCCCCAGTGGCAGGCCGACTATCTCACGCTCCTCGCCCAGCGCGATCTGCCAGGGTGGGGCCTGCCCGCGAAACCGGCGGTCACGGAACGGCTGCTGCGCATGACGGCGGCGGTGCACGGGCAGATTTGGAACGCGAGCCAGGTGGGCCAGAGCCTCGGGCTGAGCTATCACACGGTGAACAGTTACCTGGATTTTCTCGAGGGCGCGTATCTCCTCCGCCGGCTGCCGCCGTGGCTGCCCAATTTGAAGAAGCGCCTCGTCCGGTCGCCGCGGATATACTGGCGCGACAGCGGCCTCCTCCATGCTTTGCTCGGCGTTCGCGACGCCGACGAACTCCTGCACCAGCCGTGGGTGGGTGCCAGTTGGGAGGGATTCGTGATCGGACAGGTTGTGGAATTCCTGGCGGCGCGCGGCGCGACGGTCGCGCCGCACTATTTCCGCACGAGCGACGGCTACGAGGTGGACCTCGTGTTCCAACTCGGCCGCCACCTCTGGGCCGTGGAGGTGAAACTCACGACGAGCCCCGCGCAGGCGGATTTCGCGCGCTTCAACACGGCGGCGGACCTCATCGGCGCCGACCGCCGCGTGCTCGTGGCGCAGGTGGGGGAGACGGTGTTCAATGGCCGGAGCGGGATTGCGTCGCCCGGCGGATTGCTGGAGCTGTTGACCAGGGAAATCCCATGAGCGCTGTGCCCAAGGCCGTGTTCCTGAGCTACGCCTCCCAGGACGCCGAGGTGGCGAAAAAAATTTGCGAGACCCTGCGCGCCGCGGGCGTCGAGGTGTGGTTCGATCAAAGCGAACTCGTCGGCGGCGATGCGTGGGATGCGAAGATCCGGAAGCAAATCGCGGATTGCGCGCTGTTCGTGCCGGTGATCTCCGCGGCGACGCAAGCGCGCACGGAAGGCTATTTTCGGCTGGAGTGGAAACTCGCCGCGCAACGCACGCACATGATCGCGGACGATGCAGCGTTCGTGCTGCCCATCGTGATCGACGACACGCGCGATGCGGACGCCCGCGTGCCGGCGGAGTTCAAGGCGGTGCAATGGACGCGGCTGCCGGGCGGGGAACCCGCGGAGAAGTTTTGCACCCGCGTGCAGGCGCTGCTCGGGGGAGAAGGTAGGGACGCCTCTCCGAGGCGTCCGTCGTCGGATACGAGCGCAAGTCCCGGACGTCTCGGAGAGACGTCCCTACCCGCGAAACCGTCCCGCCGCGTCCGTGCGATGGCATGGATCGCCGCGGCCGCGGTCATCGGCCTCGGCGTTCTTTACTTCGCATTGCGTCCCGAAAGAAATGCCGGTGCCGGAACGCGCCCCTCCGCCGCGCCGCTCTCCGAGGCGCGCAAGCTGGTCGCGCAAGCCCGCCAGCTTTTCGAGGAGGGCGACGATGCGAATCGGCAGAATTTTTTCACGGCCGAGGAATTGCTCAAGCGCGCGCTGGCGCTCGACCCCACCGACGGCGAGGTCTGGGCGGCGCAGGCCCAGCTCTCCGGCGTTTTCGAGCTTTTCTCCTACGATCGCACCCCGGCCCGGCGTGAGGCGCGGCAGATGCAGGCGGAGCGGGCGCTCAAGCTGGCCCCGAACTCGTTCGAAGCCGAGCTCGCCTACGTGGGACACCTCCGTCAAGTGCGCACTCCCGCCGCGATTGCCGAGGCCATTGCGCGTGGTCAGGCGTTGATTGCCCAGCGGCCCGCCGATTCACGCGTGCGCCGCGCCCTTGGGCTGATTCTCTCAAACACCGCTGAGCATTTTGAAGCGGCGCTCACCGAATTCGACCGGGCCCATGCACAACCTGGCGGCGATCCCGTAGCGCTGACCACCAAGGCGGCCGTGCTCTTCACCGCCGGGCGCTGCGCCGAGGCGGAGCAAACGGTGGCCACCGCGTTCGCCGCCCGTCCGCTCGGCCGGTTGCTGGTGCAGGATGCCCTGCTGAAACTCTGCTGGCGAGGCGATCTCGACGGCGCGGCCGCCGCGCTCGATCGGTGGCCCGCGTGGCTTTTTCTCGAGGACCGCGGCGCGTTTGCGGCCGGCTCCGTCTGGTTGTGGCGCGGTGAATTCGACCGGGCACTGGCCGTTTTTCGAGCAGCCCCGCGGGACTATTTCCAAGATCACATTTTCACGGGACCGCGCAGCGCACTTGTTGCCATCGCGCTCGAACTCGCCGGACGCCCGGACGCCGCCCGCGAGGAATGGGTCAAGGCGCTGCACGTGGCGGAGGCTGCGCGGGCCAACGATGACTATCGGCTGAGCGCGGCGACCTGGCGGGCGGTGGCGTTGAGCAGAACCGGAGACGCCACCGCGGCGACGGCCGCCTTCCGCAGCCTTGAGCAGAACGGCAATGGCTCGCTCGGTCGCCCCGGAGCGTTTTGGTGGCCGCTCACGGTCTTCGAGGATGGCTATGCGGTGCTGGGTCGAGCCGAGGAGGCCCTGCCGGCGTTTCAACGCTTCGCCGTCACGTCGTCGGGGCAGTATCCCCGGGCCGCGCTGCAGTTGAACCCCGCGTTTGCCGGATTCCGCAAGGATCCACGCTTTGCTGCACTCCTCACCGGCGCCACCGCTCCCGCTGGGCCGAAGTCCGCCGATGATCGGGTCGTTGCGACCGCCGCCCCGGCGGATAAATCCGTCGCCGTGCTCGCCTTCGCCAATCTCTCCGACGACAAGGCCAACGAGTATTTCTCCGACGGCATCAGCGAGGAACTGCTCAATGTGCTGGCGAAGGTGCCGGGCCTGGCTGTGCGCGGGCGATCCTCGGGTTTTTATTTCAAGGGCAAGCAGGTCAAATCCGCTGAGATCGGCCAGCAGATCAACGTGGCTTACCTCGTGCAAGGCAGTGTGCGCCGCGCCGGCGACCGCGTGCGCATCTCGGCCCAGCTCATCCGCAGCGCGACCGACGAGGTCGTCTGGTCCTCCGGCTCACTCGACCGCGACGTGAAAGACATCTTCGCTGTGCAGGACGAGATCGCCGCGAAGATCGCCGCTGCCCTCACCGACAAGCTCGGGATGACCTTGCCGGTGTCGGCCAAGACCATGCCCGAGGCCTACACCCTCTATCTGCAGGCCCGGGCCACCCTGGCGAAGCGTGGTGTGTCCAACCTCCGCGAAGCCGTCCGCATGTTTGAAAAGGTGACCACAATGGATCCCGACTACCTGCCCGCCCGTTCAGGGATGGCCATCACCTTGGCGTTACTGCCCGCCTGGAGCCGCTCCTTGAGTTTGGGCGAGGGTCTGGACTTGATCAACCGGGCCAGGCGCGAAGCCCGGCTGGTGATCGACCGCCAGCCCGGCAATGCCGAGGCTTGGTCCGCCTTGGGGCTAATCTACTCCTCTTATGACTGGCGCTGGCAGGAGGCCGGCGAGGCGGTCGTCCGCTCCCTGGCTTTGGCACCGAATGACGCGGAAATTGTGAATTTCGCGGGCGACTACTACCGCCTCGTGCTCGCCGACCCGCAGGCGGTTGCGACGGAAAAACGGGCGGTAGAGCTAAATCCCTTGCAAGTGGTCAACCACAACGACCTCGCCGTTTGTCATTTGGCCTTTCGCCAATACGAACTCGTCATCGAGCCGGGGCGCCGGGCCATCTCCATCGCGCCGGAGCAGGTGGAGAACTATGATACCTTGTTCCGGGCCTTCGGTTTCTTGCGGCGCTTCGACGAAATGCGGGAGGTGATGGCCGCCGCGCGCCGCAACACTCCCGCCGGGTCGGCCATCCTCGCCAACATGGAGATATTGGCCGCTATCTTCGAAGGCCGAGCCGCGGAAGCCCTGCGCCTCCTCGGGGAATTCCGCCCGCACGTAGAGCAAGGGGGATATTCACCGGCCGAATATGGTTACAACTATCTCTGGCTTGGTCATCCGGACAAGGCCCTCCCTTGGCTGACGCTCGGCGTCAAGGGACACGACCTCAGCTTGGTCGACCGTTTCACGGTCGACCTCGAGCTTGTCGCCGCCCATCCCGTGACCCGAGTGGTGCTGGAGGAACCGGGCTTGAAGGAGTTGATGGAAATCCGCGCCCGCCACGCCCGCGCCGCCAAGGCCCAGAAATGAGCGCCGCGGAAAACAAAGCCGTCTTCCTTTCCTACGCGTCGCAGGACGCGGTGGCCGCGCAGCGCATCTGCGACGCGCTGCGCACCGCGGGCATCGAGGTGTGGTTCGACCAGAACGAGCTCGGCGGCGGCGATGCGTGGGATCGGAAGATCCGCAAACAGATCGCGGACTGCGCGCTGTTCGTGCCGGTGATCTCGGCGGCCACGCAGGCGAGGCACGAGGGATATTTCCGGCTGGAGTGGAAGCTCGCGGCGCAGCGCACGCACATGATGTCGGGGGTGCGGGCGTTCTTGCTCCCGGTCGTCGTCGACGGCACGCGCGACGCCGAGGCCCACGTGCCGGACGAGTTTCGCGAGGTGCAGTGGACCCGTCTGCCGGGCGGAGAAACGCCACAGGCGTTTTCGGCGCGGGTGAACAAATTGCTGGGTGGTTCGGAGGTGGAGCCGGGACGCCCTCGTCCCGCTCAACGCGACGAGGGCGTCGCGTCTCCAGCCTCAGCGCCAGCCCAGGTGGGCCGCCGCGTCCCGGCGGCGGCATGGGGCATCGCCGCGCTCGCGGCCGTGTTTGCGGCCGGCGGTTATTTTTGGTCAACGCGCACGCCGGTCCCCGCGCAGAATGCAGGCTCCGGGCCGCGCCCGCCCACCTCAGAAAAGGCCGCGGTCACTTCCGCTATTTCCGAGAAATCCCTCGCTGTCCTCCCGTTTGCCAATCTCAGCACCGAAAAGGAAAACGAGTTCTTCGCCGACGGCATGCACGACGAGCTGCTCTCCGCGCTCGCGAAGGTCGGCACCCTCAAGGTCATCTCGCGCACCTCTGTGCTCGCCTACCGCGATCCCGCGAAGCGCGGCCTCACGCTCCGGCAGATCGCCGCCGAGCTTGGGGTGGCCAATATCCTCGAGGGCACCGTGAGCCGCGCGGCCGGCAGCGTGCGCATCAAGGTGAAGCTGATCGACGCCGCGACTGACCAGCCGCGTTGGGAAGACACCATCAACCTCAAGGCCGTGACGGACGTTTTCCAGGCGCAGGCCGACATCTCCGCGCAGATCGCGCAAGCGCTCGCCGCCACGCTTTCGCCCGAGCTGAAGCTCGCCCTCGCCAAAAAGCTCACGACCAATCCCGCCGCCTACGACCTCTACCTCCGCGCGCGCCGCTGGTGGGAGCTGGGGCGCGCCAAGCTTCGGACGATCGCCGACTATGACGAAGCCGCGATCGGCCCTCTCGAACAGGCCGTCGCGCTCGATCCGAAGTTCGCCGCCGCCTACGCCGAGCTCAGCCAGGTTCACTCTCATCTCTACTTTTGGCCCGATCGCGATCCCACGCCGGAGCGGCTGAAAAAGGCGAAGGAGACCGCCGACAAGGCCCTGCTTATCGATCCGGCGCTGCCGGTCGCTCACCTCGCCCTCGGTTACTACTATTACGCCGGCCCCGCCGACTACGCGCGGGCGACGGAGGAATTCGCCACCGCCCTCGTGGCGATGCCCGGTGATGCCGACGCTCTCTTTTATCTCGGGCTCACGCAACGCCGGCAGGGCCGATGGGCGGAAGCGACCGTGAACCTCGAGCGAGCGTTTGCCATCAACCCGCGCAATCAGGAGATTTCGGGGAATTGGGTTACGGTCCTGAGCGCGCAACGTTTCTACGCGCGCGCGGAGCAAGCGGCAGACCGGGTGCTGGCGATTGATCCGGCGAACAACGCGCAGCTCCGCAACAAGGCACTGGCTCGTTTTGCGCGGGACGGCGATCGGGCGCGGTATCGAGCTGCGCTCGAGGCCACGCGGATGGAGGCCGGCGAGCAGCCGCCGGACCCGCGGATCGGGCAGTTTCGAATCGCGATTGAGGACGGGCATTACCCCGAGGCCGTCGGGATTTTCGTAGCAGCGCCGGAGTTGCTCGACCGGGACTCGCCAATGGCACGTCAGTACCCCGTGGGGGCCGATCTACATCGCTACTTTTCTGCCGCGACCGCGACCGGCGAACAGGCAAAGGTGCGCGTCCGAGCCTTGGCCGCGATCGGCCGGACGAGGGTGGAGGCGACGGAGCGGCGGGACGAATGGCGACAGGGCGCGCGGCTGGCGATACTCCACGCCTACGCACGCCAGCCCGACGAAGCCCGAAGGCTCGCGGACCGCGTCCTGGAACTGATGCCCATGAAACGCGATAGCCTGGATGGCACGTTCGCACTCCATGCGGTTTCGCTCGTGCATCTCGCACTCAACGATCGCGACCGCGCGCTCGCGTTGCTCGACCAGGCGCTGAGTGTTCCAAGCCTTCTGATCGCCAACGAGCTCCGCCTCGAACCGTGGTGGGCGCCGCTGCGCGACGACCCGCGGTTCAAGGCCGCACTCGCGAAGGCCGCGCCGCGGGACTGACGATGAGCGCCGCACCCAAAGCCGTCTTTCTCTCGTATGCGTCGCAAGACGCGGAGGCCGCGCTTCGCCTCGGCGCGGCGCTGCGGGCCGCGGGCGTGGAGGTCTGGCTCGATCAAGAGGGCGGGCTCGTCGGGGGCGACGCGTGGGATCGCAAGATCCGCGACCAGATCGCGACGTGCGCGCTGTTCGTGCCGATGATCTCGGCCAACACACAGGCGCGGCGCGAAGGGTATTTCCGGATTGAGTGGCGGCTCGCCGCGCAGCGGACCCACGCGATGTCCGACGACACGGCCTTCCTGCTGCCCGTCGTGATTGACGACACGCGCGATGCGGACGCGCGCGTGCCGGTGGAGTTCAAGGCGGTGCAGTGGACGCGGTTGCCCGCTGATGAAACGGCGGAGAAATTTTGTGCGCGGGTGAGGAAACTGCTCGGCGACGAAGGCACGCCGGTGCCCAGCACGCCAGTGATCGGGGTGCCGCCTGACGATCCCCGGGGGCGCGAACGAGCCGCAACCGCGCCTTCGCAGCGTGGTCCTTGGTTCGTGCCAGTGGTGCTCGCTGGCGCCGTCATCATGGCGCTCGCGCTCTGGCAGCCGTGGCGCGAGAAAGAAAATCCCGTTTCGACGGCGGCCGGGCCGAAGGCCGCCGCACCACTGTCCGACGCACAACGACTGGTGCGGCAGGCCCGCGTGCTGATCGACGACGACCCGCTGGTCGTGAGGGAGAGCTACAAGTCCGCGGTCGACCTTTGCGAACGGGCGACGCAACTCAGTCCCGATGACGGCGAGGCTTGGGCGACCCTGGCCCGCGCCAACCACCGCCTCGCCACCGAATACCGGGAGGACACCGGGAAGCGCCGGGCCGCACTCCGCGGCCAAGCCGAGCGGGCGATCCGGCTCGCCCCGGATTCAATCGAAGCCGGCCTCGCGATGGCTGAATACGAACTGTCCTTTGAGGACAATGTCGCGGCCGCCCGGACCCGGCTGTTGCGCCTGATCGAGCGGGCCCCCACCGACCGCCGGCTGCTGCGCATGCTGGTATCCCTCGAGGAGGATCGCGGGCAGGACGTGCGGGAAGCCCGGCGTTGGACCGACCGGGCGAATGCGCTGCCGGGTGGCGATGCCGGCACTTTGCTGTCCCTGGCGTGGGTGCATTGGGGGCGCAACGAGTTTCCGCAGGTGCGCGAAGCCGTGGAAAAATCCCTCGCGATCCGGCCGATGACGGAATCCTGCCAACTCCGGCTCATGCTGTTCAACCAATCGGGCGACTTCGAGGGCGCCCGGCGATTCCTGCGGGAGATGCCGGCGGCGATCCTCCGCGAAGACCGCACGGCAATGGTCGGCTACGAGGTGCAGCTTTTCGCTGGCGATTACGAAGGCGCGCTACGCACCATCACGGCCGTCCCGCGCGAGATTCTCGAAGAGGGCCTTTTTTTCTCCGCGCGCGGCTATCTGGCGGGCAACGCCCTGCTGCTCGCCGGCAAAGCCAACGCCGCCAAGGTCGAGTTTGGCGCCGCGTCGAAAGCCCTCGACGAGCGACTCGCGGAGACGCCCCGGGACAGTCGGGTCGTCTACCACCGGGCGATGGTTCTCGCCCGGTTGGGTGAGACCGCGAAAGCCGAACAACAGCTCGTCACCGCGCGCGAGCTCGGTCGTGACGACTGGTATGAGCCCGATGCCTGCATGCTGCTCGGCCGCATCGACGAGGCGCTCGCGAGCTTCACCCGCACGATCGACCGGACGCAGTCGCGCTGGCCCGGTCGCCTGCGCTACCTCAAATACGACCCGCTACACGAGCCGCTGCGCCGCACTGCCCGCGGAGCCGCAATCGTGATCCAAGGCGATGGTTGGTTGCGGGAGATGCTCGCCGGGGGGAGTAAAGGCGATGGTGCCGCACCAGCCGTTTCGCAAGTTTCCGAACAATCCGTCGCGGTCCTCGCCTTCGCCAACCTCAGCGACGACAAGGCCAACGAGTATTTCTCCGACGGCATCAGCGAGGAGCTGCTCAACGTGCTCGCCAAGGTGCCGGGCCTGACCGTGCGCGGCCGTTCCTCGGGGTTCTATTTCAAGGGCAAGCAGATCACATCGGCCGAGATCGGCCGGCAGTTAAACGTGAATCATCTCGTGCAGGGCAGCGTGCGCCGCGCCGGCGACCGGGTGCGGATCTCCGCCCAGCTCATCCGCGCCGCGACGGACGAGGTCGTCTGGTCCTCCGGTTCGCTCGAGCGCGAGCTGAAGGACATCTTTGCCGTGCAGGATGAGATCGCGGGGCTGATCGCGAAAAATCTCTCGGTGGGCATGGGCGTGGCGGCGCGCGCGCCACATCAGGTGAACCCGGAGGCGCTCACGGCGTTGCTGGAGGGCCGGCATTTCTGGGTGTTGCGCACGACGGAGGGTTTTGCCCGCGCGCGGGAGTTGTTCAACCGGGCGGTCGCGCTCGATCCGAACTGGGCGCCAGCGCACGCGGCGCTGGCCAATCTGCTGACGATCGAGGCGTCGTTCCTCAAGGGCGGCGGCGGGTCGTTCAGCGAACTCATGGCCGCCGGGGCGCGCGAAGCAAGACGGGCGATTGAGCTCGATCCGACGCTGGGCGAGCCGTACGCCGCGCTGGGGAAAATCGCGATGGAGGAACGGCGCTTCGCGGAGGCGGAGCAGGAATTTCGCCGCGCGCTGGCGCTCGAGCCGAACAATGCGCTGGTGCGGGACTGGTATGGCGACCTTGCGGTTACGCAGGGCCGGCTCGATGTGGCGATCGCGGAATACCGGCGGGCGCTGGAACTCGAACCGCTGTCGCCCTACATCCAGTGGGACCTTGCGTGGGAATTGATGCACATCCGCCGCTACGCCGAGGCGCTGACTCTGGTGGAGCGGGCGGCGGCGCTGACGCCCAACGGTTCGGCCCGCCTCTCGTTGCGGCGCGCGCGGCTCCTGATGGAACTCGGCCGCACGGCCGAGGCAGAGGCACGCGCCGCGCTGCAGGCCTATCTGGAGGGACGGCGGACGGGCAGCGATCCGCAATTTGCCAACGAAGCGGTGTATTGTCTGCGCGCGCTGGGCTCGCCCGCGGAACGCGAGCGGTGGACGAATGAGTTGTTGCGGCTCTACCCGGACAGTTTCGCCAGCGGGGTGATCCTGCTCATGCTCGGGCAGCCGGAGAAGGCGTATCCGTTGCTCGAAAAAACCCCGGCGATTTTTTGGCAGCAACTCTACTGGGATCCCGTATTCGACCCGGCGCGCGACACGCCGCGCTTCCGGCAACTGCTGGAGAAGCTCGGCTGCGCGGAAGAATACAAAGTCGCGCGGGCGACCCAGGCCCGCCTGCTCAAGGAAGGTGGAACGGGCAAATGAGCACCGCGGAGTACAAAGCCGTTTTCCTTAGCTACGCGTCGCAGGACGCGGCGGCCGCGCAGCGCATCTGTGCGGCGCTGCGGGCGGCAGGCGTCGAGGTATGGTTCGATCAAAACGAACTCACGGGCGGCGACGCGTGGGATGCGAAGATCCGGAAACAAATTGCCGAGTGCGCGCTCTTCGTGCCGGTGATTTCGACGGCGACGCAGGCGCGGCACGAAGGGTATTTTCGCTTGGAGTGGAAGCTCGCGGCGCAACGCACACACATGATGTCGGGTGTCAGGGCTTTTTTGCTGCCGGTCGTGATCGATGATACGCGCGACGTTGAGGCGCACGTGCCGGAGGAGTTCCGCCCGGTGCAGTGGACGCGCCTGCCGGGCGGCGAGACGCCGGACAAATTTTGTGCGCGGGTGAAAACGTTGCTCGGGGGCTCAGCCGACGTGGCACGGGTCTCCCGACCCGTGGGCTCGGACGACACGGGTCAGGAAACCCGTGCCACGCCCAAGGCACCCCGCCGCGTCCCAACTCCGGCGTGGATCGCGCTCGCCTTGCTCATCATCGGCGTCGCGGCCGCCAGTCTGTGGTTGAGGCGTCCCGCCTCAGTTTCTGCTCCGGACCTGAGGCGGGACGCCTCAGCCACGACTGACGCCGCCGCTCCCCTTTCCGAAGCGCGCAAACTCACCCTCCAGGCCCGCGCGCTGCTCGACGAAGACCTACTTGCGGTGCGCGAAAACTACCGGCTCGCGGAGGAGCTGTGCCAGCGCGCGACGAAACTCGATCCGGCGGACGGCGAAGCGTGGGCGACCCTCGGGCGGATTTCCACGGCGATGATCAGCCGGAACTACGACACCACGCCGCAACGCCGCGAAGCTGCGCGGAGCCAGGCCGAGCGCGCCATCCGGCTGGCGCCGGATTCGATTGAGGCCGGGCTGGCGATCGGAACCTACCTCTCGTTGGACGGTATGACGCCGGACATCGAGCGGCGCTATCGCGCGTTGCTCGCTCGCGCACCCGCAGATTCGCGCGTGGCGCTGCATCTGGCGTCGGCGCTGGAGGGTCTCGGCCGTGAGACCGAGGCGACAGATATCCGGTTCAATCATCCAGCCTTCGCCGCGAACAATCCGCGTCCCCTCGTCGCCGAGGCTTTCGCGCTCCGCAACCGAAACCGCCGGACAGAAGCCGAGGCGCTCGTGGATCGAGCGCAGGCGATGGCTCCGAGTTTCGGCGGTTTTCAATTGAAAGTGCTGCTGGCCAACTCGTGGGCCGATCTGGACGCTTCCAAGCGCGCGATCGAGGCGGTGCCGCCGCAGCTCTTGCTGGAGGACGTTTTCGTGAGTCTCGCCGCCCGGACATGGATTTATGCCGGCGAAGCAGACAAGGCGGGCGAACTGCTGCGGCGCGTGCCCCGGGATTTTTTCGAGGAAGCGCGCCAGTTCGTGCCCAAGGGCTACCTCAGCGGCTGGGTCATGCAGATCTCGGGCCGGCCGGCGGCGGCGCAAGCCGAGTGGAAGCAGGCCCTGGTCGTCATCGAAAAGCGCCTCACGACCGAGCCGAGCCGGACGGAGTTCCTGCGCTACAAGGCGCTGCTGCTGGCGCTGACCGGACAAAAGCCCGCGGCGGAAACGGCCTGGAACCTCTATGTCGAGTATGCCCCGGTGACGTCGCCGCAACAGCCGGGCAAGCGCCAGCGCGGCGCGGCCGGGCGCAGCGGGATGCCGGACGAGGAATTCCTGCTGACGATGGGCCAGCGCGAGGAGGCGCTCCAAGGGATCGCCCAGCGGCGCGGGGCGATGCCCGCGCGCACCAAGGCCTTCGATCTGCGCTACGCCCCGTGGTATGCGTCGATCCGCGATGATCCGCTCGTGCAGGAATTCATCGCCGAGGGCGTGGCCGAACTCGCGGCCCAGCGGCAGACCGGAGTGAGACCGGGTAGATCGCGAGCAACCGAGGCGCCGGCGCAGGCCAGCGACAAATCCGCCCTAGCGGACAAATCCGCCCTAGCGGACAAGTCCTCCCCGGCAGACAAGTCCGTCGCCGTGCTCGCCTTCAAGAATCTCAGCGGCGATCCGGCGCGCGAGTTTTTCTCCGATGGACTCAGCGAGGCGGTGACGGATGTGCTCGGACGCGTGCCGGGCCTGAAGGTCGTGGGCAGCGCCTCGGCGTTTTCCTTCAAGGGCAAGCCAACCTCGATCCCGGAAATCGCGCGGCAGCTCGGCGTGACCCATCTCGTAGAGGGCACGGTGCTCCAGGAAGGCCAGACCGTGCGCATCACGGCAAAGCTCATCACGGCCGACGGGTTTCAGGTGGGGCCTCCTGAAAAAGCCGACAGCGAGCTGAAGAACATCTTCGCCCTGCACGACGAGGTGGCCGGGCTGATCGCGAAAAATCTCTCGCTGAAACTCGGCGCGAGTTCCGCCGCCTCGAAGATCGCGGTGAACCCGCAAGCCTTCGAACTCTACGTGCAGGCCCGTCAGGCCTGGAGTCTTCGCACGACGGCCGGATTCGACCGGGCCGAAAGCGCGCTCAATCGCGCGCTGGAGCTTGAGCCAAACTTCGCCCGCGCCCACGCGGCGCTCGTCGACGTGTGGGTGGCGCGCGGATTCCGCAGCCAGCAGTCGAGGGAGGCGGCAGACCAAGCCCACTCCGCCATGATCGCGCGCGGCAGGGCGACGATTACCCGGGCGCTCGCGCTCGATCCCGATTCGGCCGAAGCCCGCGCTTCGCTCGGGCATGTGCTCCACAATGACGGCAAGGCAGCGGGGGCCGAGACGGAGCTTCGGCGCGCCTTGGCGCTCAACCCGAACAATGCCTCAGCCCATAGTTGGCTGAGCCGCGTGCTGGTCTCATCCGGGCGAATGGATGAGGCGCTCGAGCACTCGCGGATCGCGACCAAACTCGACCCGCTGGCGCCGGTAATCTGGAACAATCACGCGACTTGGCTCGTATACACGGGGCGGCCCACGGAGGCCATCATCGCTTGCGAGCGAGCGCTCAGCGTGCAGCCGAGTTTCCTCCAACCGCTCGCGGTCAAGAGTTTTGCCTTGGCCGCACTCGGTCGCCTGAGCGAGGCCGTCGCCCTGGTGAAATCGCTGCCCAACGAGGGCGCCGGGGTCGGGCGCAACGAACTTTTCGTCTACGCCCTGGCGGGTCTAACGGCCGAACTGGAGGCAATCCTTGCCGCGCCCCGTTTTGACGGGAGCGGGACCGATCAACGGCATTTTGCCCTCCTTGCGCTGGGACGAAACGACGAGGCTCTGGCGCTCCTGTCCCAGAGTGGCATAAAGCACGGTGGTGGGGTGGCCCATTACCTCTGGAGCCAAATCTACGATCCCGTGCGCAACGATCCGCGCTGGGAAAAGTTCATCGCCGCCGCCGGGCTGACTGAAGCGCACGCCCGCGCGCAGGCGTGGCGTCTTGCGAACCCGCCGGAGAAGGCGGCGGCGCGGTGAACGCTCAACGCTAAACGCTCAAGTGACCAAACCAAATTCAACCCAGCGGAGGGCGAGACCTTGAGCATGGAGCGAAACGGTGGCCGCGCCTCGGGTGTTGGCCCCGCAGAAAACCCAGGCGGAGTATGGCAAAAAAATGGGATTATGAAAATCCTCCAACCTCGGCGACCGGCAATTCTTCTTTTTCCATTTTTCTGCCAAAAGGATTGGTCGGTGATGTGGCGGCGGCGTTTTTCCAACGGCACCCGTTGGTTCAGGATCGCGCTGTGGGCCATCGGCCCGGCCGCGGTCGGGTTCGCCGCCGATCAACCCCAATGGGGCGAGCCCCACTCGCGCAACATGGTTTCGGGCGAAAAGGGACTGCCCGCGACGTTTGATCCCGCGACCGGCGCCAACCTCAAGTGGTCGGCGCGGCTGGGCAGTGAGACGAATGCGACGCCCGTGATTGCCGCCGGCCGGGTCTATCTTGGCACCAACAACCACCTGCCACGCGATCCCCGGCACCGCGGCGACCGGGGCGTGCTCCTCTGCCTCGATGAGCGCACGGGAGAATTGATCTGGCAGCTGGTGGTGCCGAAAATCACCACGAGCAGGTATTGGGACTGGCCCTACATGGGCATCAATTCACCGGTGACGGTAGTCGATGGCCGCGTCTACGGGATCAGCAACCGGGGCGAGGTGCTGTGCCTCGATCCGGCCGGGCTGGCGAACGGCAACCAGGGACCTTTTCTTGACGAGGCGCGGCACCAGACACCCGCGGAGGAGGCGCCGATTCCGATCGGAGAACGCGATGCGGACATCCTGTGGTTATACGATGTGGTGGGGCAACTGGGCGTGCGGCAGCACGACGCGGCGCATGGCTCGATTCTCTCCCACGGCCCGTATCTGTATGTGAACACGTCCAACGGCGTGAGTGACACGCACCGGACGATCGAGGCCCCCGACGCCCCGAGCCTGATCGTGCTTGAGCGCGCCACGGGCCGGCTGGTGGCCACGGACGGAGAGCGCATCGGGCCGCGGATTTTCCATGGCACGTGGTCGTCTCCCGCGGTGATCGAACTGGGCGGGCGACCGGTGATCGTGTTCGCGGGCGGGGACGGGGTGGTCTACGGATTCGAGCCGCCGGCCTCGCCACCGCCCCTCGGCGAGGTCCGGCGGCTGCGCAAGCTCTGGCAATTCGACTGTGATCCGACGGCACCCAAGGAAGACATCCACCGCTACGTGAGCAACCGGACGGAGGGCCCGAGTTCCATCAAGAGCCTGCCGGTCGTGCACGGCGGGCGGATTCATGTCACGGTCGGTGGCGAACCGTTTTGGGGCAAGAACGAGTCCTGGTTGAAGGTCATCGAGCCGCCCGTCTCCGGCCCGGGCGAGCCCCGCGAAGTCTGGACGTTTCGGCTCAACAAACAGGTGATGAGCAGTGCCGTGGTGCACGACGGGCTGGTCTATGTGGGCGACACGGGGCGCAAGTTGTATTGCCTGGACGCCGCGACCGGCCGGCCGGTGTGGAGCCACGAGGTGAAGGGCGAACTCTGGGCCACGCCGTTGGTCGCGGACGGCAAGGTGTATTTTGCCACGCGACGCGGCGAGGTGCTGGTCTTTGCGGCCGGCCGGGAGCAGCGGCTGCTCGGCGAAACGGCGCTGGGGGCTCCGATCAGTGCGACGCCGGTGGCGGCCAACGGGGTGCTCTATATCACGACGATGACGCACCTGTATGCGGTCCAGGCGGCGGGGAGGTGATGGGTGGGAAACTCGTTTTTCGGCGAATGGCAGGCGCACCTGCACGTTGACGTTTGCCCGTAGCTGCGAGCGCCAGCAGCCCGTCGGACTTGGAAGATCACGTTTCGGATGCTGCGCGAGTTTTTGCCGGCAACGCGCCGGACAACTCGGACGGGCTGCTAAATGCCGTGCGGAGCACGGCGGGAGAAACGGGATTTTCGAGTATTTCTTGTTTGGGTACGGAGTGGTCCGGCGATTTCATCATCGAACCGCAGCGCAACACTGAAGGCAGTCAGGGCGAAGAGGATCTTCACGAGCGTTTTCATGGCATTCTCTTGGTCTGGAACAATTCTCATGCCGCGGCACCGGTCGCCCGACTGGCCGGGACTCGGGGACACCGCCCCCGGTCCGCTAAGAGCGAAGGGTTTTCCGAGCGTCCTTGAGGAGGAGGTAGAGTGCCAGCGGATCGCCCGGTAGCGGTTCGAAGCCCGCCAGCCGACGGTAAAAATCTCTTGCCCGTTCGTGTTTGGCGTGGACGAGCAGCGCGCCAATGCCGAGGGATTCGGCCACCTCAAGCACCCGGCGGATGGCATCGAGCAGCAGGCTCTGGCCGAGACGGTGCCCTTGCGCGGTTTTGTCCACGGCCAATCGGGCGAGCAGCACCACGGGGATCGGATGGCGGGCCGCGCCTCTCGCGAGGCGTTCGCTCGCGTCTTCGTGCAACACCTGACTTGCGGTCAGCGTATAGTAGCCAAACACGGTGTCCGCCTCGCCGCAGACGACGAAGGTTCGGGCGTACCCCGCTTGGTGATTGGCGAGCGCGAATTTCCGCAGATACGCGTTCAAGGCCTCCTCTCCGCAGTCGAAGGCGGAGACCCGATGCTGCGCAGCAATGGGGACCGGGTGGTTAGGCGCTGCGGAAGACACCGCCAGTCGCGGCTAGCTGCTTCAAGGCCGGTAGGACGCGCGCGGGACGGTCCAAGAGGGCGTTGAACGCGTCCCAGTCCTTACCCTTCATCGTGAAGGTGCGGCGTTCAAGCAAGTCCTGCTCGGCTTGGCGCAGGGCTGAGCTGACGACGTATTCTGTCAGCGTTGAGGCGTGCGCCACGTTGGCGGCCTGTTGCAGCAGCTGCTTCTTTTTCGGCGTGATGCGGAGGTGAAGGTGGGCGGTGGCGGTCGGCATGGAGGCAGAGAATCGACTGTGTTGCCACTGTCAAAACAGAGACAGCAGGGGGCGCCAAAACTCGGCGCGACGGACCCGGAAACGCGAGCAAACGATCAAGCGTGTCGCAGCAGGCGGAGGCAGTCCTTACCTGTTCACAAAAAGTTGGATTGAACGCGCGAAGATCGGGGGCAGCCTCCCGCCGGCCACGCGGAAACCACGAACTCGCCACCGGTGGAGGCGATTTTCAGTGTGCCGGCGTTTCCGGCCCACCCACTCAGCCCCGCCATGTCCGAATCCGCCAGGGCCGTCTTCCTTCGCTACGCGTCGCAAGACGCGGAGGCGGCGCGGCGCATCGCCGAGGCGTTGCGCGTGGGTGGAACCCAGGCCCGCTCGGAGATCGGGCCCGACCTGAACAGTCCAGGCCAATCGACCTGGATGATCTGCCTTGATTCACCCGCTGTGGGTCCGATACCCCGAAGTTTACCCGCCGGAGGCGGCGCCAAAGGCGACCAGGGTTTACCCGCCGGAGGCGGCGCCAAAGGCGACCAGGGCTTGCCCGCCGGAGGCGGGTGAACTTCGGCTTGGTTGTAGCCGGCCTCGCTGAGGCCGGACCGGGGTCAGCCTACTTCGCCAAGCCTTCCACCTTCGCCAAGTCTTCGGCGGACAGGTCGAAGGCCAGGCCGACCCCGGCTACACGGTCCGGCTTTCCGAAATGCCCCGGAGCTTGCTCCGGGGATTTTTACTCGGTGGTGGCTGCGCCGCCTTGGGCCCTCTGTGACCCAAAATCACTGCGGAAAACAGGACGATTCCACTGTCACCTTTGCCGTTTTGGTTTCAGGCAAAAAGCTCTGGCCTCGCGGCCTTCGTCTGCGCCATCGTCGTCCGATGAACCTCCGACTCCTTGCCTGCGTCGCGGCCTTTGGCATTTCGGCCTCGCTGCTGCCGGCCCAAACCCGCCCGATCGAGCTCGCGGACTTGTTCCGCCTGAAACGCGTCTCCGATTCGCAGATCTCGCCGGATGGGAAACGCGTGGCCTACGTTGTCACCGAGGTCCTCAAGGACGAGAACCGCACCAACAGCGATGTGTGGCTCGCGGCCGCCGACGGCTCCGGCGGGCCGCGCAAGCTCACGAATTCGCCGAAACACGACCGCCATCCGCGCTGGTCGCCGGATGGAAAGTGGATCGCGTTTGAGTCCACCCGCGACGGCACCTCGCAGATCTGGCTGCTACCCGTCGACGGCGGCGAGGCCCGGAAGCTCACGACGATTTCGACCGGCGCGGCGCAGGCGAACTGGTCGCCGGATGGCAAGGCGATCGCGTTTGTGTCGGCGGTGTTTCCCGAGTTTTCGGCGAAGCCGTTCAAGGAGTCGGACAAGCTGAATCAGGAAAAGCAGGAGGCGCGGGAAAAATCGAAGGTGAAGGCCCGCGTGATCGACCGGCTGCTCTACCGGCACTGGGACGAGTGGGTGGACGACAAGCGCCAGCATCTCTTTGTCGTGAAGGTGAAGGCCGACGGTGCGGCCGACGGCGGATTCGACGGGCTCACCGCAGGCGAACCGCGCGACGTGACGCCGGGCGAAAACGACGCGGTGCCGACCTCGAGCACGTTCAGCGCGGGCGACGAGTTTGCGTTTTCGCCCGACGGAAAGGAGCTCGCATTCACGGCGCCGCCGCTGCCGATCCGCGAGCAGGCGTGGCGGACGAATCACGACATCTGGACGGTGAATCTCGCCAGCGGCGAGCGCACGCAGGTCACGACTGCGCCAGGCGCGGACGGTTTCCCGCGTTACTCCCCGGATGGAAAATCGATCGCGTATCGGGCGCAGAAACGAGCCGGCTTCGAAGCCGACAAATGGGATCTCTGGGTGCTTGATCGGGCCAGCGGCGAAAGTCGCAGCCTGACGACGAACTGGCCGGAATCGGTGGATGCGTTGGCCTGGTCGCCGGACAGCCAGACCATATACCTTGAGGCGCAGGAAAAGGGGCGTGGTCCGCTTTGGAGCGTGGCGGCGAATGGCGGCGAGGTGAAGCGGCTGTTCAACGATGGCGTGAACAGCGATCTTTCGGTTTCACCGGACGGGCGCTGGCTGGCCTTCACGCAAAGCCGGCTGAACCGTCCACCGGAGATCGGCCGGCTCGTGCTGGGCGAGACCGCGCCCCGATCGCTGACGCTGGCGAACGGCGAGTTGCTCGGAAAGCTGGCGATGAATTCGCCGGAGTCGGTGACCGTGCCCGGGGCGGGCGGCACGCCGGTGCAAATGTGGATCCTGAAGCCGCCGGGCTTCGAAGCGGCGAAGAAATATCCGCTGGTCTTCTGGGTGCATGGCGGACCGCAAAGCGCGTTTCTCGATTCGTGGTCGACGCGCTGGAACGCCCAGCTCTGGGCCGCGCAGGGTTACGTGATCGCGCTGCCGAATCCGCGCGGCTCGACGGGTTTTGGCCAGAAGTTCACGGACGAGATCTCGCACGACTGGGGCGGGAAGGTGTTCGACGATTTGATGGCGTGTCTCGCGCACCTGGAGAAGCAGCCGTACCTTGACACCGCGCGGATGGCTTCGGCGGGTGCGAGTTATGGTGGCTACATGATGAACTGGTTTCAGGGGCACACGGACAAGTTCAAGACGCTCGTGACCCACTGTGGCGTCTACGATTTCGTGAGCATGTATGGCACCACGGAGGAGGTCTGGTTTGACGAGTGGGACCACGGCATTCCGTGGGAGAATCCGGATTTCGAAAAATGGTCGCCGCACAAGCACGCGGCGAAGTTCAAGACGCCCAATCTGATCATTCATAACGAACTCGATTTCCGGGTGCCGATTGGGCAGGGGCTGAGCCTCTTCACGACGCTGCAGCGCCGGGGGGTGCCATCGAAACTGCTCTACTTCCCCGACGAGGGCCACTGGGTGCTCAAGCCGCAGAACAGCGAACTCTGGCACCAGACGATTTTCGAGTGGCTCGAAGGTTATTTGAAAAAATGACCGCCGGGCGTCCGCCAAACCAAAATCCGGCGAACCAGGTAACCACTAATCAGCACTAATGATGAACTACGACCAATCGGTCGGGCACATAGGTACTGCTCATTTTGGTGACGAGCGCAGTTCGAAAAGACCAACCGCATCAGTGTTCATTGGTGCCCATTAGTGGTTCGACTGCATTTGCTGTGCTGAATTGGCCGGCCGCTCAGGGGCTGGAGAGCTTCTTCAACTCGGACTGGATTGCGGCGGCGGTGGTGCGATCGCCGTGGTTGCGACTGACTTTCGCGAAGTGTACGGTGCCCTGATACCGCGCAATCGTTCGAACGGCGGGTGGGGGCACCCGCGTTCCATCGCACGGCCAACGCCAATCGCAGTTTCTCCTCGAGCGGGTTTCAATGCTGCCCCCGGGAATCGCTTGGAAATGCGACGATCGTGCGCTCTAATCGTTCGGACATGTCGCCTGATCTTGTTGGACAACGTTGCCTGAGCGAGCGCGAGCCCGAGCTCGGGCTCGGCGTGGTCGCGCGGGTCGATCCCGCCGCCAAACGCATCGGGGTCAATTTCGCCGCCAGCGGCGAGATGCGCCTTTATGCGCTCGGCACGGTCGTGCTCAAGCGGGTGCAGTTCCGGGCGGGCGAGACCGTCGCCACGCGCGACGGCGCGCCGCTGATCATCGAGACCGTGGAGGAACATGCCGGGCTGCTGACCTATCTCGGCCAGGGCCGGCGCGTGCGGGAGGATGCGATCTCGGATGTCACCAGCGTGAATCTTCCGTCCGAACGCCTGCTGGCGGGGCAGACGGATCCGGGCGAGGTGTTCGATCTGCGTTACCGGGCGCTGCAGGCGCAGGCGCGGTTCCGGCAGTCGGAGGTGAGGGGATTTCTCGGCGGGCGGATCGATCTGATTCCGCATCAGTTTTTCATTCTGCGGGAAGTCGCGGCGCGGCAGATTCCGCGCGTGTTGCTCGCCGACGAAGTGGGCCTGGGCAAGACGATCGAGGCGTGCCTGATTCTGCAGCGCCTGCTCGCGGTCGGCCAGGCGCGGCGGGTGCTCATCCTTGTGCCCGAGTCGCTGACGCACCAGTGGTTCGTGGAGCTGCTGCGGCGGTTCAATCTGTGGTTCAGCATCTACGACGAGGAGCGCTGCCTCGCCGGTGAACAGAGCGACCCGGGGCAGAATCCGTTTCTCGCCACGCAACTCGCGCTCGGCAGCGTGACGTTTCTCGCGGGCAACGCGGCCCGCCGGGAGCAGGCGGTCGCCGCCGGCTGGGACATTGTCGTGGTGGATGAAGCGCACCACCTCGCCTGGGCGCCGGATCGCGTCAGCCCGGAGTACGCCCTCGTCGAGGAACTCGCGCAACGTTGCCCCGGTCTGCTGCTGCTCACCGCCACGCCGACCCAACTGGGCCTCGCGGGGCATTTTGCCCGGCTGCGCCTGCTCGATCCGAACCGCTACGACGACTTCGATCGGTTTCTCGAGGAAGCGGAAGGCTTCGGGGCGGTGGCGGACATTGCCGGGAAGATCATCGAGCAGCAGCGGCTGGACGCGAAGGATCAGGCGGCGCTCAAGCAGATCTTCACGCGCGATCGCGCCGGGCTGGCGCGGCATCTCGACGAGCTCGAGCAGGGGCGGCCGGGTGCGCGCGAGGCGTTGTTGCGGAGCCTGCTCGATCAGCATGGCACGGGGCGGGTGGTGTTCCGCAATACGCGGGCGGCGATGACCGGTTTTCCGAAACGCAAGTACTGCCCGGCTCCGCTGTCGGAGAGCAACCTCACGCAGCTGGCGCGCATCGCGCGCGAGGTGCGCGCGGAGGAGACCGGGGAGGACGCGGGGATGCGGTATGCGTTCAAGGAGGATCCGCGGCTCGACTGGCTGGTGGCGTTTCTCAAAAAGGATCGCACGGCGAAGGCGCTGCTGATCTGCAAATCGCAGCGCAAGGTCGTGGCGCTGGCCGCGGCGCTGCAGGAGCGGATGAATGTCAACGTGGGGTTGTTTCACGAAGGGCTGCCGTTGGTGCAGCGCGACCGGCAGGCGGCCTGGTTTGCCGAGCCGGCGGGCGCGCAGCTCCTGATCTGTTCGGAGATCGGCAGCGAAGGGCGCAACTTCCAGTTTGCGCATCACCTCGTGCTCTTCGATCTCCCGCTCAACCCCGGGCTGCTCGAGCAGCGGATCGGCCGGCTCGATCGCATCGGCCAGACGCAGACGATCCGCATCCATGTGCCGTATGTCGCGGGCAGCGCGGAAGAAGTCGTGGTGGAGTGGTATCACCGCGGGCTGGACGCGTTCGAGACGCCGCTGCATGGCGGCAACGAGTACGAGCAGGCGTACAAGACCCGCGTGATCGAATTCGCGACGGCCTACGCCGAGGGTGGCCCGACCGGGCGGCCGCAGCTGGAGGCGCTGATCGCGGAGACGGCCGCGTTTCGCGCCAAGCTCGCCCGCAAGATGAAGCGGGGCCGCGACCGTTTGCTGGAGCTGAACTCGTTCAACCGCGAGGTGGCGGCGGGGGTGATTGCGCGGATCCGCGCGATCGACGCCGATCCGTTCCTGCGGAATTTTCTGCTCGAGCTGCTCGATCATTTTGGGGTGCGGATCAAGGAGCACGAGGAGGGCGAGGTGTTTTTCGACCCGAGCCACGCCTACATCGAGGGCTTCCCGTCGATCCCGGCGGACGGCATGCTGGCGACTTTCGACCGGGCGCGCGCCATCGTGCGCGAAGACATCCGGTTCATCTCGGCCGATCACGCCCTGGTGCGGGACGCGGTCGATCTCCTGATCGAATCGAAGTCGGGCACGACGGCCTTTGGCCGGATCGTGTCAGACGCCCCGAACATCCTGTTGGAGGCGATTTTCGTGCTGGAGACGGTGGCGGACACCCGCTGGCACGTGGATCAATTTCTCGCGCCCACGCCGGTGCGAGTGCTGGTGGATTTGCGCGGGAGCGATCTTTCGGACGAGCGCACCGCGGGCGCGCTGTCGGCGGACTTCGATGAGGGCAACATTCACCGTTTCCTCGGTCGCCGGGGATTCAACGCGGGGTTGTTGAAGAAGCTGGTCGATGCGGCGACCGCGCACGCCGAGACGCGGTCGCTGGTGTTGAAGCAGATCGCCGGGACGAAGGCCGCCGCGGCGCTGACGGCCGACCTCGCGCGGTTGATCGATTTGCAGAAGCTGAACGATCATGTGCGTCCCGAGGAGATATCGCTGATCGAAAATCAACGCGAGCACACCCGGGTCGCGATCGAGCAGGCGCGGGTGCGGCTCGATGCGGTCCGGCTGATCGTGGAGGGCGAGCCGGACGACGAGTGAGCGGCAGCCGGTCGGGGGACGACCTTGGAATCCATGCGGACCCATGCGCCCGGGCGGCGGCGGAACGTCCGGCTCCGCCAGGTTGCTGCAACCGCGCGGCCCGTGGTTCAAAAGGCGTTGAGGCGCCCCACGTAGGCCGACATGCCTCCGAGAATCTTGTAGACCATGAAGCCGGCGACGACGAAGTAGACGAGGCGCGGGGTCCAGTTCGCGAGTTCCGTGAGGCGATTCCGGGCGCGTTCGGCGAACAGCTTGGCGAGGCGCTGGAAGGTTTCGTCGAGCCGGCCGGATTGTTCGCCGGTCTGCCAGAGCGCGATCATCTCGGCGGGCAACTCCCCGGAGGCGCGGAGCAGCGGGCTCAGCTGGCCGCCGCTCTGCTCGGCGTGATCGGCGGTGGTCCGAAGCGCCGTCGCCAGCCGCGGGCTGCGGCAGGTGTCGGCGGCGAGACGCAACGCCGGGATGACACCGAGGGTCGTGCGCGCGAGCAACGCCAAGGTGCGGGTCAGGTTCCAATAATCGAGTTCGCGCCAGGTGGTGCCAAAAATTGGCAACGGCCGCAGCACGCGGTCGAGCAACCAGCCGGGAGCACGCAGGAATCCCACGATGCCCGCGGTTACAATCAAAGCGATTACCGCGAGGGAACCAAGGGCGGATCCGAGGTAGTTGAGGAGGGATCCTCCCATGAAGTATGCGGGAAACGGGAGGATAAAGGCCGCGGCCACGAGGTTCATCGCGGGCAGGGCGACCCCGCTCTGGATGACGCGGCGGAGCGCCAGCAGGTCGTCGGTGAAATCGGCGAGTTCGCGGAGCAGCGAATCGAGATGGCCGCTGCGTTCGGCGAGGGCGAGGAACCGCAGTTGATCCGGGGGGAACAGATTGGACGCGGCGAGGGCGGTGCTGATGGGCTCGCCCACGGCCAGGTGGGCCAGCACGGTTTCGTTCGCGCGGTCGCGATCGCGACGGGGCAAATGCGCGATGGCGGAGACCATCGACGTCGTGACGTCCGCCCCGGCTGACAGCATTTGGGAGAGCGTGCGATAGAAGACGGCTCGTGGGCGGAGTGGGGTCACGCGCAAGGGTGTAACGGCCGGCCGGTGGCCGGTCAATCCGGCGTCGCGCGGGCGTGGCGGTGGGTGACTGGCTGGCCGGTTGGCCGCAACGGCGCCGCCGAGGTCAGGCCTCGTCGAACTTGCGGGTGAAGAGGGCCTCGATCTCGGTGAGCATGGCGGCGGCATCTTCGCCCGTCGCGATGAACTTCACCTTCGAGCCCCTGCCGGCCGCGAGCATCATCAAGCCCATGATGCTCTTCCCGTTGACCTGTTCGTCATCCTTTTCCACGAAGACTTCGGCCTTAAACCTGTTCGTGATGCGCACGACCATCGCGGCGGGACGGGCGTGAATGCCCATCTTGTTCTGCACCACCAGCTCCTTGGTCAGGGCTTGGGAAGTAGGGGTGGCGGTGCTTTTGTTCATGCGATCGAAAAGGACCGGTCAAATTCCCCGTCGTGGCGGCGGCTTGCAACCCAAAAACCGGGAGTTACGCTGCGAGGGCGATGTCCCATCCTGCCATCATCGTTCCCTGCCGGCTCGAGTCCACGCGCTTTCCGCGCAAGTTGCTGCACCGCATCAAGGGGCGGCCGTTGCTGCTCTGGGTGGCGGAGCGGATTGCGCGCGAGGCGCCGGAGTTTCCGCTCTACTTCGCGGTCGATCATGAACTGCTGCGGCAATGCGTCGCCGGGGCCGGATTCAAGGCGATCCTGACGAACGACGCCCACCCGAGCGGTACGGATCGCCTGGCCGAAGCCAATCGCGTGGTGCGCGCGGACCACGTCATCAATGTGCAGGCCGACGAACCGTTGGTAACCGGCGGGCAGCTGCGCGCGCTGGCGGCCCTGCTGGCCGGGGGCGCGCCGATGGCGACGCTCGCCACGCCGTTTCGCACCGCCGCGGATTTTCACAATCCGAACCAGGTGAAAGTCGTGCTGGCCCCCATGCGACCGCCCCGGGGCGGGCCGGCTCAGGGCAGGCCGACCACCCACCGGGCCCTGTTTTTTTCGCGCTCGCCGATTCCGCATGCCCGCGACCGCGGCGGGGTGGTCGACGACGCCTGGGTCGCGGCGAATCCCTGTTTCAAGCACCTCGGGCTTTACGGCTATCGCGCCGATTTGCTGGAGAAATTTGCGACGCTGCCTCCCGGCCGCCTGGAGGGCATCGAAAAACTCGAGCAATTGCGCGTGCTGGAAAATGGCTACGAGATCGCATGCGACGTGACGGCGGATCCGACCATCGGGGTCGACACGCCGGAGGACGCGGTGCGGTTCGAACAGTGGCTGGGGGGGTGAGCTGCATCAACCCAATGAAGGCGCATTCCCGTTCCGAAAACGAACGCACGGCAGGGTGGAACCCGCGGTCCGCATCGGGTTTGGAACGGCTTCGATTCCGATCAGCCCGATGAGGACATCGGGCTCCACCTCGGATGGCATCGTGAGGACAGCGAGGGGGGGCTCACCGGCCCGCGGTGGTGACCGGACGGGTCTGGCGCGGTGGTGCGCGCTGCTGATCGCGGTGGTGGCCTGCTGGCAGGTCCGCGCGGTGGCGGAGTTCGATTTCGTGGAACTCGACGATGTGATCAACATCGTCATCAACCCGCACCTCGGACCGCCTTCGCGCGACACGTTGGTCTGGATGCTGGGCGACCTGGACTACATGCGGCGCTATGTTCCGTTGGGCTGGTTGGGGTTTGCGGTGGTCTATGGATTTTCGGGTCTGGCGCCGTCGGGCTACCATGTGGCCAACGCCGCGCTGCACGTCGTGAACTCCGTGCTCGGGTTTGCGCTGCTGGTGATGCTGGTGCGCCGCTTCGCCGCGACGACCGACGATCGGTGGCGTCTCGGTTGCGCCGCGCTCGCGGCGGCCGGGTGGTCCCTGCATCCGTTCCGCGCCGAGACGATCGGCTGGGCGTCCGGTCTCTTGTATGGAGTATCCGGATGCGCCGCGCTGCTGGGCGTGCTGGCGTATCTTCAGACGTGGGTGCCCGGGGCGCAGCGGGGAAAATGGCTCGCGCTCACGGCGGGCCTGTACCTGATCTCGCTGCTGAGCTACCCGATGAGCCTGGGATTGCTCGGGATTTTCGGGTTGCTCGATCTGGCGCTGATCGGCGGGGCGCCGGCGTTGGCGGGGCGGAGGTTGCTGCTCGAAAAGGCGCTGCTGGCGGTACCGGCAGCCGTGGTGCTGGCGCTGACGGTGGCGGCGAGCCACGGCGCCTCGGAATTCTGGGGGCGGCCGCCGTCGTGGGCGGAGTTTGGCCTGGGGGCGCGCCTGCAGCAGGTCGGCGCGGCCTGGGTCTATTATCTTTGGAAACCCTGGTGGCCGGCAGGGCTCACGCCGGTGCCGACCTGGCTCGTGGATCTCAACTTGATTCGAACCTGGGCGATCGGGTGTCTGGCGGCCGTTGGGTTGGGATCGCTGGTTCTCCTGCTCGGCTGGCGGCGCTGGCGCGGGGTGGCGCTGCTGTGGTTTGCGCATGCGTGCTTGCTGGCGCCGATGCTGGGTTTCGCCGAGCGGCCTTACTTTGCTGCGGATCGTTACCACTATCTGGCGGGCATCGTGCTGGTCGTCGCGGTCGCGCTGCTCCTCGCCCGGGCCACGGGGCGCGGACGCATTCTGGTGGTCGTGGCGGGTGGGGTGGTGGTCGTGCTTTTGGGTGCGGCGCAACGGGCGCAGCTGGGAATTTGGGCCAACACCGGCACGGTGATGCAGCGCATTGACGAGCGGGCGGACCACGCGGTGGTGCGAGCAGATTACCAGGAGCGGTGGATTCGCTATCATGCGAACCGGGGCGAGCTGGCGCGGGCGACGGCGGTTGCCGCCAAAGTGGGGCGGGTGCTGGAAAACGTCGTCGCGCCGCCGCCGGGTGGGGTGCCGCCGGCGGCGACGTTGCATCTGAAGCTGGCGTTGGATTTTCGTCGCAAAGCGAGACGCATCGAGGCGCACGAACATTTTCGCACGGCGCTGCAGCTGGCGCCGGACTGGAGGGAGGCGGCTTACAACTGGGCCCTGTTGCACGCGAGCGACGGGGCGGGGTTCGAGGCGCTCCGCTGGTATCGGCGCGCGGTGGCGCCGGGTCTGGGCGATGCCGTGCCGCCCAGGGCGCGGCAGCGGCTGCTCGCGTTGATCGCCGAGGTGTTCTTCGCGGGTGATCGCGCGGTGCTGGCGACCCGGACGATCGAGCTGGCGCTACGGGAAGGCGGCGGTGCGGGTGTGGAACCGGAACTGGAGCAACAATTGCGGGCGCAGTTGGCGCGTTTTGGCGCCGTGGGGGTCGTGCGGTAAGGGGTGGGGTGAAGCACCGGGAGCGGAAGCCGTGCTCGGCCCCGCTCGGCGTCCCCGCCTCCAACCTCTGGGTCAGCACCAGCCGCACCGTCGACATCCGCAGCATGGCGCTGAACGACATCTCGCGCATCGAGCTCACCAAGGTCCCCACGCCCTCGACCCCCGCCGACTCTCTCGCCGGTTCGGTGAACCTAATCAGCAAGAGCGCCTTCGAACGCAGCGGTCACCTCCTCCGCTAAAGCCTGAATCTCGTGGGCAACAGCGAGAATCTCACGCTCAAGCCGACCCGCACTCCCACTTCGACCGCAACACCTACAAGCTTCTCCCCGGCGCGAACCTCGACTTCACCTGGCCCATCACCAAGACCTTCGGCATCGTGGAAGTCTTCGATAACAAAAACCTGCCCGTCGACTACAGCGACATCGCGAATTACCGCGGCACCCTCCCCATCCGCAACCCCGCGCTCAAACCCTGGACCGCCGACAATTTTGACCTCTCCGCCGAATACTACACCGCCAACGGCGGCCTCCTCAGCGCCGGCGTCTTCCGCAAAGATCTCCAGAATTTCTTGGGCGACGCCTCCCGCATCGCCCCGCCCGCGCTCCTGGCCGAGATGGGCCTCGATCAACGCTCCCTCAACTGGAACATCGTCACCAAGTTCAACTCCGGCAATGCCCGCATCACCGGCGGTGAAATCAACGTGAAGCAATCCCTCCGCCTGCTCGGCAAATGGGGCAGATCCTTCACCCTTTTCGCCAACGGCACGAAGCTCCAACTCGACGGCAAACCCGGCGCCGCCTTCACCAGCTTTATTCCCAAGAGCGGCAACTGGGGCGCCACTGTCGCCCCCAAGCGCTTCACCCTCACCGCGCGCTGGAACTACCGCGGTCTCGACAAACGAGCCCCCCTGGCCGCTTACGGCCCCGGCGGGGACGAATATCTCGAAGCCCGCACCGTGCTCGACCTCAGCACGTCGTTCCAACTCACGAACCGCCTCTCCCTCGTCGGCAGCGCGAATAATATCTTCAACCAACCGAGGCGCTTCCTCCGTTACGGCGACCTGACGCCCACTTCCGCCCGCCAGTATGCGGAGCAGGAATACGGCATCCAAATGGCCCTCGGCCTCCGCGGCTCATTCTGAAGGCAGGGTCCGATCTCCGAGCGGTCCGTCGCGAAACGGGCGTGCGCATGAATCGCGGACGCCCGCCGAGCGAAACCACCCGGAGTGGAGCGGTTTGACCCGAATAGCGCTTGAATAATACCGAGGACTTTCTTCCTGAGTCGCTGGCGGCGTTGCGTGTCTGCCAGAGTCGTGAAGAGCATGCCGCGGCTTACCTGCTGCTTCGCTTTGAGCGAGGCGAGGTCTGCACCGTACGCCAGTTGGCGATGGCTGCGGCGAGCAGCACGGATTGCGCCCGGGAGACGGCGAGGCGCACGGTCTTTCCCTGGACCTTGCGGGTCCGCTTTCGGCGATGGGCGCTGGGCAGGATGGCAAAGGAATCGGTGGCAGAGGAATAAATCCGCCGACCTTTCATTCCCTTGCCACCCATTCCTCTGCCAAAAGTCCCCGACGACCGCGAAAATTGCCATCGTAACAGCTATCGCCGCTCGGGAAAAACCTAAGAGCCATTCCGGTTTGACCCCAAGACGATTCAGCAGGCGAGCCGCCCACCCAGCAACCCTTGCCTCAACTCCGCCCCGGCCCGGAAAATTCACACCTGGATGAAGCCAAGGCATGAGTCACAGAGGACACCTGCCTGCCGAAGGCTCGGCGCAGGCCGGCTCGACCTACCTGTTACCCACTGAAAGTAGCGAGGAACCAAAAGATTTCACGGAAAGTGTGCTAATATCGGTTCGGATCGTTCGTTCTTGCGACGATTTGGACGATTCATTTTTCAGGCACTTAACCACGGATTTCACTGATCAATCCCGGATGATGACTGCCTTTATCCGTGCTGACCCGTGTCATCTGTGGTTAAAATCTGCCTTTCCTCCGCTGGTTGTGGTCTCGGACCGCGGTGAGATTTATGCGGGCTAGATCTTTCCGGCCTTCCGGGCTTCGACCAGTTTATAGAAATCGACGAACAGCGGGTCGGCGTCGTTGGGGCCGGGAGCGGCCTCGGGGTGGTACTGCACGCTGAAAACCGGGAGCGAGTTGTGGCGCAGGCCCTCGACCGTGTTGTCGTTCAGGTTGATCTCGGTGATTCTGGCACCCTGTTGCTCCAGCGACTTGGGGTCGGTGGCAAAGCCGTGGTTTTGTGCGGTGATCGAGACCTTGCCGGTCTCCAGGTTCTTGACCGGCTGGTTGCCGCCCCGGTGGCCGAACTTGAGCTTAAACGTCGTGCCGCCCAGGGCGTGGGTGAGCATCTGATGGCCGAGGCAGATGCCAAACATCGGGAAATCAGGCAGCAGATTGGTCACGGTCCGGTGGATGTACGGCAGCGCCGCGGGGTCGCCCGGGCCGTTGGAAAGAAACACCGCGTCGGGCTGGTGTTCGCGCACCTGCTCGCCGGTCGCGGTGGCGGGGAACACCTGCACTTCGAAGCCGTGGTGCACGAGTTTGCGGTAGATGCTGTACTTCGCGCCGTAGTCGAACGCCGCGACCCGAAACTTCCTCGCCGGCACCCCCGGAGCGTTCATCGTCGTCCCGACCGGCAGGTACGGCCGGTTGTGATTCGCGGAGTCATCGGCCCGCCAGATAAACGGCTCCTTGGTCGTCACGTGCTTCACGTAGTCGGCGCCCGCCATGTCCTGCCACGCCCGGGCCCGCGCGATCGCGTCGGCTCCGCCGATCGGCAGCGTGCTCAGGCAGCACTTCATCGCGCCGTCGACGCGGAGTTTCTTGGTCAGCGCGCGTGTATCGATTTCGCTGATGCCGGGAATGCCGTATTTCGCCAGGTAGTCCCCGAGCGACTGGCGGCTGCGCCAGTTGCTGACGACCGGGGAGAGCTCGCGCACGACGAAGCCCGTGCATTTCGGGGCGGAGGCCTCGGTATCCTCGTCGTTCACGCCGTAGTTGCCGATTTGCACGGCGGTCATCGTGACGATCTGGCCGAAGTAGGAAGGATCGGTGAGGATTTCCGGGTAGCCGGTCATCGACGTGTTGAACACACACTCCCCGGAAACGGTGGCGTCGGCCCCAAAGGCGCGACCGTGGTAAATCGAACCATCTTCGAGCGCGAGGACTGCGGGCTTGGGCGTGGACATCAAAGGCGAACGAAAGGTTTTTGCGCCGGTTTTTGCGACCAAAAACCTGCGCAAAAACCTAAATTTCCGGCGGAGGGTGGGAAACCGGGCCGTCGGCGTGCTCAATCCCGAAGGAAGACTGCCTTTATCCGTGCCGATCCGTGCCATCCGTGGTTAAGATTGGGTGCTTTCGTTTGGTTGCAGTCCCCCGCGTTAGGTGAAGGTTGGGATTAACCCGGCGCTTTATTTGACAGAGATTGTTTGGTCGCTAGAGGTGAAGCCCTCGCGATTTTCGAATAACAACCACGATGTCTGACGCCGCCACCGCCGGGAACACCGCCGAATCCGCAAATTCATCCACCGGCGGCCAGCGTCGCGACAGCGCTCAGTTTTTCGCGGGCTTGGACGCGAAAAACTCCTGGTTTGATGGCCAGGGACTTTGGCAGCACATCCCGGAGAGCGACTGGCAGGACTGGACGTGGCAGCTCAAGCATCGTCTCACGACGACGGCGCAGCTCGAGCGGCTGATGACGCTGACACCCGAGGAGAAAGTGGGCTGCGAACATGCGAATCATAAGCTGGCGCTGGCGATCACCCCGTATTTTTTCAACTTGATCGATCGTTTTGACCCCCATTGTCCGATCCGGAAGCAAGTCATACCCCGGGCGGATGAGATGGTGATTTCGGAAGGTGAAATGCTCGATTCGCTGGGGGAGGATGAACATTCACCGGTGTCGGGCCTGGTGCATCGCTACCCTGATCGGGTGCTGTTTCTTGTCACCGACCGGTGCGCGGCCTATTGCCGTTACTGCACCCGGAGCCGGCTGGTTTCCAATGCCCAGGACTACAATTTTCATCCGGAGTATGAGCAGGGTCTGCGCTACATCGAGGCTCACCCTGAGATTCGGGATGTGCTGCTCTCCGGGGGCGACCCGCTGCTGTTGTCGGACCGAAAACTGGAGCACCTGATTTCGCGGCTGCGCGCGATCCCCCATGTGGAGTTCATCCGCATCGGATCGCGCATCCCGGTGTTTCTGCCCCAGCGTGTCACTCCGGCGCTGTGCGAGATCTTCAAGAAATACGGGCCGATTTGGATGAGCATCCACGTGAATCACCCGAAGGAGACGACGGCGGAGCTGCGGGCGGCGTGCGAGCGGCTGTCGTTCGCCGGGGTGCCGTTGGGCAACCAAAGCGTGCTGCTCAAAGGCGTGAACGATGATGCGGAGGTGATGAAGGCGCTGGTGCACCGGCTGCTGCGGATGCGGGTGCGGCCGTATTATCTCTACCAGATGGACCTGATCACGGGCGGGGCTCACTTCAAGGTCGATGTCCGCAAAGGAATCGAGATCATCCGGGCGTTGCGCGGCCACACCACCGGTTACGCGGTGCCGCAGTATGTAATCGATGCGCCGGGCGGCGGCGGCAAGGTGCCCATCAATCCGGATTACGTGGAGTCGGTGACGGACGATGCGATTATTTTTCGCAATTACGAAGGGCACCGGTTCCGTTACCCGTTGGTGCCGTCGGCGCCGGTCGAACTCGGAGGGGAAAACCGGCCGATGCCGTTGGTGGAGCCGGTTTTTCTGGATCGGTAGCTGCGGCGTGCGCACCGCGGTACAGGGCCACCACCTAACCCGGATATCTCCGAACGCGTCAACCGCAACCGCAGGAATCAAACCGCTGGTCACAGAGGTCACTGAGGCCCGGCAGGAGGTCACAGAGAATACCACCGAAAAAGAACGCCCGCTCCTCCGCTCTGTGGCCTCTCTTTTCCCTCTGTGATCTCGGTGGCAAAAAATCGTCTCAACAGGATCGAAATGGATCAATAGTAGCCCAACGCGGCTCAAGGCCGCAACCAAAGGAATAGCCAAGACAATGTAACCGCAAAGATCCCAAGGCGGCGCGGCCGCAACCGAGCCCAATCCTCGGAGGGAATGGCCACAAAAAACACAAAAAGGCGCAAAAAAGAGGGTTGGCAAAAAAGAGAGAAAACAGGGGAGACCCTGATTCTGCGGTAACTCTCAGACTGAGACAGTCAGCCCAAGCGATTTCCTTTTTTTGCCCAAAGGACTGGTGGTTTGGGCCCAAGCGACAACATTTTTTCACCACGGATTGGCGATCCTGTCGCTTCGCTCGGTACACGGATCAACACGGATAAAGGCAGGGACTGCCCCTCGCCAGTCTCGGGGCCTTGAGTTTGTCGAATGCCCCGGACATTTTGACCGCGAATGACGCGGAAAAAGGCAGGTGCACCGCCGAAGGCATCCGCGAAATCCGCGTAATCCGCGGTAGATGGATTGAAAAGAATCGTCGCAGCCTGCGTGCATTTTCGGGGATAGCAGTCTAACGCGGCCTGCGGCCGCAACCAAAGGAGGGGCGGTTGGGCAACCGCCGCTCCCGGAGGTACGCAAAAGATTGTCGCGAACCGAAATGAAGTACCTCCGGCAGATGCAGAAAGGTCGCAGATGCTGCGTCAGAAAGCAGACTTGCGGTCTGGCTAAATTGTTTTCCGAAATCTTTGAGCGTTTTTCGATCCCGTCCGTCTATCCCCACGCAGTAGACTGTCCATGGGGACAATTGGGTTTGTAGTTCAAACGGTTTGTTTGGTTTTAGGTCACACGGGCCGCCTCTGTCATTGGGGGCGGCTCTTGTGTTTCCGAATGCTCCTGGGGGGGCAAAACCTATGGCACCTCGTAGATTTCAAGGAGGGCGACGCCCTCGGTGTTGCCCTTGCCCCTGATCTCGACGGTGTAGGCACCGGGTGGAAGCGTAATCAGGAGGGCGGCGTCCTCACTGTTGGCCGCAAGGCTGAAGGCTCCGACGCTCCGGGCCGCCGCGCTCATCGCGGCGACGTTGGGGGCCGCTTCCCAACGATCGTTCGTGGCCACGACACCCTGACTCGAGTTGATCGTGAGGACCGGGTCGCGCAGCACACCGGCAACGCCGAATACCTCCAAAGTTGGGCCGATTGCCCGCACGAGCATTCGTTTGTAGGCCGGACCCTGCACAAAAAAGCCCCCGGTAAGGACACCGTCGTCGATCCGCACTTGGGCGCGCGTGGAGAGGTTCACCGTGCGGCCGTTCGCGTCGAGTTCGTAGAGTTCCGCGAGCCCGACCCCGGATCGGGAACTTGGGGTCGTGATTTGAACGGTGTAATCGCCGGATGCAAGTTCGCTGGCCAGGGCCGAGTCGCGACTGCCCGTCGGCAAGGCGAACGCTCCGACGGATCTGGCGTACGAGGGCAGTTTCGCGGCGTCGGGTCCCGACTCCCAGCCGTTGTTGCGGAAAAGCTCGGTGATGGAACGGAAGATGCCCAACTGGGGGTCTGGCACAAAGTCGGTGACGCCGAACACTCCGAGCGCCGGGCCGATCGCGCGGGAAAGATAGCGTTTGGCCTCGGTGTCGGCGACGACCACGCCGACAATTAGCGCGTTGTCTCCTCCGCCCACCACGGCGCGGCTGGAAATATTGACCAAGCGCGCGACCGGCGACAGCGGAGAGGACGAAGTGCCGCCCACCGATCCACTCCACGGGCTTCCCGGGTAAACTCCGCGCCGGCTCGCGTTGTAGCTGCGGACGTGGAGGTTGCCGGTCGCCGGAGTGGTGAGCGGCGTGGAGGTCAGCACGGCATTCGGCGCGACTTCTCCACCGAGCGATCGGGGATCCGAGCCGTCGAGGGTGTAGGCCAGTTGGGCCCCGGTGGGTGGGGTGAAGATCAAGGAGGTGCCGGCCACGGTGATCGAAGGGGCGGCGAGAAACTGGCGGTCGATCCAGGCCGCGCGCAGCGAGATCCAGCCTTTGAGATACTCGATCTGGGCTGCGTGATTGCCGTACGGGCTTTGATTGACCGGCCAGCGCGCCACGTCCCGGGCCGCCGCCGCCGCGCCGACACTCGCACCGAGCGTACCTATCAGCGACTGTAGACTGCCCGTTGCCCACTCCGCGCGGCGCAACGACTGCCAGCGGTCAACCCAGTCTTGCATGAACTCGGGGTCGCGGGCGATGACGCCCCACCAGCCGGTCTGCCAGACGTCCGCGGCCCCGAGGCCGACCCAAACGTCGTGGCGAAACGATCGCTCATCCCAATAGTTGCCGAGGGCGCGGTCGAAATCCCACACGGGACCGGCAACGAGTTTGCCGTTTTTGTCCTTCGAGAAATACGCGCTGCGGACCAGGGCGTCGGGGTTGGCGACAAAGGTGTTGAGTAGATGGTGGTCCACCCAGGCGGCCCGGTCGATATGATCGAGATAGGTCCGCCGCGCCCACCCCGCGTCGCGGCTCGCAAACAGCGCGTTCTCCATCCGCTGAACGTAGTCTTTGATATACGTCACCTGGGCGGGCGCGATGTTTGCCGCCGACGGTTCCACGAGCACGATTGATGCGCCGGGGTTGTTGGGAAATCCCCGGCTGGTCACCCAGCCAATCTCGTCCGGATCCTTGCTGTCGATTTTCAGGATGTAGCCGCCGGTGACGTCCGAGCCGGAAAGCTCATTGGGTGCGAGCGTGGCCAGATCGACCCGGTTTTTTCCGACCTCAATGCGATCGCTCAGGACGTAGATGCCTGCATAATCGGTGCTTTCGATGGCGTTCCCGTTGGAATTGAAGTAGACCTCTGCGAGGCGGGTCCGTGATGCCCAGCGTCCGAGCTGGTTCGAGAGTGCGTAGACGAAGGGGTTGTTGATATAGTTGAGATCGTAGGTCCACGGGGCGACCAGGACCCATTTTTCCTGCGTGGGAAGATCCAGCAGTTTTGGGGCCCGCCGGTTGCCGAGGTCGTCCGTGAACCCGACACTGTACCCTTTCTTGGGAAACGTCGCCGACGACGATCCTCGAACCGAGGTCGTGAGCGAGCTGACCAACTCGGGAGCCGTGGCGAAGACCGGCGCATTATTGCTGCGCGGTGCGTAGGAGAAGAGCCAGGATACACGCTCGATACCGTCTTTCACCAGCGGGCCGGAACCGAGGGTGTCGATCACGATCACGGGAAGCGTGCTGGTGAATCCCGACAAATCCGCGCTGATCGTCGGATAGTAGGCGGTGCGGGTCGCCCCGCGGGTCGCGCCGCCGGTCGCAAACACCGTCGCGCGCACCACGACGGAATTGGTGATCGAGATGGGGCCCGTGTAGAGCGTGGAGCTGGCAGTCGGCTCCGGTGCGGTCGCGCCGGTGGCGGACGGCACCACCACATAGCGAATCTGCTGGGTGCTGGCCGCTCCGGTCAGCGCAAGCGAAAATGGGGCGTCGAACGGGCCGGCGGCCCGGGAAAATGTCACGGTTTCCGTAATCGTGGCGGGCCGGGTCGCGGAATTCGCCGCGCCCGGGGTTGCTCGTTCGAGAAAGACAGGGGTGCCCGAAGTCGTCCCGGACGGGAAGCCGAATGAAACGTTGGCCTGCAGCTCGGGAAATTTCGGCGAAAAATCCGACGCGATGGCGAGGCCATCGGGCTTGATGAGCGCCAGATATTCTCCGTCGGCGTTTAGGCTGAAATTGGTGTGCAGACGGCCCGCCGGATCGCGGCGATTCTTGTCGGACGCAAACACGACGAGGTATCCACCAGCGGGAATTGTTACCGAGGGCAGCTGCCACTTGGTCTTGTTGGTCGCGGAATCCGTCAGATACCAGCCGGCCAGATTCACCGCAGTTGAATCGGGGTTGAATAACTCGATCCAGTCGGAGAACGCGCCGTCTTCGTCGGCGAGGGTCGTGGTATTCGACGCCATGAATTCGCTAATGATGGGATCCGCCCGCAGCGAAACGCCTGCCGAAAGGGCGAGGACGAGGCGGATTAGAATGTGTGTCGTGGTGGGCGGCACAATCAATGAGTTCAGCTAATAGACGCCATTGACAACCTCGGGTTAATATCAATTTCGAGAAAATCCCCTTGCGACTTGGGTTTCCGGGTCGAATGTATGAGGTAAATCCCCCTGATGAGCACGTCCAAGATCATCCTGCTGTTCTGCGCGCTCTTTGGAGTCGCGTTTGGGCAGGCTGAGTCCCCTTTCATCGGGGGCGTGTGGGCGGGAAATGTCACGCCAACGAGTGCGACGGTCTCAATCCGCCTCAAGAACCCTGGCGTCCGGGTCCGCCTCCAGGTGAGTCTCACGGACTCCTTGGCGTCGGCCGCCTTCTCGCCCGTGTTTACGACGGCGACGGCGTCGGGAAACACCGCCAAGTTGACCGTCCAGGGTTTGGTGCCCGATACGGAATATTTTTACGGGATTGAAGTGGCGGGCTCGCTTCGCCCGGAGGCGATTTCGCGCGGGCGCTTTCGCACCTTCCCGCTGGGCCGCGCCTCGTTCCGGATCGCGTTTTCCTCCTGTGGGGATTTCCGGGCGCGCGACCAGAGCGTGTTTCCGGCGATCATGGAGGAGCGGCCGTTGCTCTTCATCCACATGGGGGACCTGCATTACAGCGACACCAACAGTGTGGTGGCCGACGACTACCGCGCCAACTACGACAACCTGCTCGGGCACTTCGCCCAGGGTCCGTTCTTTCGCAGCATGCCGGTCGCCTACATGTGGGACGATCACGATTATTCGGGCAACGATTCCGACGGTACCGCCACGGGTCGGGACGCAGCGCGATTGGTCTACCGTGAACGTGTTCCCCACTATCCCCTGGGCGCGGTGGGTGGCACGATCGGGCAGGCATTCACGATTGGCCGGGTGCGCTTCATCATGACAGACTTGCGCAGTGGTTCGGGGCGTGCGAGCGCGGCCGAATCCGCCACCAAGACCAAGCTAAGCGCGGGCCAGAAAGCGTGGTTCAAACAGGAACTTATCAGTGCGCGCGACAACGGCTTCCCGCTCGTCGTGTGGGTCTGCACCAATCCGTGGATCGCGCCGGCGCGAGTGGGGGACGATTCCTGGGGCGGATACGCGACCGAACGGACCGAGATCGCCAACTTCGTCCGCGACAACCAGATTCCGAATCTGGTGCTGATCTCCGGCGACATGCACGGCCTCGCTTTTGACGACGGGAAAAATTCCGACTACGCCACCGGTGGTGGCGCACCCCTTACGGTGTTGCACGGTGCGGCGTTGACCCAGGAAGGATCCATCAAGGGCGGCCCGTATTCGGGCGGCGTCGTTCCGGGCGTTTCGCAATATGGCGTGCTGGAGGTTTACGACAACGGCGGTCCGAGCGTCGCTTGCCGCTATCTGGGCATGAAGGCCGGAGTGGGCCGCATGCTCACGCATATTTTCAGCGGTTCGGCGGGAGCAGCCAAGGGACATTCGATCGTGAACATCTCGACCTTGGCGCGCGTCGCAACCGGCGCCGATACGGTCATCAGCGGCTTCGTCATATCCGGAACCACCAACCAAACCATGCTGATCCGCGCCGTCGGGCCCACGCTGTCGACCTTTGGTGTGACTGAAGCTCTGGCGCACCCGCAGCTTGCCGTTTATCAAGGAGATCGTCTGATCGCGACGAATTCGGCCTGGAGTGGTGTTGCGCGAGTCGACTCCGTGGTTCTGACCGATGCGTTCGACCGGGCCGGGGCGTTTCGAATTGCCGATGAAGACAGTCGCGACGCCGCGCTGGTGGTGTCACTTCCGCCCGGAGCGTACACGGTGCAAGTCCGGAGCGGCAGCGGCGCCGGCGGCGCCGCGCTGCTGGAAGTTTACGAGCTGCCGTAGCAGCGCCTCCGGCGGTTCGCCGCCGCGAAATGCGCTTGCGCCGCATCGGTGACCGCCCTGTTGTGCGCCTTGCCTGTAGGGGTGTCTTCCGCGGAAGACTGAGATTGCGGCACGATCGGCTGCTCGACCCTTTGAACCTGGACGGATCATGCCGACGAAGGAAACAGCAGGCGCCGCGATAAGCGCCACGGGGTGTGAGTCCAGCGCCTCTTCCCTCGGGGATCCGCTTGGGGTCTGGCATTCCAAAAATGCAAATTCCCTCCCTCACTTCCTTCCGTGCGATTCTGACCGCGACCATCCTGCTCCCCGCCGGAGGATTCTTCCCGGTCGCACGGGCGCAAACCGCTCCCATCGCCGCCGCGTCCTCCGCGACCGCGCCCGTCAGGCTCGAGCCGCTGCGCGTCACCGCCGACCTCTGGGAATCTCCGCTCGATCGCATCTCCGCCAGCGTAAGCGTTTACGACGAACCGGCGTTGCGCGCCGGGGCCGTGCAACACTTCGGCGATCTCGTCGATCAGATTCCCAATCTCACGTGGACGGGCGGAACCTCGCGGCCGCGTTACCTGCAACTTCGCGGCATCGGCGAGAACTCCCAGTACGAGGGCGAGACGCCCGATAGCAGCGTGCGCTTTTTGGTCGACGACCTCGACTTCACCGGCCTCGGGACGCTCGGTGGCACCTTTGATGTGCGGCAGATCGAGGTGCTGCGCGGACCGCAGGCCGGCGCCTTCGGGGCCAACGCGGCCGGGGGCGTTGTCCGGCTCGTGACGCACGCGCCCACGCCGTTTTGGACGGGGCAGATCGAGGGCCGCGTCGGCGGCGACAATTTGCGCGCCGGGGGATTCGCCTTCGGCGGGCCCCTGATCGCCGCCAAACCCGACGCGTTGATGCTGCGCCTCGCCGTGCAGCAGAGCGCGAGCGACGGCTTCCGCCGCAACGTCACGCTCAACCGCGCCACCAACGCCCGCGACGAGTTTTCCGCGCGGCTGCGCCTCACCGCGAATCCTTCCGCCGGATGGCGGTGGGAAGGCGCACTGCTGTTCTCCGAGGTGAACAACGGCTTCGACGAATTCGCCCTCGATAACAACGGCCGCCGCACGTTCAGCGACCGGCCCGGTCGCGACGAACAGCGTTCCCGGGCCGCCAGCCTCCGCGGCACCTACACCGGTTTCGCCGGCGTGCGCCTCACGACGATCACCGGTGGCAGCCGGGTGACTTCGCGCTACAGCTACGACGACGACTGGACGGCGGCGTCGTATCAGGGTTTCAGCGACCTGCGGCGCCGGCGCACCGTGTTCAGCGAAGAAGTGCGCGCCGACTCGGCGGCCACGCGCGGCGCGCTGGGCTGGATCGACCGCTGGACGCTCGGCGCCTACTTCGCCGGGACCGACGAGGAGAGCGCCTACACGAACGAGGACCCGTACGACTTCCGCGGACTGAAGACCAACTACGAAGCGCGCAACGCCGCCCTATTCGGTCAGGTCGGCCACGACCTCAGCGCGCAGACGCGGGTGATCATTGGGCTGCGCGCCGAACGGCTCGACCTCGACGGCCAAGGCACGACGACGCGAATCCGCAAGGGCCTCCCCGTCTACCTTCTGCCGGTGACATTTCAACCCGGCTTCGCCGACACGCTCCTCGGCGGCAAGCTCACGCTCGAACACGACCTCACGCCCGATCACCACGCGTTTGCGTCGATCACCCGCGGCTACAAGGGCGGCGGCGTTAACATCGACGCGCGCATCAACCCGCCGGCGGATCCGCTCACCTACGCGACCGAGGATCTCTGGAATTACGAGGCCGGCCTGCGCGGCAATGCCCTCGATCGGCGGCTGGCGGGCGAGTTCACCGCGTTTTACCTCGATCGGCGTCGCCCGCAGGTGCGTGATTCCGCCGGATTCGGCGGCAACTATCGCTTCTTCACCGCCAACGCCCGGCGCGCCGACGTCTACGGGCTCGAGGCCACGGGTTCCTTCGCGCTGACCCGGCAATGGTCCGCTTATGGTTCGCTGGCGTTGATGGAGTCGAAGCTGGATCGCTTCACGCTGGCCAATGGCAACACCGGCGGCGGTCGCCGTCTCGCCAACACGCCCCGCCACGGCACCACGCTCGGGACCCGTTACCGGAATGAGCCGGGGCTTTTCGGCCAGCTCGAACTCGTCACGCGGGCGACCCAGTTCGACTCGAACACCCAGCATGAGGCGCGCCGCGCCTTGCGTGTCGTCAACGGCAGCGTCGGCTACACCTGGCGCGCCTGGACACTCACGCTGTGGGGACGGAATCTCTTCAACGAACGCCATGAGAAACGGGTTTTTTTCTTCGGCAACGAAGACCCCGATTACCTTGAGACGCGCTATGAGGATCGGGCCGACCCGCGGCAGGTTGGCGTGACCGCAGCGTATCGGTTCTGAGGTTTTTTCTGCGCAAAAAGCCTTCAGGACACGGCGGAGCCGCGTCCTTCCGCTTGCCGAGCGCGGGGTCGTGCGTTTTGTTGGGCCATTCATGATTTCGCTCCACGAAGGCAAGGGCTCCCGGGTCAAGCGTCCGCCCGAGCGCGTTTTCACCCTGCACCTCCAGGTGGCCGCCTGCGAACCGCGCATCTGGCGGCGCTTCCTCGTGCGCGAGTCGATGTGGCTCTCCCGCCTCCACGACACGATTCAAGTCGCGTTCGACTGGTTCGATTATCAGACCCATGCGTTCAACCTCGACGACCTGCGCTTTGGCAATCCGCTCAAGCGCGAGGAACTCACGATCGAGGATGACCGCGACGTGACGCTCGCCGACCTCGACCTCGAGCATCGCGAGCGCTTCAGCTACGGCTACCACTTTGGCGACGGCTGGCAGATCGATCTCAAGGTCGAGAAGATCGGCGTGATCGCCAAGGGTGCAACGTACCCCCTGTGCGTCGCCGGCGAGCGCGCGGGGCCGCCGGAGGACTGCGGCGGGGTCGAGGCCTTTCACGACCTGCTTGCGTGCATCAAGGAGCCGGATACCGACCTCGGCCGCGAGTGGATCGAGTGGCTCGGCCCCGACTACGATCCCGCGGCCTGCGATTTGGAAAAAATCAACAAGGCGCTGAAGAAACTCGGGAAATGAGGTTTTTGCGAGGTTTTCGCGCGGCGCGAAAACCTAGATCACGGCGACACCGGTTCCGCGGTGGAGGTGGTGCCTTCCACGGGCGCGGCGGCGGCCCGCGGTCCCCATTCGGCGGCTTGCTCCGGCTGATTCGTCGCCACGTAGAGCTGGGTGAGCACCTGGGCGATTTCCGCGCTGCGCGACGCGGGCGCCCCTTTGGCTCGCTTCAATTCATCGTACGCCTTGAGCAAAAACGGCTCGGCCTCGGTGTAGCGTTTCTGGCCGGCGAGCGACTCGCCGACCGTCCCGCGTGAATTCGGTATCACCCAACTGGTCGCATTTTCTCCCTTGTAGACCCGCTCGCACAAATCGAGGCAGGCGCGGGCCAGCGGCTCGGCTTCGGTGAATTTGCCCTCCTTGATCAAGTTCTGGACGTGGTTGTACAGCGAAACGCTCGCCGCCTGGCTTTCGGGTGTGTTGTCCGTGCGCGCCATGGCGACGATCTCCCGCTCCACGATCTCGGCCTCTGCCCGGTTGTCCAGCCGCCGCAGCCGGGTGGCCTTTGCCACCAACGCCGTGAAGGGATCTTCGATGAGAAACTTCGCGGCTTCGACGGCGCTCAGTGGCGACTCGGGTGAGATGGTCCGTGTCGTCGGATCGGCCAGAAGCCATCGGCCCCATTTCACGAACGGTGCATCGTCGGGCAGCGCGGCCAGCTCGGCCTTGACGGCGGAAAATTCCTTTGGCGTGATCGGTGCGGGCAGGAACTCGCCCGTGGCGCTGATCGTGCCGCCGGCCACGGCCGTGGCGAGGCGTTCGATCCACGCGGGCACCGGCGCATTCGTCACGAGTGAAGGCACCGGCCAGATCGCGACCGTATGGTTGGTCAAACCCCAGGACAGAACGAATTTCCCATCCGGGCTGAAGGTGGAGCTGAATCGGTTGCCCGCCGGGGTAAGCGGCTCGGCCAGGAGCTGGCCGGTCGCGGTTGACCAGATTCGAATCCGGCCGTCGATGGAATCGCTGATCGCAATCCGTTCGTCGTCGCGATCGAAGTCAATCGCGGTCACCGGTTTTTCGTTGCTCAATTGCAGCGTGCGCAGCGCTCCTGTCTGCGTGTCCCAGAAATTTACCTCGTTGTTGGCTTGCGTGGGAATCGTCAGCGAGCGGCCATCACGACTGAACCGGAGGATATTGGCGGGGGCGTGCAATTTGATCGGCGGCAACACGTCGCGCCCCGTGGCGACTTCGGTCAAATGTACGGTCCGACCCACGCCACTGCTTGCGAGCCGCGTGCCGTTCGAGTTGAAGGAGAGCCCGATCGTCTGCGTTCCGAGCTGAACCGTTGCTCCCAATTGTTTTCCGGTCGCAACGTCGAAGACGACGACGTTGCCGTCGGTGTCGCCGAGCGCCAGGTATGCACCGTCCGCCGACAGCGCCTGGGCGGCAGTGCGGCCACCGGGAATCCGATGCGGCTTTCCGATCTGTTTTCCACTCTCGGTATCCCAGACGTAAACCACGTTCGAGAATTGATACTGGCTCAGCCGGTTGCCGGACTTGGAAAACGTCAGTCGGGGTCCGGTCATGGGCGTGAGCGGATGGCGTTTGATCGCCTCCGGCTGGCGAACGTCCCACAATTCGACCTTGTCGGTGTCGAAGGTCACCGCCGCGAACCGATAGTCGTCGCTCCCCAACAGATTTCGCACCCGTACGCCGGTGGGAAACGCGAGCGTCGGAGAGCTTGTTTTTCCGGTGCCCAAGTCACGAAATTCCCAGGAGCCAGCCGAACCGAGAATCAAGGTCTGGGGTGCTACGAGGTGGAATCCGCGCAGCGACTTGCCGGAGCTCACCTGCAGCGGAGCCGCTGCGGTGGCGGTCGCCCGCCAGCGGCGCACGACGCCGTCGCGGCCGCCGGTCCAGATTTCCCGCTCGTCGGGCGAAAACAGGGCGTTGACGGAAAACCCAGCCCGGATCGGTTCGATCAACGGCTGGCCGGTGCCCGCATCCACGAGGTGCACTGAACCATCCGGCCGGGCGCCCATGAGCCGGCGCCCATCGCGACTGAGGGAAATCTCGCCCGCAAAATCGAATTTCCGACGCAGCGTGCCACCCGGCACTTCCCAAATCCGGGCCGTCCGATCGGTTCGGGCGACCGCCAGCAGCCAAGTGCCGTCGGGGGAAAATTTCACCGGAGTACCCTGCGAGATTCCCGAAATTTTTTGGCCCACTTTTTTCCCGGCCGCCCAATCCCACAACTGCGCCCCGCCATGGTCGCAGATGAGCGCCAGTTTGCCGTCCGGACTGAAGCGGCCCCAATTGTATTGGCCAACCGCCCCGGTCATCGCCGGAGTCAGTGGCTCACCCGACGGCACCGTCCACACCCGCCACAAAGCAGTTTCAGCCGATCGGCCAAAATCCGTGGTGAGCAAGCGGGTGCCATCGGCGCTGAATTCGACCGAAGAGACCCAATTGGTGTGGGGGAGCGTCGCCTTTAGTTCGCCTGTGCCCGCATCCCACAGCTTTGCTACGCCTTCGGAATTACCCGCCGCCAGCCAGCGCCCATCGGGGCTGAAAGCGAGGCGGATCGTGCTCTTGCCATTTTGCAGGGGGCCGGCGAGCAGCCTGCCGGTCGCCACGTCCCAGATGCGAAGGGTGCCATCCACCAGGGCGACCGCAATGCGCGTGCCCTTCTCGTCGATTGCACCCGCGGAAGGCTCCGCGTCATGCACCACCGGTGCGATGACGGGCCGGCCGGAGGCAACGTCCCAGATATGAATCGTCCGGTGATCGGTGTTCGTGACCACCCGGCTCCCGTCGGCGGAAAACCCGATCACGACCGCCTCGTGTTCGTGTTTATACGCCACGCCGACCGGCAGGGCGAACGCCCGATAGGCCAGGGCCGACATCAACCGTGGGCCGGCCGCATGGTTGAGCGGATCGGAGCGGGCGGCGCGGGCGAGATACGCGATGCCTTCGGAAACTTTCCCCTGTTCGAGCAATTGCGATCCGTAGACCAGATCCGTCCGGCTCGACCGCGCGGCGCCGTCGCGCTCGGCCTGTTCCGCGCGCCGCTGCGCGCGAATACCGAAGACCGCCCCGATGCAGAGCACGACGACCGCGGCCGCGAGTCCGCCAATCGCCCAGCGCTGTCGCCGGGCGCGTTGCGCGGACTCGGCGAGCTCCGCGCGCTGCTGCCGCGCATCGCGGCTCGCGCGGATCACCTCGGCGAGCACGTCGTGTGTCAACTCCACGCGCTGCACGCCGAGGCGATCCTCGATGCGCAGCAGCCGCCGCGAAACCAGCGTGTCGACGAGCGCGCGCGTGACGCCGGGCGATTCGAGCGCGGTCTCCAGCGCGAGATTGTCGCGGAAGCCGGACTTGGTGAGCAGATGATCCTCGACGAAGGCGCGCATCTCCGCCGGCAGGTCGGCGACGCTGCGGTCGTAGAACTCGGTGAGGATCTCGCGGCGGTTGCCGGAGACCAGATCCGCCGTGATCTGTGCCTGCCCGAGCGCCCGGCGGCGCTCGTTCAACTCGCGGCAGATGACGGAAAGGAGCGCCGGCTCGACTTCCATCTCGGTCAGCCGTTCCGCCGAACCACCGCGTACTCCGGCGACAAACTCGACCACGCGCTCCGCCACGCCCTCGGCGAGGAGGTGCGGCGCGGGCTTTTGCACGATCTCGAGGGCCTGCGTGCCGTTGAGCCGGCGGACGCGCATGCGGCTGTGCATGATCGACCGCATCTCGTTTTTCAGGCTCTCGAGATCGGGCAGGAAATCCTCGCGCAGGCTCAGCACGACCTGGCACGAGGGTTTGTCGAAATTGTAGCGCGCGATGTCGAGTTCGCCGCTGTCGAATTTCTCCCGCAGCGCCGCGGGCGCGCGGTTTTCCACGAGGTCGGCGAGTTCGGCGAGGAAGGCGCGTCCGCGCTCCCGCTGCGCGTCGCTGGCGCGGCCGAGGGTGAAGATTTCCTCGAACTGATCGAAGGCGAGGATGGGTGTGAGGAGGCGGTTCTTCGCGCTCCAGATGTCGATGTCCTTGCGATGAAAATATTCCCACAGAGTTTCGTCGGCCCGCGGGGCGGGCGCATCCGCGCCGACGGATTGGTAGGCCTCGACCAGCGCGGCCTTCACTTGATCGGCGAGGGTGGGCGTTGTAGCCGGGGTCGGTGACCCCGGTTTGTCGGCAACGACCGAATGGTCGAGCCGCAGATAAAGCGGGAGAAAATCCGCCTCGCGCAAGTGGGGAAAGGCGCCGGCCTGGAGGAGCGACGATTTGCCGAGACCCGACTGGCCGAAGAGGACGGTGAGGGTGTTGCGACGGATGAGCCGGACGAGTTCGTCGGTCTCTTTTTCGCGGCCGAAGAAAAACGCCCGCGAGTCCTCCGTAAACGACGCCAGCCCCGGCCAGGGGTTGGCCGCATCGACCGCTGAGGAAATAATTGGGGCAAGATCAGACATCGGAGTTTAACCACGGATCACACCGATGGGCACGGATACAAACCCAGAGGTCTTGGTGCCATGATCCGTGTTCATCCGTGCGATCCGTGGTGAAAATCAGGGAAGGAAGAGACATGATTTAACCGCAAAGATCCAAAGAGCGCAGAGAACGGAAAAGGTAGAGTTAGACTCTTCCGGGGGTTTTCTCCGTGCCTCGGTGTCACTGTGGTTCATCTTTTTCAGAGCAGTCCCTTTTCGCGTTTCCGAAAATCCCGGATCAACCGCACCATCCGCTCGACGAATTCCGGCGTCGTCGCGCCACCGGGAAGCTTGGTCCACTGCACCTGCAAAAACCGCTCGGGCACGAGCGCTTCGTTTTCGCCCACCGGATCGATCAGCACGGGCAAGATAAACGGGATGGTCTCCGCGATCAGTTTCGAGCGTTCGGCGCCGAGGGCCCACTCGAGGCGGAAATAACCTTCGTGGCGCGCCTGAGTGTTGGCGGAAATCACCGGCACGAAGAGCGAGCAACCGCGGATGTTGCGTTTGATTTCCTTGTCGAAGTCGTCGCCGCCCTCGAGTTTGCGCTGGTCAAACCAGACCTCGACGCCCGCGGCTTCCAGGGCATCGCGGATTTTTTTGACCGCTGGCGCATCCTGGCTCGCGTAGCTGAGGAAGACGGAACCGGGTTTCATTTCGGCCGTCGCCGCCGGGGCGACGGAAAGGCCCGCCCGGAGGTCGGGCCCTACCTCGGACGTCGGCGCGGGGAATTTTTCAAGGTAGCGCGCGCTCAGTTCATGGACGAAATCCTTCGCGGAACCCTGTTCAAAGATCTGCGTGCGATACGAAAAATTCCGCAGGAAGAGGACGAGCTTGGGGTCCGTCGCGACCGAGCGATCGGCGATAATCTCGAGTTCCTCCCGTTGCAGCGACAGCCGGCCGTGTTTCGCGATCCGGATGAAGAAGCGCGCGAGCCAGTCGGGAAACGTGTTGCCGATCAGCAGCAGGTGGCTCGTCTTCAGTTCGTCGAGCAGCACGTTGGGCCGTTTCGATTCGGACTGGATCGCGGTGAAAAATTCCAGGGTGTCCTCTTCCGTGATGACGTAGTCCGGCGAGGCGGACATGCGCCCGAGCAGATGGAAGACGGTGGAGGTGGCGCTTTGGCGCGCGTCAGCGGGCAGGTCGGTGTTGTTGTTCGGCGAGTAGGCGAGCGAGACGGTCTTGGGCGCGCCGGCATACCGCTCCTCGTCGAGGGCCTGGGCGAGCAGCGAGTCGAAGGTGGTCGTGACGAAAACGTTGAAGTGCCGGATCCGCGCCAGTTCGCGCAGGATTGGCGGGACGGCCGGCGCGAGCTCCTTCAGCAGCGTGCGAATGCGCGGGTAGACCTCCTCGCGGCGGCCGCCCCGCTGGATGTAGCGGCAGACGATCTGGTGCAGGGCATCATCGCCGGTGCAGTCGTCGGCGGGGACGCGGAGGCGCTCGGCGAGCCGGACGGCGAGCACGCGCATGAGCGGTGCTTCGCCGCCGGTGCCGTCGGGCACGGTCAACAGCTCCGCGCCGACAATGGGAATGACACGACGCTCCCCGATGTATTCGAGAAGGTCGTCCCAGAAAAATTCTTGGGCGGCGGGAGCCGGAGAAAGCACGTGGCGGGATAATCCGGCCCGGGTCGCGAAGCGCAAAGGTTTTCGCGAGGGTGTTGCGCCGCGCAACACCCCCGCGAAACCCTACCGGTTCTCCGTGAAGCTGGTGATCGTGTGCCACTCGAACACCTCCTGCAGCAACGCGCGCTCCGCCTTGGCGACGACGCGTTCGAGTGCCCCCCACGTTTGCACGAAGACGGCCTCCTTGCGGGCCGCCGCCAGCCGCACTTCCATTTCGCGGCAGCGGGCCAGCCGGCGGTGCAGGTCGGTGACCCGGATGAGCCCCAGAAACGCGACGGCCAGCACCGGCAGGGCCACCGGACCAAACCCATAGACCCATGACTCCACCCAGGCGGGCGCCTGGAGGGCGGGCATCAGCGTGTGCGAGGCGTAGGCGGCGCTGAAGCACACGGCCAGCAGCATGGAGATGAAAAATCCCCAGCGGAGACGCTCCTGGATCGGCGCCGCCCATTGCCTTTGCCCGGCGAAATAGGCCAGCTGGACGTCGATGCGCTCCCGCACGTAGCGCTGCTTGAATTCGTCAAAACTTGCCGGATACGCGCGGGCCCCGCGCCGGTGCAGCACGTCGAGCGAGCGTCGCAAGGGCTCGAGCCCCGCCCAGTCGAAGTCGTCGAAGAGTCGCAACGAGCGGGGCAGACCCCAGGTGGCCAGCGTGCTGCGGGTGATTTCCGTGGCGAGGCGGCAGCGCGCCCAGTCGTGCTGATCGCGCCGGTGCCGCACCAGCAGGGCGATGGCGGTGGCGGCGAGGAGACACACGAGTTTCACCCAGGGCATCGCTCCGACGTCCAGACGGGGAAAGGCGAGGGTCGCCGCCGCCAGGATGGCCGCGAGTGCCAGCAGGCAGATCGCCAACGTGACGAGCCGCTTGTCGTGCGGCGCGTGGAACGTGGCGGCATGGTCCACCTTGGCCTGAAACTCCTGCACGATGGTCCGGCCGCGGTCCGGGGTGTCTTTCGGCGTGGGCTGCGGCGCCCGCGGCAGCCCGTTGAAGTAGGCGAGATGGCGGTCACCGACCTCGAGGCTTTCAAAGTTCTCGCGGCGGACGGAGAGATCCTTCGCGTTGACGACGATGACGGGCCGGCCCATCTCCCGCGCGTAGGCGACGATTTCCGCGGTGCCGCCGCGACCTCGCGAGGGTTCCCCATCCCACACCGTGAGCAGGATGTCGCAGTGGTTGACGGTCTCCATGCCGCAGTCGAGGTAGGCGTCTTCCCGGGCGTTGCGCTCGCCAATCACCCGCGCGCTCTCGGCCTCCGCGAGCAGGGATTCGACCTCGCGCCACAGCTCCGGGGAAAAGTCCGCGCGAAACTCCGCCGGCGGCAGCGGCAGCACCGCCTCCCACCCGAGCCCGAGCTGCAGCGCCGTGCGCGCAAACAGCATGTCGGCGCCCTCGGCGATCGACGAAAGGGCGAGCCACTCCGCTCCATTCTCGGCGCGCAGCCCCGCCAGCACTTCCCGCAACACCCGTTCCACCGCCGCGCGGTCGCGCAATTGCCGGTGACCGGTAAAACCGATGACGCGGAACACAGGTAGTTGGGGGACTTCCACCATGCGGAGGGAGTCTGTCCGAGTCGCGCTCGCTCGTGTCAATCGCGAAGGGGCCGGACTTGGGGGCGCCGACCGGCCGCGGCTTGCGCCGGCGCTCCGCGAACTCCGCGTCTAACTCTACTTTGTCACCATTACGAAATTTTCCAATGAAAGCCGCGGGAATTGGAGGCGGGGTGCCCTCACCCCGCGAACGCAATTGAAAAACGCCATTCCGCCGCCGCGCAACGTCTCTGGAGTTCATGGGGCGACAAACCGGAGGACAGAAAAAGGGTTGGCAGAAAAAGAGCGGAGTCGGGGGGCTTGATTCTGCGCTGCCGGACGCGGTGCGGACGTGGTTCAGGAGTTTCCTTTTTCTGCCAATCCTGTTTCTGCCCTCCTCTGAAAGCGTCGCGAGCTCAGCGGAGCCGCAACCCTCCTGCGGTGGGCAAGCCAAACTTCCCGCAAGGCGATGGCCGCAAAAAGGCGCAGGAGGCGCAAATAGAGCGTGTCTGGTCTTGCGCCTTTTGTGCCTTTTTGCGGCCAACTGGCCTTGAAGAAGTCCTCGCGGCAGAACAAGAATCGCATGCGGTGTAATTCAGATGCGTTGCGCGTATGCGTTGCGCGGTGGGGGCACTGCGCCTCCATCGAACTCACCGAACATTCGGAGCCGCGCTTCGGCGGTGCGGATGATTAGAGTGGATCGCCGGAGGGAATCTGACAAAACCTCTGGCGTTGCACGGCCACCACCCCGCTGCCGCCGGCGCTTCGGATCCAATCCCACACCGCATGAATATTCTCCCCGGGCTCCGGCTCGCCTCTTTGTGTTTCGCCTCGTCCGTGGCCCTTTTCGGCGCCGAACCCACGGTGGCTCCGTCACCGCTGCTGCGCGCGGTGCGGCTTGGCGCCACGGCCGAGTGGCAGACATTGCTGGCGGCCAAAGCCGACGTACACGCCCGCGATGCCGCCGGCAACACCGCGCTGCACTTCGCCGCGTTGAATCACGATTTTCCCGCGGTCAATGCCCTGCTCGCCGCCAGCGCGGAGGTCGACGCGAAGAACACCGCCGCGGCCACGCCGCTGATCTACGGCGCCGGCCACGCGGAAATCGTGCGGGCGCTGCTCGCGCGGGGAGCCAGTCCGGGCAGCGTTTCGCAGGAAAATCAAACTCCGCTCATGGCGGCCGCCGCGGGGCCGGATGGGTTTGAGGCGGTCAGGCAGCTCCTCGCCGCCGGGGCGGAGCTGACCCCGAACCGGAGCGCGAGCCGCCGCAATGCCAGTGCGCTGAACAACGCCATCGCCGCCGGGGACCACCGCACCATCACGCTGCTGCTCGACCGCGGCGCGGAGGTGAATCCAAAAGTTGGATTTGCGCCCCTGGCCGGCGCCGCCTTTCTCGGCGACGTGGCGACGGTGCGCATGCTGTTGGATCGCGGCGCGGATCCCGGTTACAACAACGGGTTTGCCGGGCACGCGCTCAACTTTGCGCTTTTCGCGGGGCAGGTGGACGCGGCCCGGCTGTTGGTCGAACGCGGGGCCAGCCTCCAACTCCGGTCCCCGTCGGGGCACGGCACGCCGCCGATGGTGTTTGCGGCGTATAACCAGGATGGTGACGCCACCGTGGCAAAACTCCTCCTCGATCGCGGCGTCGATCCGAATGCGGCCAACGACGCCGGCGCCACTGCGCTCACCTGGGCGCTCCGGACCGGCGCACACACGCCCCTCGTGGAGACATTGCGCGGCGCCGGGGCGAAGGCGCCGGAAAGCGTCCGTGCGAAACGCCTGCCCGACCGCCCGGTGCCGGAGTCACCCGCGGACCGCGCCGCGCTCGTGCGTGAACGCATTCCGGCGACGCTGCACCTCCTCCAGCGCAGCTCCACGGCGTTTCTCGAAAACGCCTTTGTGCAGAAGGCGAATTGCAGCTCGTGTCACGGCCAGGATCTGCCGGCGGTGGTGGTCGAACTCGCCCGCGCCCGCGGTTTCCCGGTCGACGATGTCGGGACGGGCCGCCGGCTGGCGGCGCGTTATGCCATGTGGAAGCCAGTTGCGGAGGGCGCGCGGCAGATGAAGTCGCCGCTGCCCGACGTGGCGGTGAGTGCGGGCTACGGATTCTTTGGTCTGACGGCCGTGCGCCATCCCAGCGATGACATGGCGGAGGCCATCGTCCGCTTTCTGATCCGCACGCAGCGTCCGGAAGGCCACTGGCCGGGCCTCGATCGCCGGCCGCCGATGGAGGACGGACCGGTGGTGGCGACGGCGTGGGCGGCCCTGGGTGTGCGCGATTACCCGCCGGTCGGGATCGCGCGGGAAGCGGCGGAGTCGCAGGCGCGATCGGCCGCGTGGCTGGCGCGGCGGGAGCCGGCCAACCACAACGAGGCGGTCTTTCAGTTGCTCGGCCTGCATTGGAGCGGCGTGCCGGCGGATCGGGTCGGGACCTCGGTGCAGCGAATCGTCCGGTCGCAGCGACCGGACGGCGGTTGGGCGCAGTTGCCCGCGCTCGAGAGCGACGCCTGGGCGACCGGGACCGCGTTGTATGCGCTGCACGAGGCTGGCGGCATGAAAACCGCGGACGCGGTTTACCAGCGGGGCGTGGCGTTTCTGCTGCGGACGCAATTCGAGGACGGCTCGTGGTGGGTGAAAAGCCGTGTGTGGCCGTTTCAGCCGCACTTCAACGGACAGTTTCCGCACGGCAAGGATCAGTGGATGTCCCAAGGCGCGACGGCGTGGGCGGCGGCAGCGCTGTTGTTCACGATTGAGCCGGTGAAGCCGGCGCTCCCGGCGCCGACAGCGCAGGAGTTGATCGCGACGTATGCAGGATCGCCCGCGGCGCAGCGGAGGAAAGGTGCAGTGGCGACCGCGGCCGCGCCGATGGCGGCGACCGCCAACCCGGCGGTGGCCACGGTCGATTTTGCCCGGGACATCCAGCCGTTGTTCAAGCGCTCGTGTGTCGGCTGTCATGACGGGGAGAAACCGCGCGGTGGATTCGCCCTGGTCTCGCGGGAGGCGGTGCTCAAGGGCGGGGCCAGCGGCGATCCCGCGATTGCGCCCGGCTTTGCCGACGACAGCACGATGATCCAGTATGTCACTGGCAAGATCGAGGACCTGGAAATGCCACCCCTCGACCGGCGCGAAAAGTATCCGGCGCTGAGCGCCGCCGAAATTGATCTCCTTCGCACCTGGATCGACAGTGGCGCGCCGTGGGCGCCGGTGAAGACTGTCAGCAATGAGGCCCGGTGATGGCCGGGTGGTTCGAAAAATCCTCTCGCCGGCACGCGTCCCGTCCCAACGGCTGTACACAACGTCATAAGTCTGGATCGATGGGGGCGCGGTGCCCTCCTGCGGCGGACAAGCCCTCACCGCGCGGGCTGGCGCGTCGGACGCATCATGCCGCGGGGTGAGGGCACTCCGCCTCCACTGCGCGAAAATTTCTGATGTTGTTCTGCATAGTTTCCCTTCCCATGAAAAAATTCCTGATTCTCATTCTGCTGGGGCTGACCCTTGGCCTTGTTCCGCTCCGCGCCGCCGAACCGGCGGGGCGTTTTAGCCGCACCGAAGATGTCGTCTACGGCCGCAAATTCGGCACGGCGCTCACGCTCGACGTATTTCGCCCCGAGGCCCCGAACGGCGCGGCGGTGATGTTCATGGTCAGCGGCGGCTTCAATTCGGATCACAGCCGCGTCAACGCCAGGAACTACGAGTTGTTCCTGGCCGGCGGCTACACCGTGTTTGCAATCGTGCATGGCTCGCAGCCGAGATTCCACGCACTTGAAATCCTTGGAGACATCCATCGTGCCGTGCGCTTCGTGCGGCATCATGCCGCGCGGTACGGCATCGATCCGCAAAAACTAGGTATCACCGGCGTGAGCTCCGGCGGGCATCTCTCGCTCATGCTCGGAATGACCGGCGGTCCGGGCAAGGTTGACGCCAGGGATCCGATCGATCGCGAGAGCAGCGCCGTGCAGGCGGTCGCGTGTTTTTGTCCGCCGACGGACTTCCTCAACTGGAGCGGCCCGGGTGATGACCAGCTCGGCGTGGGTGAAATCGGCACCCGGTTCAAGGGGGCGTGGGATGCGCGGATCGCCACCCGCGAAGGTCGGGAGCAACTGGCGCGCGAGGTGTCGCCGATCAATTTTGTCAGCGCCCGGATGGCGCCCACCCTGGTGTTGCACGGCGACGCGGACAAACTCGTTTTCCCCTACCAGGCGAAAATCTTCCAGGAGAAATGCCGGGAAGTTGGGGCGCCCTACCAACTGGTCATGCGCGAAGGCAAGGATCACGTCTGGCCCGAGATGGCGACCGATACTGCGCAGTTCGTGGCCTGGTTCGATCGGCACCTGCGCGGCGTTGCGAAGTGACGGCCGCAATGGTCGCGGAATGGCGATAATCGATGCAATGGCCGCACGAGCGGGGTTGCAAACGGGCGCGGCGTACCCCTGTCGCCCGCATGAACACCAAGGAAGTACGGTTGGAGGAAATCCAAAAGCAGCCCGAGCCGGTGTTGCGGGAAGGGCTGTACACTTGAAGCACGTCGAGCGACGGCGAGCCGACGTGGAATGGGCGGAAACATCATTGTACCTCTGCCATGGGTGTGGGGAGGGAGGTAAAATGATGGCGGGTGAATGATGGCGGAGGCGGCGCGTGCTCTGCGTCGGGCTCTTCCCTGTAAACGGATGCCGTATTTTCCTCATGATGGCGGCCGCGATCCAATCATCTCCGGGCCAGGCGTGGTGCAAAATGGATTCAGGCTTGCTCCGACCTCGGCGTCCTCCGCCGTCTGCGCCCTGGTCTTGATTCGCGTTCATTTGCGTCTATTCGCGGTGGAATCGATTCTTTTGGCGTAGTGCTCGCTCCGCGATTTCTGTAACTCGAAAATTTCACCTCCAATTGTTGCAGTCGGCCCGCGATTATGAAAAGTCGCCGACTCTTCCCATCATGAAATATCCCGTCCTCCGGTTTGTCGCCCTGGCGACGCTGGCCTGCGTCGCTTGCACCGCGCCCACCTTCCTCTCGCCGCTGATCGCAGCGGAAAAAGCCCCCGCCTACGACAGCAGGGAGCACTACACCAAATACGAATACCGCATCCCGATGCGCGACGGCGTGAAGCTCTTCACCTCGGTCATGGTGCCGAAGGACGCGTCGAAGACCTATCCCTTCCTGATGACGCGCACGCCCTACAGCGTCGCGCCCTACGGCGAGGACGAGTTTCCCGAAGCGGCCGCGCACACCGACATGTTTCTCCAGGCCGGCTACATCTGGGTGCGGCAGGACGTGCGTGGACGCACGCTGTCGGAGGGCAAGTTCATCGAGATGACACCGCATCGCCCCGACAAGAAAACGAAGGCCGATGTCGATGAAAGCTCCGACACCTACGACACGGTCGAATGGCTGCTCCAGCATGTGCCGAATCACAACGGGCGCGTCGGAATGTGGGGCGTCTCTTACCCCGGGTTCTACACGTCTGCCGGGATCATCGACACGCATCCGGCGATCAAGGCGGCCTCGCCGCAGGCACCGGTCACGGATTTTTATCTCAACGACGACTGGTATCATGGCGGGGCATTCATGCTCGCGGCGGGGTTCGATTTCTTTTCGAAATTCAAACCGCAGTCCGGCCCGACGCCGCCGCCCAAGGTGCGGGTGCCGTTCGACTATGGCACGCAGGATGGCTATGAGTTTTTCCTCAAGCTGGGTTCCGTCGCGAACGCGGCCGCGTTGCTGGGCGGCAACAACACGGGCTGGAACGAAGGCGTCGCACACCCGACCTACGACGCCTACTGGAAGGCGCGCGCGATCTGGCACCACCTGAAAAACATCCGCTGCGCCGTGCTGACGGTGGGCGGCTGGTTCGACGCCGAGGATCTCATGGGGCCGTTGCGCACCTACCACGCGATCGAGAAAAACAACCCCGGCATTTTCAACGCGCTCGTGATGGGACCCTGGGTGCACGGCGGCTGGGCGAGGCAGGACGGACGGCGGCTCGGCAGCGTCGATTTCGCCGCTGACACCGCGACCTACTACCGGGAGAAGATTGTGCTGCCGTTTTTCGAGAAGCATCTCAAGGACAAGGGCGAGCCGAAGCTCCCGGAGGCGTATGTGTTCGAGACCGGGACGAATGTCTGGCGCCAGTACGCCGCGTGGCCCGCACCCGGCGCGAAGCCACGCACGCTGTATTTCCACGAGCGCGGCGCGCTAAATTTTGACCCGCCGACGGATGCGGCGGCGAGCGACACCTATGTGAGCGATCCCGCGAAACCGGTGCCGTTCATCGGCTACACGGCGACGGGAATGCCGCAGGAGTACATGGTCGCCGACCAGCGGTTTGCCGCGACCCGGCCCGATGTGCTGGTCTACGTCACCGAGCCGCTCGAGGAGAGTATCACCTTCGCCGGTCCGGTTTCGCCGCGGCTGTTTGTCTCCACGACCGGCACCGATGCCGACTGGGTCGTGAAATTGATCGATGTCTATCCGCCGGAACGCAGCACGCCCGCCGCGGCCAGTGGCGCCCCGGAGGGCGGCCGGTCGAAAGACGTCGGTCCGCCCAAGGTTACACTGGCGGGCTACCAACAGCTCGTGCGCGGCGAGCCGTTTCGCGGCAAGTATCGCAGGAGTTTCGAAACCCCGGAGCCGTTTGCGCCCGGCAAGGTTGAGGCGGTGAATTTCACGATGCCGGATGTGAACCACACGTTTCGGCGGGGCCACCGGATCATGGTCCAGGTGCAGAGCTCGTGGTTTCCCCTCGTGGATCGGAATCCGCAGACGTTTGTGAACATTCCGACGGCGAAGCCGGAGGATTTCCGCGCCGCGACGCAGATAATTCATCGCGCGGCCGGCCGGGCCTCGGGCGTGGAAGTCATGGTGCTGGCACCGGCGGCCGGAGGCCGGTAGGGTGGGGCCGGGACGAGTGGGCCGCGTTGGCCGCCGGGCGGGCCGGGCAAAACGCGCAACGCTCGAGATTCGCAGCTCCCGCCTGGGGGCGCGACCTTGAGCGTTGAGGGTTGGGTTTCGAAAGTTAAGCGTTGAGCCCAAGCCAGTCGGTGCCTCTCTGTTTGAATTCGGTGCGATGACTGACCCCGCCAAAGCCGTATTTCTCAGCTACGCCTCGCAGGACGCGGAGGCGGCCATGCGTATCTGCGACGCCCTTCGCAGCGCCGGTGTCGAAGTGTGGTTCGATCAAAGTGAACTCGTTGGTGGTGATCAATGGGACGCAAAGATCCGCGGTCAGATCAAATCCTGCGCGCTGTTCGTGCCGGTGATTTCGGCGCACACGCAGGCCCGGCTGGAGGGCTACTTCCGGATCGAATGGAAACTTGCGGCGCAGCGGACGCACGCAATGGCGGAGGCCAAATCGTTTCTCCTGCCCGTCGTGGTCGACGCCACCCACGATGCGGAGGCGCACGTGCCGGAGGAATTTCGCGCGGTGCAGTGGACGCGCTTGGTCGACGCCGGGGTGATCGCGAGATTTGCGAGCCGGGTCCGGCAGCTGGTGGATGCGCCCGCGACGCTATCGCCTTTTGGCTCTGGCACGCCATCGCCGTTTCCCGCCGTGCCCGGCGTAGTCCCGCCGCCGCACCCGCGGGTGAAGACGGCGTCGTCCCTTTCCGCAAGATTAGGGGTGGCCGCTCTGCTCGCGATCGCGGCGGTGATTTTGGTGTTTTCCCGGAAGCAATCGCCCGCACCCGCGGCGCCGTCGGCCGGGGGCGCCGGAGCGAATTCACCCGTGGCTCCGGCCGCCGAAAAAACCATGGCGGCGCAGCCGCCGGGGGAGTCCGCGCCCGCGAAATCGATCGGGGTGATGCCGTTTGTCAATCTGAGTGACGACAAGGAGAACGAGTACTTTTCCGATGGGATCAGCGAGGAGCTGCTCAACGTCCTCGCCAAGGTGCCGGGGCTGCGCGTGGCGGCGCGCACCTCGGCCTTTTTCTTCAAGGGTCAGAATGTGCCGGTCGCCGAAATCGCGCAAAAACTCGGGGTCGCCTACGTGCTCGAGGGCAGCGTGCGCCGGGCGGGCAATCGGGTGCGCATCTCCGCCCAGCTGGTGAAGGCGGCGGATGGTTTTCACGTGTGGTCCGAAAATTTCGATCGCGAGCTGAAGAACATCTTTTCCCTGCAGGATGAAATCGCCGGCCTGATTGCCCAGAACCTCAAGCTCGAGATCGGGGTGACCCTCGCCGCCCGGGGCGAAGTGAATGATCAGGCCTACCAGTTTTTTCTCCGGGGCCGGCAGGCGTGGAATCTGCGCACCCCCGCCGCACTCGATCTGGCCGAACAGTGTTTTGACCAGGCTCTCGCCCTCGAGCCGAAGTTTGCCCGCGCCGCGCTCGGGCGCGCCGATGTGTGGTCGACTCGCGGGATGGAGCGGCAGGACATCGTCGAATACGGCCAGCGGGATTCACCCATGCAGTCGAAAATCGTCGCCGAGATCGTAGGGGCGCTGGCGCTCGAGCCGGATTCGGCGGAGGCGCACGCGTCGCTGGGAAATATTTTCTGGCTGAGCTGGCGCATCGACGACGCCGAACGCGAACTGCGGCGGGCGCTCACGTTCGATCCAAACTACGCCACCGCGCGCCTGTGGCTGGGCCGCGTGCTGCAGGTCGACGGTCGCATCGACGAGGCCCTCGTCGAGTTCCAGCGCGCCATGGAACTCGACCCGCTCTCCTCGCGCATCCTCGACAATTACGGCAACTGCCTGCTGCTGGCGGGGCGGTTGGATGAAAGCCTCGCCACTGCGGAACGGGCGGTGGCGCTGCAACCCGACAATTTTCAGGCGCTCGCCCGGCAGGCCACCGCGTTGGCCGATCTGGGGCGCCGTGACGAGGCCGCGGCCGTCGCGCGTCGTCTGCTGGCCGCCACGCCCAGCCGGGTGACAGCGGCCGCCTATGCGCTGGCCCGGTGCGGATTGAAGGCGGAGGCCGAACTGGCTTTCGCCAAAATGGAAAGGGTTGGCGCCCGCGGCGTGGTGAGAGCGTATGTGCTCGCCGCGATGGGTCGCTGGGAGGAGTGCCTCCAGGCCCTGGAGCCGCAAGTCCTCCAGACCAACATCGTCGACTATCTGTATTATTTGCCGGTCTTTGATCCGATCCGCCAGGATGCGAGATTTGCGCGGGTGATTGCCGAGGTGGGAATGAAGGAGGCCTATGCGCGGGCGCAGGCGGAGCGCGCGGCGTGGCAGCGGGCGAAGGGCTCGAAGAAATGAGCGCGACGAAATATCTCCAAGGCTCAACGCCCAACTCATCATCCGGAATTTCTGAAACCAAACTTTGAATGAATGCCATTCTGCTTCGCTTTCTCGCGCCCACCACCTGGCTCGCCATTTTCCTCTCCGGTGTCGCGGCAAATGCCGCCGTGGCACCCGCCTCTCCGGCGCCGGCCGTCACGGCCACCATGGATCCAGCCACCCTGCCCGCGCCGAAACGTGTCGTCGTGCCAAAACTCCGCGGCGCGGTCGCCGTCGACGGCGAGTTGAATGAAGCGGTCTGGGCACAGGCCGCCGTGCTCGGGCCGTTTGTGCCCGCCAGCGGCTCCGGTCAGGCGCGCGAGGCGACTCTCGTCCGCGTCTGGTATGACGAGCTGGCGCTCCACCTCGGGTGGACGTGCAAGGACGTCGACATCCAGGCGACGTTCACCGCGCGCGACAGCAAGTTCTGGGAGGAGGAAGTCGTGGAGTTCTTCGTCACACGTCGTGACCTTGCGCGCTATTTCGAACTGCAGTGGAATCCGCTCGGCGGAGAATTCGACGCCATCATCCGCAACAATCTCGATGAGCGCGGGGTGTCGAAGAAGTTCGAGGGCGACTGGAGCTACACCGCGAAGGGCATGAAGAGCGCTGTAAAGGTGCGGGGCACGGTCGGCAATTCAGCCGACCGCGACGAACAGTGGCAGGTCGAGGTCACGATTCCGTTCGCTGATCTGGAGGAGGGAACGCCGAAGCCGGGCGATGTCTGGCGCGCGAATTTCTATCGGTTTAATCGCACCAAGGACCAGCCGGTGGAGCAGTTGAGCTGGTCGGCCCCGCGGCTACCGGGTTTTCATCAGCCGAGCCGTTTCGGGTATCTGGAATTCGGACGGTGAGGCTTTAGCCTTTCTTCGCCGCGGCGGGTTCGGGCAGCTTGCACGACTGCCAGGCGATGAACCGCCACACGCCTTTTTCCAGCCGATAGGCCGCCAGGAAACAGAGGTGGAGTTCGTTGAACGGGGCGGCCTTCCCGAGGAGAAACTTGCCGCGCCCCGTCATGTGCACCAGGCCCGGGACGATTTCGCGAAACTCCCGCTGCTCATACGTGATGGCATTGTATTTCGAACTGCCCGCCGTGATCTTGGCGACAAACGTGGCCTTCGTGTCGACGCTCCCGTTCGAATGCACGTAGAGCAAATCGTCGGAAAAAGTCGCGGCGAGTTTCGCGGGGTCGGCCGAAATCATGGCCGTCACTCGCGCGTCGTCCGCCGCGCGCCAGGCGGCGGCCGGATCGGCGGCGGCGCGGAGCGAAGAGGACAGGATCGCGAGGGCGAGCAGGGACCGCAGGCGGAGGAGGGTATTCATGGGGAGATGCGGAGGGAACGAGGCGGGGACAGTGGAAGATTTTGGCGGGAGCCGAAGAAGACAATGCTGGAAACGCGATGGACGTTGGCAATGCCCCGTCGGACCGACCATCGGGAGACGCAGCCCCGCCTGCGATTCACGTTGCGAGCCCGGGAAGTCGAAGTTCGCATGCGGGGCGATAACGTCGCGACTGGGAAACCTCGCCTTCTTACATCTCCCGCTCAATGAGAATGCATGACTTCACACAGAATTGTCAGCCACCTGAACGCTGAGCATTCAGCGTCGAACCCGCCGGAGGACGGGCGGGCGCTTGCTCGCCTCCGGCGAGTTGAACGTTCCGGCGCGTGGCGCCGCGTGATTTCGCGTCTGGCACTCGCGGTCGGACTGGCGTGTGCGTGGACAATGCGGGCCACCGCCGCGCCGGCGTCGCCGGAGCTCACCGCGAAAATCGATTCGCTCTTCGCGAAATGGGCCAAACCGGATTCACCCGGCGTGATCGTCGCGATCGCGCAGGGCGGCGAGACGATCCATGCGCGCGGCTACGGGATGGCCAATCTCGAACACGGCGTCCCGCTCACGCCCGACACGATTTCGGAGTCCGGCTCGGTGGCGAAGCAGTTTACCGCGGCAGCCGTGGTGCTCCTGTCCCTGCGCGGCCGGCTTTCACTTGACGAGTCGATCCGGAAGCATCTGCCGGAAATGGCGGCTTCGATCTGCGATTCGATCACCGTGCGAATGCTGCTCAATCACACGAGCGGGTTGCGCGACATCCACGGACTCAACGATCTGCTGGGGCGGCCGTCCTATTCGTCGCAGCATGACAATGCGGGGGTCTTGCGCGTGATGAGCCGCCAGCGGCGGCTTAATTTTGAGCCAGGCACGGAGTATCTCTATTGCAACGCGAGTTACGTCCTCGCGGCGATCATCGTGGAGCGGGTGGGCGGCAAGTCGTTCAACGCCTTTTGTGAGGAAGAGCTGTTTCGTCCGCGGGGCATGACGCACACCCGCTGGCGCGACGACTTCGTCGCCGTCGTGCCGGGTCGCGCGTCCGGCTACGCGCCGCGCCGCGGCGGTGGTTATCGGATTGACCTGCCCTACAGCAACATCGTCGGCAGCGGCGGCCTGCTCACCACCGTGGGCGATTTGCTGAAATGGAATGCAAGTCTCGAGGGCGCGACGGGCGAATGGGCGGAGCTCGCGCGCTTGTTGCAAACTCCGTCGCGACTGAAAAACGGTCGCGCGATCAACTACGGACTCGGGCTGACCATCGACGAAGCCACCCCGGGCCGGAGGGAGATTTCCCACGGCGGTTCGACGTCGGGCTACAGGACATTTCTCACGCGGCTGCCCGAACATCGGCTGGCGGTGGCGCTCCTGGGCAACGCCGCGGATTTCGACGGGGCGGCCGCATCCCGCGCCGTCCTGCAGGCGGTGCTGGGGTCGCCCCGGACGGAGCGCCCGAAGGGAATCAAACTCGGCGCAGCCGAACTCGCCGCCGCCGCGGGGATGTACCACAGCGCACAAGCTGACTCCCTGGTGACGCTCACGGTCAGGGACGGCCGACTCCACCAGGGTGCGACCGCGCTGATTCCCACGGGGCCCGGCACATTTGCGAATGCGAATGGCCGGGCGGAGCTGGTGTTCGGTGGGGGAAGTCAGCGGAGTTTCGTGCTCACCACGACCAACGAGGTGGTCACTTATTCCGCCGTCGCGACCGCGACGCCGACGGCCGCGCAGCTCGTGGCGTATGCCGGCACCTACTACAGCGAGGAGCTGGAGGTCGTCTGCAAAGTGACGGTGCGTGACGGCAAACTTTCCCTCGGCCGCTGGCCGGAGCCGGAGCGCACGGGCGAGCCGACCTTTGCCGACGGCTTTCGGTTTGCCGGTGGGTGGCACGCAACGTTTACGCGCGATGCGAGTGGACGCGTCACCGGCTGCGAACTCACCAACGGTCGCTGCCGCCGCGTGCGGTTCGAGCGGCGATGATTTTGCGGGAGGGGCGCTTGCCCAAGCGCCCGGTTCGCCGGAGCCTTCGCCGATGGCTGGAAATCACGCCACCGGCGGAAACGCCGCCGCTCCCTGAGCGGAACGAGTCGGTCGCGACTCCGCCCAGATGCACCCGTGACACCGCCCCAAAAATCAGCAGGTTGTCTGGCATGACCGCGAAGATCACCAACGAACTCCTCGCCAACGGCCAGGTCATTCGCGAACCGGCAGGTCGTGGCGCCGGTTATTGGGTCGGCTGCCCGGGCGCGTATTACGACCCGACGGAACGGGCCTGGTACCTCACCTACCGCCTGCGGCGGCCGCGGGGCGTGGCGCCCGATCGCGGCGGCGAGGTGCGCATCGCGCGTTCGACCGATCTCGTGCGTTGGGACGATATCCTCACGATCACCAAGGACCGCTACGACTCCGCCTCGATCGAACGCAGCTGCCTGCATCGGGGGCCAGACGGCCTGTGGCGCTACTTCACGAGCTACGTGCATCCGTCCGACGGGCGCTGGTGCACGGCGGTGCTCAAGGCCCGAACGGTGGCCCAACTCGACCCGGCCAAACGCGAGGTAATCTTCACCGGCCCGCCGCTGAGCCTTGAAGGGGTAAAAGATCCTTGGATACTCGAGAGGGATGGCATCTATCACCTGTACCTGAGCATCGCGACGCCGACGCCCCGGACGGCCGACGGGTCGCACGCGACCCTCGACATCTTCAACACGGGCGAATGCAAATCCGCCACCGGTCTCGCCACTTCGCGCGATCTGGATCACTGGGAGTGGCAGGGCGTGGTGCTCGCGCCGGGGGCGACGGGCTGGGACTGCTATTGCCGGCGGCTCAATTCGATTGCGCCGCTGTCGAGTGACGCGGGGGGCGCGCGGTACCTCGCTTTTTACGACGGCAGTGCGAGCCACCTGGAAAACTACGAGGAGAAATGCGCGCTGGCGGTGTCCCGCGATTTGCGGCGCTGGGCAACCCGATCGCCGGGCGGTCCGGCCTTCACGAGTCCTCATGCCTCGGCTTCGTTACGGTACCTCGACGCCAAATTTGCGAATGGGGCGTGGCACCTCTTTTACGAGTTGGCGCGACCCGACGGGTCGCACGACCTGCGGATGGTCACGTGCGCGGCGGCGGCCCTGGCCGCGCTGGCAAGCTGAACCGCATTCCGGCCGCGGACCTCGTGGCGAAGGCCGCCCGGCTTCCGCGTGCAACTCGCCCGCCGACTCCGTTTCGCAGTGAACACGACGTCATCAGGGGAGGTATACGTTCGGAGGGCGACGCTTCGTCGTCGCCGAAATCGTACGATTTCTCGCCAACGCCGCCACCGTCCACCCAACACCTGTCTTTCCAAATGCAAAATTCCTGTCTAGTAGTTCGAGCCGTATGCCAGCGCTTCCGCTCACCCGTCGCCGTTTCCTCCAAAACACCGCGCTGCTGACCGCCGCACCCCTGATCCTCCCGAGCCGGGTGTGGTCACAGGAAACCGCCCCGAGCCAGCGCCTCACCGTCGGTTGCATCGGGATGGGCAAACAGATGCACGGGCACGTAGGCAATCTGCTCCAACGCGACGATGTCCAGATCATCGCCGTGTGCGACGTCGACACCACCCGGCGCGAGCACGAAAAAAAGCGGATCGACGAGGCCTATGCGAAAAAATCCGGCGCGACCTCCACAGGCTGCGCCGACTACAACGATTTCCGCGAGCTGCTGGCCCGAAAGGACCTCGACCTCGTGCTCATCGCCACGCCCGATCACTGGCACGCGTACATCGCGATCGCCGCGGTGAAGGCCGGCAAGGACGTTTACTGCGAAAAGCCACTCACGTACAACGTGCGCGAGGCGGTCGAACTCGTGAAGGCGGTGCGCAAGGCGAACCGCGTCTTCCAAGTTGGTTCCCAACAGCGGTCAGCGAAGGAATTCCGCGTCGCGGCGGAACTCGTGCGCAATGGCGTCCTGGGCAAGATCCATGCGGTCAACGTCTCCTTCGGTAATCCGCCGAAACCTTACGACAAACCCGCCGAGACGATGGAGCCCGGCCTCGATTGGAATCTCTGGTGCGGCGGGGGCCCGCTCGTGAACTACAACCCCATCCTTTCGCCGCGGGGCATCCACACGCACTTTCCCGCGTGGCGGCACACCTGGGAATTTGGCGGCGGCAACATCACCGACTGGGGTGCCCACCACATCGACATCGCGCAATGGGGCCTCGGCGTCGACGAAAACGGTCCCGTCGAAGTGCGCGCCCCGCAAAACTGGGAGACCGCCCAGCGGGGGGCCCAGCTCATTTATGCGGACGGCACCGTGCTCACGCACGTGAAGGGCCGGGGAGTGTCGTTCCACGGCACCGAGGGCGAGGTGCACGTGAACCGTGGCAAGTTCGAATTGGTGCTGGGAGACAAGACGGTGCACAAATTCTGGAGCAAGGAGGTCGAGAAGACCACGTCGATGGAACGGGAAGTCACGCTCACCGATCGCGAGTATCTGGCCGACGCCAAGGTGAAGCTCTACAACAGCAAGAGCCATTTCCAGGATTTCATCGACTGTGTGAAGTCGCGCCAGCGGCCGATTTGCGATGTCGCCATCGGGGCGAGCACGGCGATCGCGTGTCACGTGATGAACTTCGCGTATCACTATGGGGCCAACGCCAAATGGGATCCGGTGCGCCATCGGTTCGCGAGCGGAGGCAGCTCGAAGTGGCTCACGCGCGATCGATACCGCGACAAATGGGCGGTGTAAGTGGGCGTCGCTGGGCGTCTGTCTGGCGGACGCCGCAGAGCGTATCTCCATTCCCGGTGTTGACGGTGGCGCTCGGATCGTTCGGCGGCATCGCTCGGCAGGGAGGGGCGGTTTCCCAACCGCCCAAATGCGGTCGACCGACGGTACTTCGGCGGTTGGGAAACCGCCGCTCCCCGAGGAACGATCAAAATCGTGTACCGAGCGAAGCGACCGTTTGACAATCGGGCATCGGTCATCGGGCAACTTGAAATTGGAAAACTCGTTCTGGTCTTCCAATGACAGATAGAAAATGCTCGATGCCCGATTTCAAGATCTCTGAAGACCTTCGGTTGCGGTTGCCGCGTTTGGTTGATAACCCGTTCCCTGGAGAGCCCTCCTCCGTCGATCGCCTTATTGCCCGAGCACCCAGGCGAAGATCAACGGCGCCACAATCGTGGCGTCGCTCTCGATGATGAACTTCGGCGTTTTCGCGCCGAGTTTTCCCCAAGTGATTTTTTCGTTGGGCACGGCGCCCGAATAGCTGCCGTAGCTCGTCGTCGAATCGCTGATCTGCGAGAAATAGCCCCACAGGGGCACCCCGGTGCGCTGCAGGTCCTGATGCAGCATCGGCACGACGCAGATCGGGAAATCGCCCGCGATGCCGCCGCCGATCTGGAAAAACCCGATGGAGCCTTCGCCGTTGCGCAGCCGCTTGGCCGATTTCGTGTACCACTCCGCCAGCCACGTCATGTACTCGATGCCGGTGCGCACGGTGTGGACGTTTTTGACGTCGCCGCTGATCACGTGGCCCGCGTACATGTTGCCGAGGGTCGCATCCTCCCAGCCCGGCACGATCATCGGGAGGTTCTTTTCACAAGCCGCGAGCATCCAGGAATTCTTCGGGTCGATCTGGTAGCTCCGCTTGAGCTGACCGCCGCGGAGAATCTTGTACATGAACTCGTGGGGGAAATAGCGCTCGCCCGCCCGGTCCGCCTTCAACCACTCCTCCAGCACCACCGACTCGATCCGGCGCATCGCCTCCATCTCCGGAATGCAGGTGTCGGTCACCCGGTTCATGTGCCGGTGGAGCAACGCCTCCTCCTCGTTGGTCGTGAGATGCCGGTAGTGCGGCACACGTTCGTAATAATCGTGGGCGACGAGGTTGAAGATATCTTCCTCGAGGTTGGCGCCGGTGCAGACGATGGCGTGGACTTTGTCCTGTCGGATCATTTCCGCGAGGGAGATGCCGAGCTCCGCCGTCGACATCGCGCCGGCAAGCGTGACGAGCATCTTGCCCCCGGCCGCGAGGTGCGTTTCGTAGCCCTTGGCGGAGTCGAGGAGAGCGGCGGCGTTGAAGTGGCGGTAGTTTTGCGCGAGAAACTTTGAGACAGGTCCCTTGCTGGCCGCGAGCGCGGCGTTGATCTCCTCGGGGCGCTTCGTCTGGCGTTTCGCTTTCATCGGTGTTCGGTGAGGAATATCAGCCGGCTGAAACGCGACGCCATCGAAAAAACCGTCGCCTCTTGAAAGAAACCGTGCGGGACTGGGCTGCCGGAGGGCCAGAGAAGGCTGTTTATCTGCTATAACTTTCAGTGCTTCAGCTCTTTATTCCTTCGTCATTTTTTCGATGCTCGCCTCGTTTCTCGCCGCGTTTTTCTTCGCGCTCAATGCCACCTGTGCCAACCACAGCGTGCGATCGCTTGGCTCCGCGCGGGCGAATGTTGGCCGGCTGATTGTTGCCGCGGTGTTGCTGGGTGTGTTCGCGCACACGCTTGGCGGCGGCTTCTCGAGTGCGAGCCTGCCGTGGTTCATTTTGAGCGGACTGATCGGCATGGGTCTGGGCGATCTTGGGGTGTTTGCCGCACTGCCGCTTCTCGGTTCGCGCCTCACCGTCCTGATGACCCAATGTCTGGCGGCGCCACTCGCAGCGCTCGGGGAGTGGTTGTGGCTGGGCACGAGGCTGACGGCTGCGCAAATGGCGTGGGGCGGGCTGATTCTCACGGGCGTCGCGATTGCCATCACGCCAAGCAAATCCAGTCCGCCGCGTGTCAAGGTGCGCCCGATCGGTTTTCTCTTCGGTCTGGTCGCAGCCTGCGGTCAAGGCTTTGGGGCGCTGATCAGCCGAAAGGGGGTCAACGTGGCCGAGGCTGCCGGCGAGGCGGCGCACAATGCCACGTTCGGTCTCACCGCCGCCTATCAGCGTATTCTCGCCGGGCTGATTTTTGTAATCATCTGGTTCACCTTGCTGCGCCTCATGCGGCGTCTGCCCGCCGCCCCCGTCGGAACGACGCCGGCCGAGCGCCGGGCCGGCAGCCTTTGGATGCTGGCCAACGGTCTCGCCGGTCCGGTACTCGGCGTGGGCTGCTACCAATGGGCGTTGGCGACTACGCCGAGCGGCATCGTCCTGCCGATCGCCGCGACCGCCCCGCTGCTCTGCATCCCGATCGCCTTCTGGCTCGAGGGCGATCGACCGCCCCGGCGGGCGGTTATTGGTGGCGTCCTCGCTGTCGCAGGTTGCATGGCGCTGACGGCGGCGCGGTAGGCGGGTTTGCGGAAAATTCCGACGTCCGCCTGCGGAATCGCAGACGTGCCGTCTGGAACCCGACTTGCGCGCCCCCGAAACCCCACAGTTGACGCCATGCACCTGAACCGGTGTGGTGGCCGGTTCCGATGCTTACCATCGCCGACGTTTCCAAGTCCTATGGCACCCGCGAACTCTTCGCGAATGTGTCGCTCTTCATCGCGCGCACGGATCGGCTGGGGCTCGTCGGACCCAACGGCGCCGGCACGACCACGCTCTTCAACCTGATCCTCGGCGAGGAAAAAGCCGATACCGGCACGATTGAGTGGGAACGCGGCGCCGACTTCGGTTTCCTCCCGCAGGAGAGCGCGCCCGCTGGCGACGAGACCATTCTGCACCTGGCCACGAGCGGCAAGAAGCTCGAGCCGACCGACGACGATTACGACATCGACTACACCCTGGAGCCCCGCGCCAAGAAGATCCTCGCCGGCCTGGGTTTCAAAGAGGGCGACGCCGACAAGCAGGCCAAGACATTTTCCGGGGGCTGGGTGATGCGCGCTCACCTCGCGCGGCTGCTGGTCGCCGAACCGGCGCTCCTGCTCCTCGACGAACCGACCAATCACCTCGATCTCGAGGCCTTGCTGTGGTTTCAGGAATACCTCACCCGCTATCCGGGCGGCCTCGTCGTCATTTCACACGACCGAGCCTTTCTCAACGCGCTTTGCACCGGCATGCTCGAGTTGCGGGCCGGCACCCTCCATTATTACCACGGCAACTACGACAATTTCCTTGAGGAGAAAGTGGCGCGCAAGGCCCAGCAGGCCGCGCTGTTCAAGAATCAGCAGCGCGAAATCGCCCACCTCCAGAAGTTCGTCGACCGCTTCGGCGCGAAAGCCTCGATGGCGTCCCGCGCCAAGTCGAAGGAGAAGCAAATCGAACGCCTCGAGGCCGTGGCCATTGAGGAGCCCCACGAGGAGCTGAAGCGCATCAACTTCAAGTTCCCGCAGCCCCCGCGCTCCGGCCTCAAGGTCATCGAACTCGAGCATGTGCAGCAGGCCTACGGCGACCACGTGGTTTATCGCGATCTCAATTTCACCGCCGAACGCGGGCAGCGCATCGTCCTCGTCGGCCCAAACGGCGCCGGCAAATCCACCCTGTTGAAAATCCTCGCCGGGGTCATTCCGATCAACGGCGGCGTGCGCGAACTCGGCAGCAACGTGGTTCCCGGCTATTTCGCCCAGAACCGCCTCGATAACCTCGATGCCAAGTCGACCGTGTTCGAGAACGTGATGTCGCTCCGCACGAACGAGAATCAGCTCACCGAGCAGCAGGGCCGCGCCATCCTCGGCGCGTTTCTCTTCCGCAAGGACGACGTCCACAAACCCGTGAGTGTCCTCTCCGGCGGCGAAAAATCGCGCCTCGCCCTCGCCCGCATCCTCGTGAAGCCGCCGAATCTCCTCCTGATGGACGAGCCGACGACCCACCTCGATATCCAGTCCATCGACTCGCTGATCGGTGCGCTCAAAGCCTACGAGGGCACGCTGATTTTCATCAGCCACGACGTGCATTTCATCCGGGCGCTCGTCGAAAACGTGCTGCACGTGCACAGCGGTCGATTGACGCCCTACGCCGGCAACTACGACTACTATCTCGACAAGTCGAAAGCGGCCGATGCGCGCGCGGCCCTCACCGCCGGTTTCACCGATGCGCGCCCCGTGCAGGCTGCGCCAGCGAGTCTCAAATCTCAGACCCCAGATCTCAAGTCGCCGGCGAAGCCGGCGCAGCCCACTCCCAGCCAGATTCGAAAATTTCGTGAACAGGTCGGTCAGCTGGAAAAGGTGGTCGTCGATCTCGAGGCCAAGCAGGCCGAAATCACTTCCGCACTTGAGGCGCCCGAGTCGTACGCCGACAAGGGAAAGTTCCACCATCTCAACCGCGAACTGAGCACCATCGTTGACCAAGTCACGGCCGCGACCGCGGCCTGGGAGGAAGCGGCGACGAAGCTGGCCGAAATGGAGCAACCGTAGCGCGCGAGCTGCGACCAACAATGGGGTCAGGTTGCTTTTTGTTGATTAATCAACAAAAAGCAACCTGACCCCGTGCGTGATTATCCGATGATCTCGTCGATCAATCTTGGCGCGACCCCGGGGGTGTCACCCACGACGATCGCTCGCTCGAGCATCGCCGTGGCCTCCGCCAGCGCCTGTTCGTCGTTCGCATGAATCGTGCAGAGCGGCGCGCCAGCCACGACGCGTTCGCCGATCTTTGCCAATGCTCCAACGCCAACGGTGGGGTCGATCTTGTCGTCCGCCTTCGCACGACCCGCCCCGAGTCGCAGCGCGGCCAGCGCCACGCCCATCGCGTCGACATCCTGCACGAAACCCTCGCGTGGCGCCGGGACGGCCACCTGCAGTCTTGCTTGCGGCAAGCTGGCGGGATCGTCGACCACTCTGACGTCGCCGCCCTGCGCGGCGATCATCTCGCGAAACTTTCGGAGCGCCGCACCGCTGGCCAGCGCCGATCTCAGCAGTTTTTTCGCCGCTTCTGACGAGGCCGCGGTTTTCGTGAGCAGCAGCATTTGTTCCCCGAGGGCGAAAGTGACTTCCATGGTGTCGGCCGGACCTCGGCCGCGGAGGCAATCGATCGACTCGGCGACTTCCAGCGCGTTGCCGACGGCGCGGCCCAGCGGTTCGTGCATCGCCGTCAGCACCGCCCGCATCGGCGTGCCCATGGCCGTCGCCACTCGTACGAGTGTTTCCGCGAGCTCACGCGCCTTGGCCTTGTCCTGCATGAACGCGCCCCGGCCAAATTTCACGTCAAGGACCAGCACGTCGGTGCCCTCGGCGAGTTTCTTCGAGAGAATGCTGGAACAGATCAGCGGGACGCAGGCCACCGTCGCGGTCACATCGCGAAGCGCATAGAGTTTCTTGTCCGCCGGCGCGAGTTCCGCGGTCTGCCCGATCAGAGCGAGGCCGATTCTCTCTAATTGCGCCCGATACTCGGGAAGCGAGAGGCCGACGCGAAACCCGGGAATCGCCTCCAGCTTGTCGAGCGTCCCGCCGCTGTGTCCCAACCCGCGTCCGCTGATCATCGGCACCGCCACGCCACAGGCGGCCACCATTGCCGCCAGATGCAGCGACACCTTGTCGCCTACCCCCCCGGTCGAGTGTTTGTCGGCTTTGGGCAGCTTCACGCTGCGAAGATCAGCGACAACTCCGGAGCGCATCATCGCCTCGGTGAGGTACACGGTTTCCTCCGGCGTCATGCCCCGCAGAAAAATCGCCATGAGCATCGCGCTGAGCTGGTAGTCGGCCCAGGTGCCATCGGTCGCGCCGCGCACAAAAGCCGCAATCTCTGCGCGGGTGAGCGGGTGGCCGTCGCGTTTCTGGGCGATGACGTACTGGGGAAACATGGTTTCCACCAAGGCACGGGCCACCGTCGGATGCAACGCACCGTTTCTCGCGTCGCGGTAGGATGGATCGTGATACGTCGGATTCCGTCCCCTCGTGGCCGCCAGGCACACCCGACGAACATGTAACGTATTACGCTTGGTCAGCAGAATTCATGGGCGCATTCCGGTTCGGGCAAATGGCCAAGGTTATGATATAGGGCCACCTCCATTGCCCTATAGGTTCGGAAACCATATGAGCGTCTGGTCACCACTCGGACTTTATTGTTCAAG
>SXSC01000263.1 GCA_005792355.1 Opitutaceae bacterium
CCGCTGCTGCTGCCCGCCGGAAAGCTGGTTCGGCCGGCGTTCGCCAAAATCACCCATGCGCACGGCGTCGAGCGCCTCGCGCACGCGCCGCCTGATCTCGTCCTTCGGCACCTTTCGTTCCTCCAGCCCGAACGCCACGTTCTCCGCCACGCTCAGATGCGGCCAGAGGGCGTAACTCTGAAACACCATTCCCGTGTTGCGCTTGTGCGGCGCGAGCTGCGTCACCTCATCCTCGCCGAAAAAAATCCGGCCTTCCTCGGGGAGATAAAATCCCGCGAGGCACCGCAGCAGCGTCGTCTTGCCGCAGCCGCTGGGGCCGAGGAGAAAGAACAGCTCCCCCGGCTCGATCGAGAGATCGAGGTGCTGCAGCGCCGTCACGCTCCCAAATTGTTTCGTCAATTGCTGGATCCGGATGGAAATCATGCGAAGGGCCGTCCCATTTCCAACGATTCGACCGGGCCGGCGCAAGCGACGAAGCGGCATCTCGGGCATTGACGCCCTTTTTTCGGGTCGGTTTCCTGTCCGCCATGCGCGAAACCAAGCCCGCCGTTCCCTCCACCAAATACAAGCGCGTCGTCCTGAAGCTCTCGGGTGAGGTGCTGCGCGGCGGCAAGACCGGCGATCCCATCGACAGCGACACGTTGCTCCACGTCTGCGCCCAGGTGAAGGAAATCCACGACCTCGGCGTGCAGGTCTGCGTCGTGATCGGCGGCGGCAACATCTTCCGCGGCCTCAACGGCGAACAACGCGGGGTGGATCGCACGACCGGCGATTACATGGGCATGCTCGCCACCGTCATCAACGGTCTCGCGCTCATGGATTGCCTCGAAAAACTCGGCGTCAACACCCGCGTGCAATCCGCCATCCCGATGAACCAGATCGCCGAACCGTTCATCCTCCGCCGCGCCCTCCGCCACATCGAGAAGGGCCGCGTCGTCATCTTCGTCGCCGGAACCGGCAATCCTTACTTCTCCACCGACACCACCGCCGCCCTCCGCGCCTCCGAGTTGCACGCCGACATCATCCTCAAGGCCACCAAGGTCGACGGGGTGTACGACAAGGACCCGAAGAAGCACCCCGACGCGGTCAAGTACGGACAAATCACGTTCCTCGAAGCCCTCAAACAACGGCTCAACGTGATGGACTCGACGGCCTTCTCCCTCTGCATGGACAACAACGTCCCCATTCTCGTTTTCGATCTCAACGACGAGCACGCCATCCGCAAAGCCATCCACGGCGAGACGATTGGCACGCTGGTCCGCAACTGAGGCGGAAATTTTTCCTTCACTCCGCAGCAACGACGCTCAACCCATCCGACCATGTCACACGCCATCCTGATCGACACGCAAGCCCGCATGAAAAAAGCCGTGGACCACACGCTGCACGAGTTCAGCTCCATTCACACCGGCAAGGCCACGCCCCAGATGGTCGAGTCGGTCATGGTTGAGGCCTACGGCTCGATGGTCCCGCTCAAACAATGCGCCGCCATCTCCACGCCTGACGCCCGCCTGATCCAAATCCAGCCGTGGGATGCCACGCTCTCGAAGGCGATCACCAAGGGAATCATCGACGCCAACCTCGGTTTCAACCCGATCCCGGACGGCAAGGTGATTCGCGTGCCGTTGCCCGACATGAGCCGCGAACGCCGTCAGGACTTCGTCAAGAACGCCCACCGGCTCGCCGAGGAAGGCCGCGTCCATGTGCGCAATGTCCGGCGCGACGCCATCGAACACGCCAAGAAAGCGAAACTGCCCGAAGACGAGTTGAAACGATTGGAGAAGGAGATCCAGACGGCGACCGACAAGTCCATCGCCGACATCAACTCCCACCTGGCGCACAAGGAGAAAGATTTGCTGACCGTGTAGGAATTTGCGCGGCGCAAAGTCCTTACTTTTGATCCTCGCTTCCCGGGCTTTTGCCACGCTCCGCGTGGTTGCGCCAGGAGGATAGCCCGGCAACCATCCCAGGGCCAAGCCCCGGGCATTTGAACAATCCCACACGTGCCAAACATTGATCGCCGCATGGATGTAGCTGCGAGCGCTAGCGAGTGGTCCGCCGTCCGCTCGCTGGCGCTCACAGCTACGCCATCCAGGCCGAAGCCGTTCGACCGCGCTCAAGTTCTTCGACAAGCTTCGGGGTATCGGACTCTTTGCGAATGAACTCCCTGCCCGCTTTGCCCGGAAGAGTTACTTTGACAACCACCCATCCAAAACGCGTGGTGGTAAAACTCGGCACCGGCGTTCTCACGTCAGGCATCGGCCAGCTCGACACGGCGCGGATCGCCGCCGTCTGCGCCGAGATCGCCGCGCTGCGGGCCCGGGGCACCGAGGTCATCGTCGTTTCGTCCGGGGCGGTCGGCCTCGGCATGGGTGCCCTCAAACTGGAGCGCCGTCCGCGGGAACTTTCCAAGAAGCAGGCCTGCGCCGCCATCGGGCAGTCGCGACTGATGCAGACCTGGCAGGCCGGCTTCGCGCCGCACTTCCTGACAGTCGCGCAAGTGCTCCTCACCCACGAAGATCTCCGCGGGCGTGCCCGTTTTCTCGGCGTGCAGGAAACGCTGCGCCAGCTCATCGCCTATGGCGTCATTCCAATCATCAATGAAAATGACACCGTGAGCGCCGCCGAGATCAAGTTCGGCGACAACGACACGCTCTCCGCGATGGTCGCGAGCCTCACCCACGCGAGCTACCTGGTGATTCTCTCCACCGCGCCCGGGCTCGTCGATCTCAAGGGCTCCGGGAAAATTGTGCCGGTGGTCGAAAAGATCACCCCGGAGATTGAGGCCATGGCCGGCGGCACCACGAGCGAGACCGCCACCGGCGGGATGATCAGCAAAATCTCCGCGGCCCGGCTGGCCACGAAGGCGGGCTGCGGCGTGTTCATCGCGAGCGGAGCCGAACCCGAGATCATCACCCGGCTGCTGTCCGGCCGCGGCCCCGGCACATTTTTCGTACCCAACGGCCTGCCGATGGATGCCAGGAAGCGCTGGCTCGCCTATTTCCAACGCCCCGCCGGCACGATCTTCGTCAATGCCCGCGCCGTTCCCGTGCTCCGCGAGCAGGGACGCAGCCTGCTGGCCGTCGGCGTGACCGGCGCGGCCGGCGAATTCGCCGCGGGCGACATCATCAATATCGCCGGCCCCGAGCAGGAAGTCTTTGCCCGCGGCAAGGCGGCGTTCGGGAGCGAGGAAATTTCCGCCCTCGCCGGCAAACACGGCGACGACCTCGCCGCGCTCTACCCGTCGCGCAAACGCCTCGAGGTCGTGCACCGGAACGATTTGGTTTTGTTGTAAGGTTTTTGCGCCGCGCAAAAACCTACCGCCACTCGTAGCGCACCCGGTATGTCACGACCTTCTCGCTGTCGGCGGGCACCGCCACGTTGAACTCCACGGTCTGCGCGTCCTTCTTCGAAAACGCGTCGGACTTCTGCGTGAGGCTCCAGTTCGTCCAGCGATACAGGTGTTCGACCACGCGCACCGTCACCGGCTCCGCCTTGCGGTTGCGAACCCTGATCTCGAAATCCTCCTCCGCGAAGTCCTGCCGGTTGTTGCCGTTGAAATTCGTGCGCGTGCGCTCGCCGACCACGTCAAACGCCTCGCCGGTCTTCACCCGGATCAGTTCGTTCTTCGCGGTGTGCTCGAGCTCATTTTCCCCGGTGAACTCGATTCGGCCATCGGCGGAATCGCGCCGATAAAACCGCAGCCGGCCCTTGGGCAGCGGCAGGCCGAGCTTGTTCTCCTCGCTGTTCTTGAACTCCCGCATCACCCAAACCTTCTTATTGCTCTGCGTACCGTATCCTGGGTCGCGGTTCATGCCCCCATGGAAGGCGCCGTACATCGCCGCGCCGTCATAGACGTAAATCACCGGCGCCTTCACCCCGGTCGCCCGCATGAACTCCACCTGCTTCGTCTCCCGATCGCGCAGCGTCACGCTGCGCGGCAGGGTGTAGAGATGAAATTCGTCGAACGCCTTTTCGGTCACCGCCTCCTGCGCGGCCATGGCCATCATCACCGCCCCCTTGCCCCGGGCCGTGGGCATCGGGCGATCTGGCTGCACGCGATTCACTTCGCCAGCCATCAGCTTGATCGCGGCATTTTCAAACATGGTTCCACTCTGGTTGCTCACGGTCACCCAGCCTGTCACATCGAGCGCATCGCCCTTCTCCGGGGCCACGAGGTTGTATGCCGCCTGCCAGCTGATCCCGCCGGAGATATAGCCAAGCTCCGCCTCAAATTTTGCCGCCTGCGGCGTCCCAATTTTCCACGCCAGCGTCGGCTTCAAGATGCCATCGCCTGCCAACGCCGGGAACAGCGGCTCGCCCGGCAGCGAGAAACGGAGTTTTCCGTCAACCTCGATGATGGGAGTCATCCGCTCCCCCGTGGGATTGTGACCGCTGCGGATGACTTTGCCGTGCACCGTGTACTCTTTGGCGTTTTGGTCGCGGACGAGGAAATCCAGCGTCCGGCCTTCATTGAGTGACAACAACAGCGACTGGGACATCACGTCGGCGCGGTAGCTCTGCTCCAGGATGCGCAGCGGCACCTTGCCCGTCGGATCGCGCAACACCACCGAATCGGCCTCGACCTGCGCCGTGACTCCGGCAAACGCGGCCGAGTTTTCACCCGCCTTGAGGTCGAGCGCCACGCGTTCGCGCACGACGGCGAAGCCCTGGTTGTAGATGGTGAGCGCTGGCTGGGCGGGGGCAGTGATGGCGGCGACGACGGCGCAGGCAACGGTGGTCAGGAAAGTCCTCATGGACGGAACCATATCGTATCCCATCAATCGCGCCAGCCGCGAGTTTTCCAAGAGGTCAAATGCGAGTGCATCTACGAATTGACCGTTAACCCGAACCCCGACTTGGTCGGGGTTCGTCCGGTCGGGCCGACTTCGTAGGGGCTAACCGCGACAAAGTCGCTCCCCGGACAAGTCGGGGGACGGATATTTCCCCGGAAAAAAATTCATGAGTGTGCGCTGCGATCCGTCCGCATCGTGCATTGCTGCGAGAATTTTGATCCTTCCTCAGGGAGCGGCGCTTTCCCAACCGCCGAGGAAGCGTCGGCCGACCGTATTTGGGCGGTTGGGAAACCGCCCCTCCTTCCCACTGTCACGGTGAACTCTGCAGTTGCGCCCGCTTTTTGCTCGGCAAAATCCTTATTTGGGTCTTCGCGCAGTGAAAACCTTGCACCCATCATTCAATTTTGCGGCCATCACTCCCGACTTCATGGATTTCACGCTGGACCCACACTCGACGCCGCACGGTTTCCCGCCGATCGACTTTCGCGCTCAGCTTAACGACGAACAATTCGCGGCCGTCACCGCGGAACCCGGACCCCTGCTCGTCCTCGTCGGCGCCGGCTCGGGCAAGACCCGCACCCTCACCTACCGCGTCGCCTATCTGCTCTCCCAGGGCGTGCGTCCCGGCGAAATCCTGCTCCTCACCTTCACCAACAAGGCCGCCAAGGAGATGCTCCACCGCGTGCATGAACTTACCGGCGTGGAGTCGGGGCGCTTCTGGGGCGGCACATTCCACAGCATCGGCCACCGCTCCCTCCGGATGCACGGCGAGACCATCGGGCTGCCCCGCTCGTTCACCATCCTCGACGCCGACGAGTCCGAGGGTGTGCTGCGCGACGCCGTCGACGAGACCGACCGGGGATTCTTCAAGGACAAAACCCACCCCAAGCCCGGTCCGCTGCACGCCATCATCTCGATGTCGCGCAACACCCAGCTGCCGCTCAGCGAGACCATCCAGCGTTTCTTCCCGCAGCACGAGGCGGTCAGCGAACGCGTGCCGCTCTTCGCCCGAAAATACGCCGAGAAAAAACGCGCGGCCAACGTCCTCGATTATGACGACCTGCTGGAGCACTGGCTCGATCTTCTCAGGAAATCGCCCGCGACCGCGGAATATTTCACCCACCGGTTTAGGCACGTGCTCGTCGACGAATACCAGGACACCAACACGATCCAGTCGCAGATCGTCGATCTGATCGGCGCCCATCACCGGGTGATGGCGGTCGGCGACGACGCGCAGTGCATCTACACCTGGCGCGGGGCCAACGTCGAAAACATCCTCACCTTTCCCGACCGCCATCCCGAGACGCAGATTCACCGCATCGAGACCAACTACCGCTCAACCCCGCAGATTCTCGCGCTCGCCAACGGCGTGCTCCTCGCGCAACCCAAGGGGCGCGCCTTCGAGAAAGTTCTGCGCCCCCACCGGGCCAATTCCGAAAAGCCCTTTTACGTCCAGACCATGGACGGACGCGAGCAGGCCCAGTTCATCGTCCAGCGCGTCCGCGGCCTGGTCGACGAGGGCTGCGCGTTGCGCGACATCGCCATTCTCTACCGCGCGCATTTTCACGCCCTCGACCTGCAGCTCGAGCTCGCCCGGCTGCAGATTCCCTATCAAATCACCAGCGGTGTGCGCTTTTTTGAGCAGGCGCACATTCGCGACCTCGTGGCGCTGCTGCGCTTCGTCTACAATCCCGGCGACACCGCCGCGTGGAACCGCATCGCGGTGCTGCTGCCCAAGGTGGGGGACAAGAACGCCCAGAAGATCCACGCCGCCGCCCTCGATCACGCCCGGCTGATGCAACAGGATCTGGTCAACGCCCTCGGCACCGACGATGTCTCCTCCAAGGTGCCAAAGGACGCGAAGGAGGAATGGCCGGCGTTCGTCGCGTCGCTCCAGCAGGTGAGGGACATGATGCGCACGATGAAGCCCCACAACGCCGTCGAAATCGCGATCGACGGCTGGTACGGAGACTACCTGAAAGGCGCGTACGCGAACTACGTCTCCCGGCTCGACGATCTTAAATCGATGATCGGTTTCGCCAGCCGTTACGAAGACATGCAGGAACTCCTCGCGCAAATCATGCTGCTCAACGGCGAAACGAGTGATCGCTCCGCCGATCCGGACGCTGACGCCCTCCGGCTCACCACGGTGCATCAGGCGAAGGGGCTCGAATTCGCCGCGGTGTTTTTGATCGGCCTGGCTGACGGTAGTTTTCCGCTCCGCCGCGCGATCGAGGCCGGCGACGTCGAGGAGGAACGCCGGCTGTTTTACGTCGCGGTCACCCGCGCGCGCGACGAGTTGTACCTGTGTTTCCCGAAAGTTAACACCAAGGGCGGACCCGCCATGCTGCAAAGCCCGAGCCGCTTCCTCCAGGAACTCTCCAGCGATCTTTACCAACCGCTGAAGATGAAGCGGAGTTTCGGTTGGTGAGAATTCGACGCCCTGCGAGGTGCCTGTTTCCCTTGGGCCATGATCACACAAATCGCCCGGCTGCTACAGGCCTCTCCCTTTGTTCGACCCAACAACTCGTGTCGACCAGAGTAGAGAACCCCGCTGCAAGCCCCGAGGCATTTGCCGAAACCTGTCGCCCGAAGATTTCCCAACGCGGCAACGCAACCGAAGATAGGGGTAGGGACGGGGATAGAACCCGCCCCTCCCTCCGAACCGGACTGGCTGAATTACCGCATCCGGCTCTCCAGTTGGTGAGTACCCCGTGAAGGGACTGTGTGTGCCTCTGCCCAAAGTTGCTCCAGGCTGAGCAATTTGAGTTGGCGAAGTAACGGTTGGACCAGCGCTGATGGTCACTGCCTCGACCTCGACCGCGTCCGCCTTGGCGTTTGCGCGGGATTCCGCGCAAGCGCCCGCGCACATAGCGTCGAGTCCACTAAACGTCCAGCGATTGCTCCGCCAGAAGTAACCATACCATCCTCGTAACACCGGATTGAGTTCACTCGCAATCAGCTCATTGAGTCCGACCCCACAAGTGCGATGGGTCAGCCCAGGCACCTTCTGTTTGATGCCCGTCATACTCTTCTCCCGCGGCCAGCGTTTGCCCTCGCGTTCGAAGTGATAGCCGAGGAAGTCGAATCCTCCCGGCTGGGACATGTCGACCAGCCGCGTCTTTTGCGGGTGTAATGAAACCTGACCGACGCGGTCCACTGCCGGACCGTGGCCAACACCTCTTCAGCCTGTTCCCGCGTGCGGCACAGGACGACAAAGTCGTCCGCGCAACGCACCAGTTCGAGGATTCGGCCGTCCACCACCTTGGTCTTCACCCACGCAAGCAAGCGCTCGTGCGGGATCGTATCAAAGTAGCTTTTCAGGTCCGCATCCACCACGTGGGTGTACCCTTCTGCGAGCAATTGCTCCACCCGGTCAATCGCACCCTGACACCCCCGGCCGGGCCGGAAACCAAAACTCCCAGGCGCAAATTCGCGCTCGAAAATCGGCTCCAACACCATCCGCAGTGCCGTTTGTACAATGCGAGCCCGCACCGCCGGAATACCCAGCGGGCGTTTCTCCGATGAACCCGGCTTCGGAAGCCATGTCCGCTTCACCGGTTTCGGCTCGTGCGCGCCCAGGCGACCGGTTCGCTGACGGATCTGACGCATGGCGACACCCTGCCCGGCACCAGCACGACGCCTGCGGCGGTCGCGGGTTATCCCAGCGTGACCGTGCCGGCGGGTGAACATGGCGGCCTGCCGGTGGGGATTTCTTTTTATGGCACCGCGTGGACCGAGGCGCGGCTGCTCGCCTTCGCCGCGGATTTCGAGGCGGTGGCCCAGGCGCGCCGCGAACCGAAATTCCTGACGACCTTGGGCGTGAAGTGAATGCAGCCGTCTTGAGGTGGGGCCCGCTCTCCGCGCGGGCCGCGGACCGCCCGGAGGTCGGTCCCTGCCCCGCAGACCTTATTTCGCGACTGCTGCGGCGATCGGCGAGAAGCGCGGATCCTTGTCGAGCTTTGCCTGCAGCGCCTTGAAACGCGGCAACGCGCGTACCCCATCCCAGGCCGGGTTCAGCCGCAGATCGGCGGCGCTGATGAAAATGCAGGTGAGATTCGGGACCGGAGCCCTGACGCCAGCGGCGAGAGCGGGCGGGCGCTCCGCGCGTTTTTCCAGCTCGGTAATGATTTCGTCGTCGGTCCCCAGCAATTGAATCTTCTCGAAATAATACATGTCTCGCGACACATCCGGCAGCGCGAGGGTTCGTTTCCAGAGTGTTTGCGCCGAAACGCGCTCGCCCAGGCGGGCCAAAAGCTACGCTTTCCACTCGAGCAAGTTGCGGTCGTTCGGGGTATCCGCGAGGCGCGCTTCGATCTGCTTCAACGCGAGTTGCCACTCTTCGCGGGCCGAATCGGGCTGGCCTAGCGCATGATAGGCTTCGCCTCGCAGGGCGGCTTTCGGCGCCCCGACATCCCATTCGATCCATTCCCGAGCGTCTTGGGACAGGAATTTCACGACGTTGGCGGGCTCGCGCCGCCAGCGATACACCCGCTCAAACGTCGCCATGCCGATGTGGTCGAATTGATCCGTCACCGCCATCTTGCTGGCGGTCGCCAGCGCGCCAGCGAGGTTGCCCCGCCAGGCCAGTTCCATGGTAGCTTTGAACGCCAGGCAGTTGGCTTGGGGATCCCCCGTCACGGAGCGGTCGATGGTTTGCTCGGCTTCCGCGTAGCGGCCGAGATAATTCATGCCGATGGCTCTTTGTGACAGGCAGACGATCGCCCATCCCGCAATTTTTTCACCCTTCCCGAGAATCTCGACATACTCTTCCAACCTGCCCTGACTTTCCCGCAAACGTGCAATGAGCCAGCAGACCCGCCAGTCATCCGGCAACTGCTGGCGCAGCTTGAGCAAATCGGCCTCGGCGGCAGTCGATTGCGGCTGCCCCAACCCGACGACGAGAAACCAGGCCCGCGCAATGCGTGGCTCGATGCCCTCCGGGGCGAGGTTGGTGGCTTGCTCCGAGCGGTTGCGGGCGCGGGAAGAACGCTCGGACGTTTTTCCCCACATCAAAAGGTGCGAATCAAGCTGACTAGCGATCGCCAGGGCATCGGCGTTGGTCGGCTCGAGCTTGAGGGCTTGTTCGGCAACCGCCACGGCGGCGTCGAGCTTCGACTTGATCACGTTGCTTTCCGTAAAGAGGGTGCGGGCCCGATCGACCAGTTTTTGCGTTTCCGACTTCGGAGTCGCAGGGACTTTTGCGGTGCCGACACCGGTCGCCGCTTCCGGGCCCCCAGCGCGCTGCGACCAGAGCCAGACGGCGATCGCAGCCAGAGCCAGGGCCGCCGCGGTGACCGCGACTTGCCACCTGCGACCAGCGGCCGGCTTCGCGGCGACCGGCATCGGCGGTCGCGTCGGCGTCGGGCTGCTCTCCGCCGCGACGTGCCAGATCGGAATCGGATTGGTGATGTTCTTGAACACCTCCGTCCGATGAACACGGCCTTCATCGGCACCTTGCCGTGCACCGTGTCGTAAACCATCTGGCTGATGCACACGCCGCCCACCGGAGCCTTGCCTTCGAGCCGCGCCGCAATGTTCACGCCGTCGCCGGCCACACCGCCGGTTTCCTGCCGAAACACGTCGCCGATGTGCACGCCCATGCGATGCTCCAGCGCCTGCTCGGGCGGCAGCGTGGCGCGACGCTTGCCAAACTCAGATTGGATCTGCAGTGCACACGTCACCGCCTGCACCGCACTGCCGAAACAGAGCAGCAGCCCGTCGCCCATCGAGTTGAGCAGTTCGCCCCCGTGCTTTGCGCAACACTCGCGCATCGACGCGAAATCCGCCTTCACCAGCTTGAGTGTGCCCGTCTCGTCCCGCTGCATCCGCGCCGAATAGCCCACCACGTCCGTGAACACGATGGCGGCGAGCCGACGCCCCTCACCCACTGGCGGATCTAAGATGTTGGAGTCGCTCATCGGGTGAAGTCGGGCAAGATTGGGTCGGGTCGCATCCTGTTCATGGCCTCATTCAAGGAAGGTCCGTGGCAATCGGCGTGGTTCCGCCGGAGCCCCGCGAAATCGGCCTGTCCCTATTGGCCCGTCTTCCCGCACCGCTGGTGCCCGGCGAAATCGGCCTGTCCCTACTAGTGGCGCGACCAATAACTTTCGTGACGTGTAGCTGCGAGCGCCAGCGAGTGGACCACCGGCGCGCTCCACTCGCTGGCACTCGCCGCTACTTGTCACGCTACTTTGCGGTCGGCACACTGGAAGGTCTCGGCATGCTGGTAGTTCCGCTTCCACCCAGCTCACAGCGCATCGCAAACACACAAACTCGGAGGGCTGCGCTTTGTCGCAGCCGTGTGGAGAGACCGACGCAACGGCGCCGACAAAGCGGCGCCCTCCGAAACCGGCCAGCCCGCATCACGTCGTAGACGGGACTTTTCGACGCCCTTTTACAGCGGCGCCGAATTCTTCGGATCGGCCAGCAGTGCTTTAAAGCCGGCCTCTTCGCGGACGCGGTCCCACCTCGGCTCAACGCGCAACATCGGCACCGTGAGGCCACTGGGGAACCGGAGCACCCTCGCAAGCAGTTCCAAGCATTCCTTCGCGCGACCCGCTTGCGCGCACACGCCGGCCAACTGCCCTTCAAGTCTCATGCGCCCAGCCAGTTCCGTCGCTTCCGGAATCGATTCGACGGCCCGTCGTGCCGCCGTCACCGCCTCATCCGCCCGACCGAGGCGAACCAACGCCTCGGCCAGCATCATCCCGATCTCCGCGTCGTTGGCGACCACCTCGTCGACCTGGCCGCGGAGAAAGAGATCTTCAGCCAGCATCATCTCGATCTCGGTCTCCTTGGTAGCGGCGTCTCGCTTGAGTTCCTCGGCGACGGCGAGTGCCGCCTGCGCCGCCTCGGTCGCGCCGCCGGTGTCACCCTTCTGCCGCAAGGCATCGCTGCGCCGCAATTGGAGGGTGAAACGCGCGACCGGGCTTTGGCCGCTGCCGGCCAGCTCCTTCTCGACCAAGGCGAGCAACGCTTCGGTCTTGCGCATCCGCCACAGCCAGTCGGCTTGGTCCGGCGCAGTCATGTAAGTGAGATCCGGCGGCATTGTTCCAAACAGTTGAAAGCGGCTCCGAACCGCAAAGTTCCGAACGCCGATATTTGGGATTACAGGCACAAGGGAATCAAACCGGGCAATCGCCGCCACCGCCTCTTCGCCGCGTCGCAGGAAGCTCAGGTAAATAAATAAATTAGCCACCTGCGGCGGAAGGCGTGGATCCACGGCAATCGCCTGGCGCCCAGCCACCACCGCCTCGCTGAGCCGCCCGATCCGGCGCAGCGCGATCCCGTAAAAATTCCACATCGCCGAGTCGTTGGGCTGCACGCGCACGCCGTTCTCCCCCAAGGCCACCGCGCGGGGAAAGTCGCGCTCGATTTTCACGTGGTAGTGGAGCAAGGCCGAGTCACCAGCGCCGCCCGGAGCCAGGCGCGAGGTCGTCTCGGCCCACCGCCGTGCCTCGGTCTTGTAGGTCGCGCGCTGCGCAGGATCGCCGGCCTGGTCGTAGAGCATCACATTATTGTGGCCGAGCTGCTGCGCCGCCGACACAAAGGTCGAATCGAGTTCGAGCGCCGCCTGCCCGAACCGGGCCGATTCCAGCAGCGCAGTCGTCTGGGCGGGCCCTGCCTGGCGGATCCCCGCCCAGAACACATTTTGCATCTTGAGATAAAGATCGTAGGCCTGCGGGCTCTTCGTCATAAACCGCGCGGTGGCCAGCATGCCCCGCGCGTCGCGCGCTTGGAGCAGGCGCGCCACCTCGTCGGCGATTTCACTCTGCAACGCGAGCACTTCGGTCATCGTCCGGTCTCGTTTTGGCAGCGACCACAGGAGCGCCTCGTCGCTCGCCCGCCGCAACTCGAGCTGGATGCGAACCGTGTCCTTCTCGCGGCGCACGGTACCGACTATGACGTTGGCGACCCCGAGCTCCTGCGCGATCTTGGCGAGCGGAGCCTTCGAGCCCTTGAACGTGAGCGCTGACATGCGCGAAATCACCTTCAAGCCGGGGAGACCCTGCAGGGTGGAAATGATTTCGGTGTGCATCCCGTCGGCAAAATACACGACCTCGGGATCGGGGCTCAGATTATCCAGCGGCAGAACGACGAGGGACTTTTCGCTCGCCGCCGGCACGGCGGGCGCGGACGGCGGTTTCTTTTCCGCCGTACTCGCGGTCGACGCCGGGACCGGCGCAGGCTCCGCCGGCCGCTTCAGCAAGAAATATCCGCCCGCCGCGAGAACGACGGCGGCGGCAGCCACGGGCAGCGTCAGCGAACGCCGCACTCGTTGCGCCACGGGCATCGGCGGGCGCGACGGCGTCGCGCCCCCCACCGGCGCGAGGTGCCAAATCGGGATCGGGTTCGTAATGTTCTTGAACATCTCCGGCCCGCCAAAGACCGCCTGCATCGGCACCTTGCCGTTCACGGTGTCGTAAACCATCTGGCTGACGCACACGCCGCCGACCGGGGCCTTGCCTTCGAGCCGCGCGGCGATGTTCACGCCGTCGCCCGCCACGCCGCCGTCGTCCTGCTGGATCACATCGCCGATGTGGATCCCCATGCGATGCTCCAGCGCCCGCTCGGGAGGCAAGGTCGCGCGGCGTTGGCCGAATTCGGATTGGATCTGCAACGCACACGTCACCGCCTGCACCGCACTCGGAAAGCAGAGCAGGAGCCCGTCCCCCATCGAGTTGAGCACCTCACCGCCATGCTCGGTGCAGTGATCGCGCATCACGGCAAAATCCGCCTTCACCAGCGACAGCGTCCCGTTTTCATCCCGCTGCATCCGCTGCGAATACCCGACCACGTCGGTGAACAAGATGGCCGCCAGCCGGCGCCCGGACAGAAAGGCGGGATTGGTCGGCGCGCGACTCGGCTGCGATTCCGCGGCCCGCGCCGTCTGGTGGGCCAGCGTTCCCGTGCGGTGCGACCACAGCTTCAGGAGCCGCGCCAGCACCTCGGGCGTCACGTCGCCGCCGGGCAGCCGCGTCCATTGCATTTTCCGAAAACGATCCGGCACCAGTGCGGCGGGCTCGCTGGTCTCATCGATCACGATGGGCAAAATAAAGGCCACGCCCGAGGCGATGGCCTGCGCGCGCTCGGAGGCCAGATCCCACTCCACCCGGAAATAGCCCTCGTGCCGGGCCTGCGTGTTGGCGGAAATCAGCGGTATGAAGAGTACGCACTCCTTGATCTGCCGCCGGATCTTCGCGTCCCACTCGTCGCCGTGCTCCAAGCCTCCGTCGACGTCAAACCAGACTTCCACGCCCGCGGAGCGCAGCGCTTCGCAAATCCGCCGCGCGGCCTCCGTGTCTTGCGACGCGTAGCTGAGGAACACCGCGCGCGAAATTGGAGTGGGTGGTACGGTCATGCTGGAACCGGCGGAGCGTCGCGAGCGGACGGCGGTTCGGCAAGGCGGATGTCGCGAAGTTCACCTGCTGCCGGGGCGTGGGGCTGCTTCTACTTTCCCAAAGCACCAGATTCAAGGTGGCTGAGGCGGGCTCTCCGATCTCCAAATACGGAGCGTCAGTTCTCCTCCGCCGCCACCATGAATCGAATATTCGCCCCGCTTTTCAGTTGCGCGCTCGGCTTCGCCACCGCCGGCCTCCCCGCCGCTGAAACCATCTGGCTCGACGCACTCGACCTCACGGCAATGCGCCAGGGTTGGGGCCGGCCCCAGGTCAACCGCTCCGTCACCGAGCGGCCGCTCACGATCGCCGGCCAGCCGTACGCGCGCGGCGTCGGCACCCACGCCACCTCCACCTACCGCCTCCGGCTCAACCGCGGGAGCGAGAATTTCACGGCGAACGTCGGCGTCGACGACGCGGCCGGCGGCTCCGGCTCGGTGGTTTTCCAAGTCATCGCCGACGGCAAGCGCGTCTTCAACTCCGGCACGATGAAGCGCGGCCAGGCGGCCAAGCCGGTGAACGTCGATCTGCGGGGCGTGAAGACGCTGCAATTGCTCGTCACGGACGGCGGCGACGGCCTGAACCACGATCACGCCAACTGGGCCAACGCGCAATTTTCGTGCAGCGGCGCCAGGCCCGCGCCGCACGTGATCCCATCTGAGGCTCCGTACTTGCTCACGCCGCAGCCGGGACCGGTGCCGCGCCTCAACGGGCCCGTCGTCTACGGTGCCCGCCCGGGCCACCCCTTCCTCCATCGCATTCCCGCGCAGGGCACGCGACCGATGACGTTCGCGGTTCGGAATCTCCCGGCCACCCTCAAACTCGATCCCCTCACCGGTATCATCACCGGCACGACGCCACCACGCGGCGAGTATGCGCTCACGTTCACCGCCCGCAACTCCGCCGGCCAGGCCAGCCGCGCTTTCAAGCTCGTCAGCGGCGACACGCTCTCGCTCACGCCGCAGCTGGGCTGGAATCACTGGTACGCCCACTACAACCGGATCACCGCCGCGATGATGCGCGAAGCGGCCGACATCATGATCCGCACCGGGATGGCTGACGTGGGATACGACTACGTGAACATCGACGACTGCTGGATGAACGCCGAGGCCGACGCGCGCCGCAAGCCGGACGCGCAGCGCATCGGACCGTTCCGCGACGCCCACGGCCGGCTGCTTTCCAACGCTCATTTTCCCGACATGAAGGGACTCGCCGACTACATCCACGCGCGGGGCCTGAAGGCGGGGCTCTACACGTCGCCCGGCCCAAAGACCTGCGCCGGCTTCGCCGGCACCTACCAGCACGAGGCGCAGGATGCGCGGCTGTTCGCCGAATGGGGCTTCGATTTCCTGAAGTACGACTGGTGCAGCTACGGAGGTGTCGTCCCGAAGCCGACTCCGCTGGAGGAAATGCAGCGGCCGTACCGCCTCATGGGCGATCTCCTGCGGCAACAGCCGCGCGACATGGTCTTCAATCTCTGCCAGTACGGGATGGGTGATGTCTGGAAATGGGGCGCGGAGGTTGGCGGGCACTCCTGGCGCACCGCCGGCGATCTCGGCTTCGAACTCGACCGCATTTTCGAAGTGGCCTTGAAAAACTGCGAACACCGCGACTGGCAAAAGCCCGGCGCGTGGAACGACCCCGACTATATTCAGATCGGCTACATCGGTCAGGCCCGCGGCGAAGGACTGCCCGAGCCGTGCGGCCTTACCCCCACGGAACAGTACTCCTTCATGTCACTCTGGGCGCTCATGGCCTCGCCGCTCTTTTTCAGCGGCGACCTGAGCCGGATTGACGAATTCACCCTCAACGTCCTCTGCAATCCCGAGGTGATCGCCGTGAATCAGGATCCCCTCGGGCAATGCGCCCGCGTCGTGCGGCTCGGGGAGGAGGCGTTTCTCCTCATCAAAGATCTCGCCGACGGCACCAAGGCGATCGGCCTCTGCAACTCCGGCGAAACGTCTCTCTCCGTGTCGGCGAAGTGGAGCGAGGCCGGCCTTGGGGGGACGCAAGCCGTGCGCGACGTCTGGCAACACCGGGACCTCGGCAAGTTCGCCACCGAATTCAAAGCCGAGGTGCGGCGGCGCGGAGTGGTGCTGGTCAAGGTCGGAACTCCGCGCAGAACATGAGAAGAAGTTCAGAATCCCCTTGTCCGCGGAGTCGCAGGGCGCGGCTTCGTCAGCGCCGCTCCCGCCAAGAAAGAATCGCCCGGCCCCTGCAGCTGTAGTCTTTGACGCGATGGCCAACGAACTCAAATCCCGTACGCATGAAAAACCCAATCACGGTACTCTCCCTGGTCGCCTTCGCGCAGTTCCTCGCCGCCCGTGAAATTCACGTCGCCGTCAAAGGTGACGACGCCGCCGACGGCACCGCGCTGCGACCGTTGCGCACCATCTCCGCCGCCGCCCGGGCCGCCCAGCCGGGCGACGTCGTCACCGTGCATGCCGGCACGTATCGCGAGCGCGTGACGCCGCCCCGCGGAGGCGAGTCGGACGCGAAGCGCATTGTTTATCAGGCCGCCGCCGGTGCGACGGTGGTGATCAAGGGCTCCGAGGTGATTCGCGACTGGAAACCGTTCATGCCCGGAGTGTGGAAGGCGACGCTGCCGAATGAACTCTTCGGCCGGTACAATCCGTACAAGGATTTGATCAAGGGCGACTGGTTCTCCGACAAGGGACGGCCCCACCACACCGGGGAAATATATCTCAACGGAAAATCCCTCTGGGAAACCCACCTCCTGGAGCGCGTGCTGCATCCCTCCGCCCAGGAAAACGTCGCGGATCGCGAGGGCTCCACGTGGACCTGGTTCTGCGAGAGTGACGACCGGCAGACCTACCTCTACGCCAATTTTCACCACAAGGATCCCAACGAGGAGCTGGTGGAGATCAACGTGCGCGACACCTGCTTTTATCCGGACCAGCCGGGGCGCGACTACCTCACCGTGCGGGGATTTCGGCTGGCGCACGCCGCCACGCAATGGGCCGCACCGACGGCCGAACAGATCGGCCTGATCGGCACGCACTGGAGCAAGGGCTGGATCATCGAGCATAATGTCATCAGCGATTCGAAATGTTCCGGGATCACGCTCGGCAAGGATCGCCGCACCGGCCACAACGTGTGGACCAACGATCCGCGCAAGGACGGCGCGACGCACTACAACGAGGTTGTCGATCGCGCGATGGCCGCCGGCTGGTCGCGCGCGACGATCGGTTCGCACGTCGTTCGCCACAACACGATCTTCAACTGCGAGCAGACCGGGATTTGCGGCAGTCTCGGCGCCGTCTTTAGCCAGATTACCGACAACCACATCCACCACATCTGGGCCAAGCGGCAGTTTGCCGGCGCCGAAATGGCGGGCATCAAACTCCACGCCGCCATCGACGTCCTCCTCCAGCGGAATCGCGTGCACCACGCCGGCCGCGGTCTGTGGCTGGACTGGATGACCCAGGGCACGCGCATCACCGGCAATCTCTGTTATGCCAACACGACCGACGATCTCTTCGTCGAGGTGAACCACGGGCCCTTCCTCGTGGACAACAACCTCTTCCTCTCCGACCTCAGTCTGCAGGACTGGTCACAGGGCGGCGCCTACGCCCACAATCTCATCACGGGGCGAATCGTCGCCCGCCAGGAACTCAAACGCTCCACTCCGTACCACCACTCGCATTCGACCGCCGTCGCCGGCCGGAGCAACATCCCGGGCGGCGACAATCGCTTTTACAACAACGTCCTCGTCTCCGCCACCAGCGGCGACGGATCGTCCTCGCAGCCCGACCCCAATCCCCAGCGCGCCACCGGCTACGGTTTGTGGGTGTACGACACCCGCGAGTTTCCGCTGCGGACCGGCGGCAATGTTTTCTACCACGGCGCGCGCCCATACCGCGAGGAAGCCAGCCCCGTCGTGCTTTCCGAGCAGAGCCCGCAAATCAAACTCGAGGAAGTCGAAGACCGGGTCTATCTGAACTTCGATTTCGGCGCGAACCTTGCGAGAGCCGCGACGTTGCCCGTGAACACCGCCCTCCTCGGCCACGCCCGGATTCCAAACCTCCCGTTCGAAAACCCCGACGGATCACCCGTAACGGTGGACGCCGATTATTTCGGAGAAAAACGAAACGCCACCAAGCCAACCGCCGGCCCGTTCGAGAATCCCGGGGCCAGCGGACTCAGACTCAAAGTGTGGTGATGGGCGCGCTGCCCGGCTCGGGTGGGCTCGACGTCGATCGACACGCGCGCCTGCTGGTCGACCGCGAGATTCAGCATGATTTCAGCCGGCGCTACTTGAACTTCATCCGGGTGTACAACCTGACGAGGGACGATGTCGCCAACGATTTCGTCCATGCCTTCGACCGCGAAATTCCGTCCTATGCCTCGGGCGCCGGCACGACCTTCAAGCCCGGCGTCACCGGGCGGTTCTGAACTTGAAGATTTCGCACCGCGGCCACCGCCACCGAACGAATCGAACCGCCCGGTCACAGAGGTCACTGAGGCGTAACGAGTGAACACTCGCCTTTCGCCTGGCTACCCCGAGGCAAGCCTTGCGCAGGTTGTGCACTTCCGGAATCCGCGCCGCGATTTCTCGACAACGAGTTGCCGGAATAAGGCAGGAAGATTTTCCAAACCACGGACGAGAATGCTCCGCTTAACCCGTAACTTCCCGCAGCTTCCTGGCCTTGGCACACCGTGGCCAGATGGAGCCCCTCGACCTGTCATCGAGAGCCAAGCAGGGCTTTCTCCGGAAAATCCGCCTCCAAAGGTCTCACCGGGATCTACCTTCACTCCCTTGCCGAAAAACGCGTCGGGCGCGTCGCCACCTTCGACCGCCGGATTGACCCCGCCCTACCCTCACGGCCGCTGTCGTCGCCGCGGCGCATCCCCTGGCGCCCCCGCCGCCGGGGCTTCCGCCGCCACCGGCGCACTCCGGCCCAACATCGTCCGGAAGATAAAATCCGCCTGCACCTGCCGGTAGTGTCGCCCCGCAATGCCGTGCCGCGATTCCGGATACAACATCAGCTCGAACGGCTTGTTCGCCTCCTGGAGCGCCTGGATCAGCCGCACGCTGTTTTGCACGTGCACGTTGTCGTCGATCATCCCGTGGACGAGTAGCAGCCGGCCGTGCAGATTCCTGGCCGCCTCGAGCACGCTCCCCGCTTTATAGCCCTCCGGGTTCTCCTGCGGCGTCAGCATGTACCGCTCGGTGTACACCGAATCATACTCGCGCCAGTCCGTCACGGGAGCGCCGGCAATCCCCGCCGCGAAGAGTTTGCTGTGCGTCATCGCGTAGGCCGTGATGTACCCGCCGAAACTGTGGCCCGCCAGCCCGACCTTCGCCGCGTCGGCCCACGGATTGGCCGTCAACCACGAGAGGGCTGTCGCGATATCCTTGAGTTCCCCCTGCCCAAACCGCTTGTAGGCGGTCCACGCCGAAACCGCGCCTTTGCCACTGGCACTGCGCGGGTCCGCCCGAAAGGCGAGAATCCCCGCCGTCGCGAGTGCCTGGTCCAGGACGCGCCCCGGGCCCGACCCACTCCAGCTGTCGCTCACGACCGGGGCGTGCGGCCCCGCATAGGTCATGAACCAAACAGGGTACTTTTTCGCCGGGTCAAAGTCCGGCGGCTTCACCAAGGTCGCCTCCAGCACGAATCCATCGGGCGTCGTGATCTGATGCCGGGTGCTTTCGGCCAGCTTGAACGTCTCCCGCGCCCGCACCGGATTGGTATCCAATACCCGCACCACCGCACCATCCTGCAGCGACCGCAACGCCACCTGGGTCGGTCGCTCGCGACTCGACCATGAATCGACAAAAAGATCCCCCCGGGGCGCAACCGACGTCCGGTGCGCCCCGCTTTCGTGGGTCAGCCGCTTGATTTCCGAGCCGTCCAGCTTCACCCGGTACAGGTCCGCCCCGAGCGGATTGTCCTTCGTCGCCATGACGAACGCGACGCCCTCGGCCTCGTCCACCCGGGCGACTTCCCGGCATTCCCAATCCCCGCTGGTCACCTGCCGGAGCAGCTTCCCGTCCTTGTCGTAATGATACAGGTGCTTCCAGCCCGATCGTTCCGACGCGAACAAGAATGATCCGTCCTTCAGGAATCGCAGCAGCGGGCTGTCCCCGACCCACGCTGCCGTCGTCTCGCGGAATAAAACTTTCCCGGCGCCACCTGCCGCGGGCGCCGCCACCAGGTCCAGCCACGTTTGCACGCGGTTGGTCACGCCCACCACCACGCCCGAGGAATCCAGCCTCCAGGCCACCAGCGTCACCAGCATGTTGTCGGGCGTGTAGCCCGTCAGATCGATTTCCGCCGGGGTTCCGCCCGCCACCGTCACGGTAAACACTTTCGCCCGCGGGTTGGACTCGCCGGACCTGGGATACGCCGTGGTTTCGGTGCCCTGCTGGATCCGCGCGTTGTTCACGATCGCGTGCTTCGGAACCGACGCACTGTCCGTCTCCAGATAAGCCAGGCGCGTGGAATCCGGAGACCACCAGTAGACTTTCCAGGAGCGTCCGAAGAGCTCCTCGAAATACACCCAGGCGGCCTTGCCATGGCGCAGCGTATCCGTGCCACCGGTCGTGAGCGCCCGCTCGCTGCCGGTCGCCACGTCCACCACCCACAGATCATTCCGGCGCACGAAGGCGACGAAACTGCCGTCCGGGCTGAACGACGGAATCTCTTCCGTTTCCGGCGTGCTCGTGAGTCGGCGCACGCGCCATTCGTCGACCGCGCAGTAATAAAGATCATTCTCGTGCTCCGCGAAAAACGCCGTCCGCTCCTCGTTCCAGCGGGCGCGCTCCGCCACCGCCTTCGACGCCTTCTCCCCGATCGCCGGCAGAGCCGCCAGCGCCTTGGCCACGGCGTCCAGGTCAATGGCCGTCAGGGCCCGCCCGCTACGCGCGTCGTGGGTCCGCAGCTTGCCTTCGCGATTCTGCCGAAATTTTTCTCCATCCTCCAGCCACTCCTGCCCGCTGGTGGGTGACCCGCCCAGATTCGGCGGGTTCGCTCCCTGCCAGTCTTCAATCGTGATCGCCCGCGGTGCCGTGCGTTCCTCGGCCAGCACTGGCGCCACCACCGTCAGAAGCCCCGCCGGTGCCAGCACGCGTACCACGGCAAAGTCGCCGCCTTGGGCGAGGCCCGCATCGAAACAATTCCACGTCGCCAACCCGTCCGCCGCCCCCGGCTCCAGCAGGTAGCTCGCGAGCCCCCCAAGCTTCTGGCTCGTCCGCACCACGAACATCCCCGGCTCCAGCTGGCGCGACTCTGTTCGCGCTGTGACTTCCAATCGCAGCGTGCGGTGGCCTTGAAACATTTTTTCCGCCCGGCTGACCTTGTCCACCCGGTAGACCTCGGCGTCCACTTCCACGCTCTCGCGCAACTCATCCACCTGCACTCCGTGACGCTGCAACGTCTCAATCGCCACACTCGCCGACGCCGGGAGCACGTACGCGTGAGCCCGGCGCACGCTCGCCGCCGCCACGAAATTCGCCCGGTGCTCGACCAGATAGTCCTTGATCGTCTCGGTGCGGATCCGGCGCGGGCCCTCGGTCTTCTCGACGTAGCCCGGCACCGTCACCTTGTCGTCATAGGCCTGCATCGTCGATCGAATCGCCACGGTGTCCGCCTCGCCCGGTTCGCGCCCGGCCTTGACCGCGGCATCATCGGCCTTCGTGAGCAGCGCCTTGATCTCGGTTTTTTTCTCCGCCACCCACTGCAGGCACTCACCCACGAACGCGACCTGCGCACGCACGCGTTGCTCGTAGGTCGCGTAACTGTACGCCTCGGTGAGGATCGAGATCCGGTTGCGCATTCCGACATACCGCACGCCGTAACGCGGCTCATCGGGGTAATCCTCCCAGGCCGAGTGATTCCGCCCGAAGTTCCCGTAGAAAAACGTCTCCATTTCGTGCTTCTCCTTCATCCGCGCCCCGACGCCCGGCAGCAGCGTCCGGTTCACATATTCGATGATGGCGCGATCACCCGCCGGATTCTTCGGTCCGCCGTAGGTCAGCACGTAGCGATGGTGCGAACCGTTCGTCGTGTGCGTGTCGATCACCACCGCGGGATCCCAGCGCCGGAGAAAACCCACCAACGCGCGCGTCTCCGGCGCCTCGAGTTTCACAAAATCACGATTCAGGTCCAGGCCCGCCGCATTCTCGCGCCGGCCCTGTCCGTCCTCCGGTCCGATCTGGCCGGGGCGTGTGTCTTTGCTCATCTGCTCGTTGCCGTCGGCATTGTAGTTGGGCACCACCGCGAGGATCACGTTCTTCAGCAATTCGACATGCGCCTGCGGCCTCGCGGCGATGTCCCGCAGCAGCGCGAGCAGCCCTTCTTTGCCATCGACCTCGCCCGCGTGGATGTTTCCGACGCACAACACGAGCAACTTCCCGCTCTTGGTGGCCTCCTCCGGTTTGCTCACCGGTGGGTCCGCCAGAATCGCGAGGGGAATCTCCCGCCCCTCTCCGCTTTTTCCCAGCGACGAAACTCGCACCAGCTTCGAACCCGCCGCAAGCGCATCTAAAAATGTTTTCACCTCGGCGAAATTCGACGTCGCCTTGTAGGCACTCCGCTCCGCCACCGTCTGCAGCTCCGCCAGCGGCGGGGGAGTTGCCGCAGCCCCTGCTGCGGTGGGTTGGGCGCGAACGGCGAGTGCAACCAGCAAGATGACGCCGCAAACCACGAGGGGACGAAGTTGTCGCATAGAATGATCCGAGGAAGCCGGGCCCGACGCGGAAGGACGAGGAAATTGCGTCGCGGCGCTCAGGCGGGGCCCATCTCCCGATCTTCGAACTGACCGGGCACCACCGGCCTCAATCGATTTCGGAGGGCGGCGCTTGGTCGCAGCCGCATTCGCGCTCGGGGACATGCCAACCGCCCAGCCAAAAGCCCGTTGGGGACAACGGGCTCCACCGTTCAACGAATCGTTCCGGCCGGGCCCGCCACTCCATCCGGCGGAACGCACCGAGTTCCGCTCGATCGAGTGTTCGCTTCCACTCGCCCACGGCTACGAGGGTGTGCGCAGATTGCCGCGGACGCACCGCATTTCCGCTGGTGCGGCGGGCAGCTCCCGACGGCTGGCACCGGCCATGTCTGGTGCTTCTCACCGGGAAAGAACGATCTTTCCATGCCACATGAGGCGGCTATGAAGGATCCCCTCTACCCCGCGTTCCGGATTCCTCTTTCGGAAACACGCATACCTTCGGCGCACTTCCCCGTCATGAATCTTCCTCAGCCGCCTGCCGCCATCGCCCGCCGGCCCGCTCTGGTTCGGGCTTTTCGCTTTCTGCTCTCGGGCGAAGCCAGACCGGGTTCGGTGTCTTGTGCACCCGGCACCGACGTGTTGGTATCCGGGCACCGCCCAAATCCGCCGGACAAGTTTGATTTTAGCTCGCCTGACCTCCACGCGTGCGACGGCCCACGGCCCGAACATCGTCACGCACCCCACCAAGCGCCGGAAGTGGGTTGGAAACGCGGGCTCCTCGCCGGCTTTCTCCTCTGCACCTGCCTGGCGACGGCGCAGCAGCTCGCCACCGGCACGATCGAGGGCCGCGTCCAGAACGTGCGCACCGGCGAATATCTCGAAAACGCGCGCGTCTCCCTCGCGGGCACCGCGCTCACGGCGTTCACCGAATCGGACGGCACCTACCACCTGATCAACGTTCCACCCGGCCCGGCGAAACTCACCGTGTTCTTCACCGGGATGCCGGTGCAGACGTTCGGGATCACCGTCACCCCCGGCCAGACCGTCGTGCACCATCTCAATCTCGCCTCAGCTCCAGTCACCCCGGGACACAACGACGGCACCGTGAAACTGTCCCGCTTCGTCGTGGCGGAGTCGCGCGAGATGGAGGCGGCCGCGCTGGCGATCAACGAGCAGCGGTTCGCCGCGAACATCCGGACCGTCGTCTCCACCGAGGAGTTCGGCAGCATCGCCGAGACCAACATGGGCGAGTTCCTGAAGTTCATGCCGGGGATGACCATCGACTATAATGCCGGCAACGCACGGGAGGTCTCGATCAGTGGCGTGCCGACCGGCAACGTGCCGATCACCATCGACGGTTTCAGCGTCGCCAGCACCGGAGTCGGCGCCACCGGTCGCGCGATCTCCCTCGACTTCCTCGGCATCAACAACGCCTCGCGCGTCGAGGTGTCCTATTCGCCCACGCCGGAGTCGCAGGGCTCGGCCCTCGCCGGTTCCGTCAATGTGGTGCCGCGGAGCTCCTTCGGCCGCTCCCGCCCGCTCTTCAGCACCAGCGCCTACCTGAGCATGCGCGACAACGCGCGCGATTTTCACCGGACGCCGGGCCCGCGCCGGGAACCCACCCGCAAGGTTCTCCCCGGGTTCGATTTCGCCTGGATCAGGCCGGTCAACGCGCGGTTCGGCTTCACGCTCTCGGCCGGCACCTCGCGCATTTATGCCGGACAGGAGCTGCTGCAGAACACGTGGCGCGGCGTGAACGCCGTCACCAACGGCAGCACCTTTCCCAACACCACGATCGACCGCCCGTACCTCTCGCAGTTCATCGCGCGCGTCAGCACCACCGTCAACGAACGGCATTCCTTCGGCTTGACGCTGGATTACAAGCTCTCGCCTCACGACCGCCTCACCTTCGCCTACCAGTGGTCGTCCTTCTCGTCGGACCTCATGCAACGGAGCCTGACGTTCAACGTGAACCGCGTGCTGAGCTTCTCCCCGACGTCGACCCGCGGCGAGGCCGGCGCGGGCTCGCTGGCGATCACGACGGAAAACGGCACCGACCGGCTTAACCGCACCTATATGCCCTCGCTGGTCTGGCGCCACGACGGTCCGCTCTGGAACGCGGAAGCCGGCGCCAGCCTGTCCTACGCGACCAACCACGTGCGCGGCGTCGACAAGGGCTTCTTCAATCTCCTCACCGCCCAGCGCACGGGCGTGACCGTGGCGTTCGACGATATCTTCTATCTGCGGCCCAACACCATCACCGTCACCGACGGCCCCACCGGCGCGCCGCTCAATCCGTACTCGATCGACAACTACGTCCTGAGCACGGTCACGGCCCAGCGGAGAAATCCGATCGACGCCCAGAACACCGCCTATGCCAGTCTGCGCCGCGCTTTTTATGGCCGCGTCCCCGTGACCCTCAAGGCCGGGCTCGATGTGCGGCAGCTGACCCGCCAGTATCGCAACCACAGCCTGCCCTACACCTACGTCGGCCGCGACGGGCGCACGAGCACGGCCCCGCAGGGCGGCGACGACCACGCCGCGCCCTTCCTCGACGCGAGTTTCTCTCCGCCGGCCGGCCCGTTCGGCCTGCCCGCGATCCAATGGGTGAGCCCGGAGGCACCCTGGGACTTTTATCAGAAAAACCCCACCCAGTTCGTGCCCGATGAAAACGGCGCGTATCGGACGCTCATGACCTCGTCGAAGCGCGCCGAGGAGCTCATCTCCGCCGTCTATCTGCGGGGCGACGTGCAGTTCCTGGACCGCCGGCTCAAGCTGGTCGGCGGATTGCGCGCCGAGCAGACCAACATCGAGGCGCATGCCGTGCTCACCGACAACTCGCGCAATGTGCGGCGCGACGCGGCGGGCCGGCCCATGCTCGGCGCCAACGGCCGGCCGCTGGCGATCACGAGCAACGCCCTCGAGACGGCGCGACTCACCCTCATCGAACGCGGCGCGCGGGCGGACAGGGAATTTCTCACGCTTTTCCCGAATTTGAACGCGAGCTATAACCTGCGCGAGAACCTCATCGTCCGCACCGCCCTCTATCGCTCCATCGGCCGTCCGGACCTCGGCCAGTATGCGGGCGCTCTCACCCTGCCCGACACCGACGCACCGCCGGGCCCGACCAATCAGATCAGTCTCAGCAACGCCGCGGTCAAGCCTTGGACCGCCCGGTCGGTGAACGCGCGCGTCGAATATTATTTCGCGGGTGTCGGCCAGGTGTCGGTCGGCGCGTTCCGGCGGGATTTCGAAAACTTCTTCGGCGCGACCGCGTTTCATGTGACTCCGGAGTTTCTCGCGCTCTACAGCCTGGATCCGGCGATCTACGGCGCGTATGATGCGGCGACGCAGCAGAACATCCCCGCGACGGTCCGGATGAGCGGCGTCGATCTAAACTACAAGCAGGCGCTGACTTTCCTGCCGCACTGGGCGCGCGGAGTTCAGGCGTTCGCCAATGCCACGGCGATGCGGGCCACCGGGCCGGCGATCGCCAATTTCACCGGACTCAACCTGATTCCCCGCGGCGGCAGCTGGGGCCTGAGCCTCACTCGCCAGAAATTCAACGTGCGGGCCAACTGGAATTATCGCGGACGGCAGCGCGGCGGGTTGGTCGCCGCCGGACAGGGCATCGAGCCCGGCACCTACAACTGGACGTCCAAAAGGATGTCGGTCGATCTCTTGGGCGAATACCATTTCCGCCGCAGCCTCTCGTTCTTCGCCAATTTGCGAAACATTCGCGACCAGCCGATCGACGGCAAGACCGCCGGACCCAACACTCCAGCCTATGCCCAATTTCGGACGCGCACCCAACTGGGCGCGCTGTGGAGCTTCGGCGTGAAGGGCACATTTTGATCATCCAGGACCAGACGGAAGGAACGAGATTCTGGAATCAAAATGGATTCTCAGGAGGGTCGGATCCGGGAGGGGTTTAAGCTGAGCGACCAGCTCACCCGGATTCAGGCAGTCGCCGGATCGATTCAGTCGGAGTGCGTTTCACCTCTGAAAACGAGAGCACTGAAAGGTGGAACCCGATGTCCTCTTCGGGTTTTGAACCGTTCGCGCTCCAATCAGCCCGATGGGGACATCGGGCTCCACCCTTCATTGCATGCTCACGGCTTGGGAGGTCGCCACGGAACACACCGCAGACACGAAAAAAATGCCTTCGGGAGTGATGTTCACAAGCCGGCCAGGCGCGTGTTCGCGTCGCCGAAGCGATCCAGCCTCACCCCCATGCGATCCATGAGCGAGAGGTGCAGGCTGCACGCGCGGCGGTTTTCGTCGCCGGCTTCGAGGTAGTCGAGCACCCGACCGGTCCGCAACGAGCCGCCGCCCTTCCCGGCCAGCAGGATCGGCAGTTGGTCCGCGCTATGGGCGTCGCCGTCGAACAGGCTCGAGGCCAGCATCAGGATCGAGTTATCAAGCAGGGTGCCCTCACCCTCCTTGATCTCCTTCATGCGCTGCGTGAGGTAGGCGAATTGCGCGAGGTGAAATTGATTCGTCTTGAGGTACATCGCCTCTTTGTCCGCCGCGCGCAGGTTGTGCGTGAGGTCGAGGTGCAGCGCGCCGTGCACGCCGGCGAGGAACTTGAAGTTCATCTGCGAAAGATCGTTGTTGAGCATCAGCGTGGCGATGCGGCTCTTGTCCATCTGGAACGCGAGCACCGTCAGATCGAGCATGAGCTTCATGTGATCCGGCACGTCTTGCGGCAGCTCGTTGGCCGGCCGCGGCATGTTCGGCTGTGCCAGGGTGGGCCGCCAGCCCTCGAGCCGCTCGTCCCTGGCCGCGCGCTCGATGCGCTTCTCGATGTCGCGAATCGATTCCAGATACTCCTCCAGCTTGGCGCCATCGCTCCGGCTGATCCTCGGCTTGAGGCTCTGCGAATCCCGCCGCACCTCGTCGAGGATGCTGCGGTCGAGCTTGCGACCCGTGCCGTCGCCCACGAGCCGGTCAAAGGTGCGCGCGGGATAGATTTCCTTCGTCGCCGGCTTGGTGGGCGACAACCACGACAGGCTCGCACCATAAATCATCGACAGCCCATCCTCGAGCCGCAGCTCGTTCGGCTCGATGCCCAGCACCAGGCTCGGCACCGCCGTGTGACCACCGAGTTGCGCGGCCAGGACTTGATCCATCGTGGTGCCAACCCGGATCTCGCCCGGATCGAGGCTGACCGGCGCGCCCGACAACACGTTCATGCGGCCGAGGTGCGGGCTCGTCGAGTCGAGCGCCGTCTGATGGTAGAGCCCTTTGATGAACACCAGATCCTCGCGATGCGGCAGCATCGCCTGCAGGACCGGACCCAGTTCCATCGTGGCGCCGCCCCCCTTGGCCCACCAATGGATCGGCTCCACGCCGTTGGAGAAAAACACGATGCCGAGCCGCAGTGGCGGCCGGCTGGCTTTCGGACCGGCCGCGGTCTGCCCCAACACCGGCAACGATTCCATCCACGGCAACGCCAGCGCCACCCCGACCCCGCGCAAGAAATGGCGCCGCGACAGTGCGGGGAAATTCAATTGGCTCGATTTGAGGTTCATGGCGCTCCGGGTGTGTCTTCGTCCTGACCCTGACGATTGCGAAATTGGCGGCTCGCGACGATCTTGATCGCCAGATCCGAAAATGTGGCGTTGCCGCCGGCCGCCGTCAGGTCGTCGATCAACGCGCGATCCGAGGCGAGGATCGTGCGGCCGAGCGCGTAGCCCAGCATTTTTTTCGAGAGCGTTTTCATCACCTGCGCCTCCTTGCCCTGCAGGTGCTCGAGCAGCCCGGCGGCGCCGTTAATCACGGATTTGTCGGCAAACTCCCCGGTCGTGTCCACCGCCACGCCGTCCTGATATACGCTGCGCGTGCGCCCGACCGCGTCAAAACCCTCGAGCGGAAAGCCCAGCGGGTCGATCTTCAGGTGGCAGTTGGCGCAGCTCGGGTTGCGTTTATGCTCAGTCAACCGGGCGCGCAGGGTCAGCCCGCCGAACGACTGCGGGTCGCCAGGCAGCGTGCCCGCGTCACCGGGCGGCGGTGGCGTTGGCGTCCCAAGAATTCGCCGCAACACCCAGTCGCCGCGTTTGACCGGGCTGGTGCGCAGCGGCGCCGAGGTCGTCGTCAGGACCGCGCCGAGTCGCAGCACGCCACCGCGGTTGAAGGCGTTGGCGTTTTCCACGCGCACCAGCGCCTCCTTCGAATTAACTGCTTCCTTGAGGCCGTAAAACCGGGCCAGCGGCTGATTGAGAAACGTGTAGTCGGCATGGAGCAGTTCGCGCAGTGGGCGTTCGTGCCGGACGAGATATTCGAACGTGGACACCGCCTCGTCGTACATCGCCCCCTTCACCTCCTCGGTGAATTCGGGAAACCGACCGGCGTCGACGCCGCGAAATTCATCGAAACGATAGAATCCGAGCCATTGCCCGAAAAACTCCGTGGCGAGGCGGCGCGCTTTCGGATCGGCCGTCATGCGCCTGACCTGTTCGCCCAACCGCGCGGGCCGGCTCAGTTCTCCCGCGGCGGCCGCGCGGCGCAACTCATCATCGGGGATCGATGACCACAGGAAAAAACTCAGGCGGCTCGCGAGCTCCCAGTCGTTGAGCGGCTGCTCGGCTCCGCTGGCCACCGTTTCCACGCGGTAGAGGAAGGCCGGGGAAACGAGGATGCGGGCGATCACCGCCCGCACGGCGTCATCGTGGTCCAGCTTGGTGGCCCGCGTCTGCCGATAAAAGTCGCGCAGCCGCGTCTGCTCGGTCGAGGTGAGCGGTCGCCTCCACGCACGGCTTGCAAAAGCGAGCACCTCCTCGACGTGGCCCGGTTGCGCCGCGGTCAGCGCCTTTGTCACCGCGGCGCGATGGGCGAGCAACGCCGTCAGGTGCGGCCTGACCTCCGCCGGCAACGCGGCAATCTGCCCCGCGTCCAGCTCGCCAATCCGGCGGCTCGGCAGTGTCAGTCCATAGTGCTCGACGAGCATGCCGAGATAGGCGTCGTGGTAGGGCCACGACCCGAAGAGGTCGTTCCACGCCTCATTCAAACGCGTGCGGTCGGCCCCGTCCACCAGGTTGTCGGTCAGGAACGCGTCCGTCCGCTGATATTTCACCTTGAGCACAAACGCGTCGTGCTCGGGGCTGTTGAAAGTGTTGTCGAACGGTGGCGGCACCGGATCCTTGTCGGCGGGATTCGCCTCGCCGTGGGAGTTGGGCGGCAGCAGCGACACATATTCGGCGATGCCCGCGCGAAAGGTCCTGTAGCCCTCGCTCGTCGAATCACCGAGAAAAACGCGCGCCAGCCCCCCGCGCGCCGGCGGGCCCGATTCCCGCTCCGAGACCACGACGCGCACCACGGCGTTTCGATCCGCCCCGAGTTCGGCGTCCACCTGGAATTCGAGCGTGGTGCCCGCGGCGGCGGCGGTGAGTTCGAATGACACCGTCGCCGTCGTGGCGAAATCCTCCGGTCCCAGCACCGTGCCGTCGGGGCTCCGGCCAAATGCCAGCGCCGCCACGGCCTCCGTCGGCAGCAGCGCCCGCAAGGGTTGCGTGAACAAAATCGGGCCCGACGGACCGCGGCCACGAACGCCACCCGCGACCACCGCATCCGTCGCGTCGGGCGCGACCGCGCCAGGTGCGCCCCGGCCCGCCACGGTCGGGACCGCGCGCGTGACGACGCGCGGGTTTCGCCAGATGACGACCGGGTTTACGCCGGGGCTCGGGTTGATGTTCGCAAACACGAGGAATATCTTCAGCGGCGCACCTGGCGTCGCCGCCGGACCGCCCCGCCCGCGGCCACCTCGACCGCCCGGGACGTGCACGTAGCGATGGCTCGCCTCAACCTTCAGGGCCGTGTCGTCAAACATCAGCGGACTCTCATCCCCGGCGCCGCCGGCCGCCACGTCCCCGCGGCCAAAAAACCAACTCGGCCAGGTCGTGAGAACTTTGGTGAGGTCATCGCACCCCGCGCGCGCCTGCGCCAGCACCGCCGCGGCGTTGCCCGCGGGCGTCGGCAGTGTCTTCCAGCGATCGACCATCTCGCGGCTTGGATAGCCGAGCGCCGTTCGGTTGACGACCGACCACACGTGCTCCGCGAACCGCCCCGCGATCCCCTCCCCGGCCGCGAGATCACGCAGGGTCGCGTTTGGTCTGCCCAAGGCCACCCGATGCTTGAAAGACCACGCAACCAAAAACGCCTTGCTGTAGCGCTCCAATCCGAAGGGTCGTCCGCCCTCGCCCGAGACCACGCGAAAGCCATTGGCCTCGTAAATTTGGTTGATGCGGTTGAGGGCGGAAAGTTCCAGGCCGCTTCTTCCGGGGTCGGAGTAAAATTGCAACGGGCCCGCGCCGACGACCGCGTGGTCCGCCACTTTTTTGGCCCCTTCGAGATACCGTTCGACAATCGCATCCTGCATGAACTGGACGTCGCCGAAGTTCGTAAACCCCTCGCCGCCGACCGAGTCGCTCGAGACGTCGATTCCGGACTTGAGGTCGAGGCCGGTCAAATCGCGAACCGCGTAGGCATACTCGCCGCTGGTCAGCCGTCGCACCGTCACCCGGCCGGGCTCACCCCCGTGCTCGCGCTCATAGGTTTTCAGCGTCGCGCGCACCCACGCCGCCGCCGCGGCACGCTCGACCTCAGTCGGAAGCTTCGTCGCATCCGACGGCGGCATCTCGGACATCTCCAGCATTTCGACGACTTTTTCCCACGCTTCCGCGTGCGGCCCCACCGACGGCCGCGCGATCAGTTGCTCCAGGCTGAGACCGGCCTTCGGCTTGGAATTGCCGTGGCACTCGAAGCAAAACTTTTGAAAGAAATTCGACGAGGTCGCTGCGGCCGGCGCGGCCTGGGCGGACGCCGACGACAGAAGCCCGGCAACCAATATGCCGGCGAAGCATGGCCCGGGACGTCTCATGCGACTCCGATCGAACAAAACATCGATAATCACGGTGGGTTTGGGGGAGCGGGGGATTGCAGCCGAAGACGAGCTAGACCCGCTCGAAAGACGGGAGCAAAGCCTTTTCGCGGGGCTACGACGCGCGGGGTGCATCTCCAAATTGACGCCGCGAGTCAGGGCGCGTCGGAGCTTTCCCAATGCCCTCGGGAAAAGAGTCGGAGGGCCCCGGAAATGCTTGCGGCCAAAACGCGAGCACCGGGCCGACACCTTCTCACTGCATCGGCAACCTGATCGCCACGCGCTCTTTGCCGCGCAGCACGATCAGCTCAACCGACTCGCCCGCTTTCCGGCTTTCCAGCAATCGCCCGATCAACTCCCCCTCACTCGTCCGCGTCGTGTGGCCGTCGATGCCGACGATGATGTCATCCTTCAGCACCCCTGCCTTCTTCGCCCCGGCATGTTTTCCGAACTGCCCCATTCCCTTCACGCGCAACGCGAGGGCGGCCGCACCGAGGCCACGCTCCTGTCGCAGTCCGTCTTCGAGATCGAGCAGCGTCATGCCTCCGAGGGTCATCGCGCGCATCGACCACGTGCCGACGCGTCTTGAAATATCGCTCTTGGCGCGCCAGCCCGCCGGCAGCGCAACCTTCAGCGTCACATTCGCACCGCCGCGCTTGACGACCGCGGACAGCTCCCCCGCCTCCGGGGCCTGATGCAGCGCCCAGCTGAAATCCGCAACCGAGATCAGGGGCTGGCCCGCGAAGGTCGCCAGATCATCGCCCGGGCGGAATCCTGCGGCCTCGGCGGTCGACGCCCGCGCCACCGCCGTCACCCGCGCCGCGTGATCCGGTGCGAGGGACAGGCCGATGGTCTCGGCCGCCGGCATCGGGTAAATCCTCTCGCGCGGCACCGGCTCTCCCTTGTCGCGATAATAGGCGCGGAAGGCCTCGCCGACCTGATGGCAGTGCACGCAACTCTTCACGACCTCACCGCCCCAGTTGAGCTCGCGACCGTACTTGGCGGCCAGTTCCGGAATCTCGACCGGCGTCTTGAAAGGCGTGGGGCTGCCCTGTTTGCCCGCGAGCGTGGCGCGGTTCGCCGGGTATCCGCGATGCACGGCCAGGGCGCCTTCGAGTGCCCGCCGGTAACCGATCGTCTCGCGCGCCTCCGGATCGGCCTGGTGCGTCCACGAGCCGTAGCGCCCGTAAAGCGTGCCGTCGCCGTTGAAGAGCAACGTCGAGAACGACAAATCGTAGTCGAACTGGAAGCGCGCCAGATCGATCGTGTTGGCGTTGATCAGGCGGACGCAGACAAACTGATCGAGCAACGGCGCGAGGGACGGCTCGGTCAGCACCTCGGCGTCGAGCCCCACGCAGGAGAGGCACGGCACGCAACGCAGCACCACGAGCAGCGGTTTGCCGGCCCGCTTCGCCTCGGCGAATCCGCGATCGACGTCGTTGTAGATCCAGCGCGCGTCGTTTTCCATCTTGGCTTTGTCCCCGCGGACGGCGCCCTCGCGGTCCTTCACGGCCGCGGCCGGCAGCGGGGTGATCAGCAGTGAAAGTGCGCACAACACGACGGGGTGACGGAAGCTCATGCGGAGAGGTGATGACGGAGCTCCACCACGCTTTCAACCCGCATTCCGGGAGCGTAAACCCGAAGCGGCGCACAGCCACGCTAACATGTAACGTAATACGTTACATGTTTGGCTGCGGATGCGCCCCCGGGGATTCATGCGTCAGCCGAACTTAGCGGCTGACGCACGGCCTCCCCCGGCTTCTTGCAATCGGCCGGCGGACCAACATCGTGGGGTCATGAGCAACGCGGATCCATCACCCGTGCCGGCGCCCGAGATTTCGCCCGAATGGCTGGCCGAGTTTGAAGCGGCGGCAGCTCGCCCGCTCGCCTTGCGAATGCGTTATGCGTTTGTCCGAACTTACAAGCCGGTGCTCGACGATGCGCGATTCCGCTCCTGGGACTCGATGAGCGACTACCGCCAGTGGTGCGAAAGCAGCCTGCCCGGGTGGCTGGGCTATCACCGCTAGCCCGTGGCCGCCTTCGAATACCGGCAGGCGACGGAGATTCGCGACGCGTTCGCCCGCCACGCCGTCAGATACTTGTTCATCGGAAAATCTGGCGCCATTTTACTCGGTTATCCGGACACGACGCAGGACGCGGATTTGTTCATGGAGAAGACTCCGGCCAATGCCGCGGCGGTCGAAGCGTTGCGCGAACTCGGCTTCGCGCTCTCCGACACCGAGGCGGCCGAGATTGTCCGCGGCAAGGATTTCGTGCAGCTGAAAAACGGGCCCTTCGATCTTGATTTGATCTTCGCGCCGGACGGCATCGGATCGTTTGCGCAGGCCTGGTCGCGCCGGGTGGAGGTGGAGGGATTTCCGGTGTGTCACCCGGACGATATCATTGCCAGCAAACGCGCGGCCAACCGGGCGAAAGATCGTGAATCGCTCCCCCGGCTGGAGGCATTTCGCGACTATTGGCGTCAACAGCGAAGGTGAATGGCCGAAGTGAGCGGGCGCTGTTCCGCGTTGGCTTGCGCCGTGGAAAGGAAAGGCGCCTGCTCCGACGCCCCTCGCTCGCGCCGCGCTTTGGCAGTTGGGAATCCACGCCAGAGGCGGACAAACCGCCGCTCCTCCAAGACCAACCGGGCTCACCGAAACCCGGGAGGGGCGCCCAGCCAGGCAAACATGTAACGTAATACGTTACATGTTGCGTCGCACCTCGCCTGCGCTGGGGACGGGTAAGGTCCTCCGATTCAGTCTCCGGCCGGTTTGATTCAGCCCGCATTCCCCTCCCAGCTGCGACGTCGCCCGGGGGCGCGCGATGCCAGGCCTCTGCGACCCGCCTGCCACGGGTAAGAAAGGCGGGCTCAGAACACGATCTTGATGCCCTTGCGCAAATAGGTCGGCACGTCGAGGTCCTGGCCGTCGAAGAGATTGCGATCGGTCTTCTCAAAATGGCCGCGGCTCTCGACCTCGCCAAAACCAAACTCGTCCTGCGCGGGCTTCGGTTGATGCACCGCCTTCAGCTCCAATTCCTCCGCCGCCTTCGGCGCGTTGGCCGGCAGATGCGCCACGGTCCCCTCGCCTTTGGCCGGCACCGGCAGCGGCGGACGCGAGCGGCCCGGGGCATTGGCCAGACGCCGGATCGGCGCTCCCCGCCCACCCATGTCACTCGTGCCAATCACACACACCTCGACCCGGTCCGCCATGTCCTCGTCGATCACCGCACCCATGATGATGTGCGAATCGCGACCGAACTGATCGGTGATGGCCGTCATGATCTCGTTCACCTTGGGCAGCGTGAGATCGGCCCCGCCGAGAATGTTCACCAGCAGCCGGTCGGCCTTGCGCGAAAAATCCGGCGTGTGCAGCAACGGGCACTGTTTGAGACTCGTGATCGCATTGGCCACGGCGCTTTCACCCCGGCCTTCGCCGAGCCCGAAGAGTGTCTTGCCGCCGCGCTGGTTGAAGGCCTGGCGCAGCGTGGCGAAATCGAGATTGATCAGCCCGGTCTTGAAGAGCATCGACCAGATCGACTTCACGCCGCGGCCAATCCACTCGTCAGCACGGGCAAACGAATCGAGCACCGTCTCCTTGTCCGCCGCCTCCTGCAGCAACACATCGTTGGGCAGCGGAATCACCGCATCGCACACCGCGCGCAGCGCCCGCAGGCCTTCCTCCGCCTGCTTCAGACGACGGCCGCCCTCAAAGCTGAAGGGCATCGTGACAAACGCGATCACGAGCGCGCCGGTCTCCGCGGCGATCTCCGCGACGATGGGCGAGGCGCCGCTGCCGGTGCCGCCACCCATGCCGGTGACGAGAAAGACCAGATCGCAATCCTTCACGACGGCGGCGATTTTTTCCCGGTCCGCCTCAGCAGCCTCACGGGCCCGCTCGGGATCGCCGCCGGCCCCGAGGCCGCGGGTCACGCCCATGCCGATAAGCACCTTGTCCTGCACCGGCGAACTCGCGAGCGCCTGGTAATCGGTGTTGATGACGGCGAGCTGGAGGCGCCCGACGTTTTCCATCTTGAGCCGGTCCACGGCGTTGGAACCGGCGCCGCCGACCCCGACGAGTTTGATCGCGATGTTGCGATCCGTCAGGAGCGAATGCTCGAGGGGAAGTTCGTTGAGGTTCATGAGAAGTCTGGCGGTGGTGAGGATGGGTTGAAATTAGCTCAGGCGATTTGGCGCGAGGCGGACGGGCCTGCCCGCCAAATTCCTCAGGCGAAGAGCCGTTTCACGCCGGTGAGGAAACCGCCGCCGCGCCGCGCGGGCGTCAGTTTCTCGGCCTGGGCGCTCACCCCATAATAAAGCAGCCCGAGCGCCGTGTGATAGCCGGGGTCGCGCAGGTGTTCGCTCACCCAGGTCGGCGCCTCGCCCAGGTGGGCCGGCACGCCAAAGACCTTGGCCGCGACGTCGGCGATGCCCGCGAGCTTCGCGGTGCCGCCGGTCAGCACCACGCCGGAGGCACAGGTGTCGGTCGAAAAGGAACTGCCGAGTTTCTTCTTCACCACTTCGAGCAGCTCCCACGTGCGGGCCGCGGTGATCTGTTCGATGGCCTGCTGGGAAAACTGCCGGTCGCCGATCGCAAAATTCCCGTCGAGCCAGACCTTGTGCGCCTTGTCCTTGGCCTGCACCGCGGCGCGGCCGAAGCGCAGCTTCAGTTTTTCCGCCTGACCGTCCGTAAGCCGGAGGCCGATGCTGAGGTCGTTGGTGAGATGGGTGCCGCCCACGGGCACCACGCCCGTGGTGTGCGGCGCGCCATCGCGGTAGAGGGCGAAATCCGTCGTGCCCGCGCCGAGGTCAATCACGAGCACGCCATGCTGCCGCTCCTCGGCCGTCGTCACCATGTGGCCCGACGCCAGACTCGCGAGGACGAGCTCACGCACCTCGAGATTGAAACCGCGAATCACGTGAATCGTGTCCGCCAGCCGCTGTTCCTGGCCATGGACCGTCCAATACCCCACCCCGAGCTGCTGCCCGACGAGATTTTCCGGGCTGCCGGGAATGAGCCGCCCGTCCACGCGGAACGGCCGCCGGATGTGGTGCACCACCATGCGGCCCGCGGGCAGCTCCTTCCACTTGGCCAGATCGCAGACGGTGCGCACGTCGCCCGGTTCGATCATGTTGTCGGAGGATTTCACGTTCACCGCGGCCTCGTTGTAGAAGCCCTCGAGGTGCCCGCCCGTCTGGGCCAGAAAAACGAGGTCGAGGCGCTCGCCCGCCTCGCGTTCGGCCTGCTCCAGCGCGCTGTGGGTGCATTCACTGGCGGCCTTGTAGTCGACCACGGTGCCCTTGATCACGCCGCGTGACGAACATTCGCCGCGACCGATGATGGTCAGTTCGCGTCCGGTGTATTCGCCCACGAGCACGGTGATTTTCGAGGTGCCGATTTCAACGGCACCGATGAAGGTGGTTTTGGAGCTCACGTTAGTTTTTCGACTGCGAGATGGGGGACACGGAAAAAATCAGCGGCAACCCGACGGGGGACGAGGTGGCGCCGCCCGCCGGACCCTCCGCCACGACCGCCGGCGCCTGTGGCATCACCGGGACGTTGCGCCCGAGCGTCAAGTCGATCCGTGCGCGCGTGGCCGGGGTCTGGGCCAGTCGATCGAGGAGGTAGTCGAGGGTGGCGAGCTGCACGAAGAAATCGCCGGTGGCATTGAACACGATCACGGTGCCGTTCTTCGTCGTCACCTCGAGCTCGCGATCGATCGCCAGCCGGGCGAGCGAGACCGACTGCCAGCCCTGGTACAGATGCATGGCGGAGAACTGCGCATCGGTCAGCAATTGGGCGACCGGCGCCATGCCGGTGATCGGCCGAAACCCGGCGCCGTCGGGCAAGAGGGCGAGGCCGCTGAGCCACGGCAGGGTTGCCAGCAGCCCGGGCTCGAAGCCGGTGCCTTGAAAAACGTGGCCATCCGGTGCGACGAGCAGGTCGCGGGGCACGCCGGAAAACTCCACCCGGATCCGCGCCACCGGCACCCGCTCCGTGATGTTCACCTTCAACCGATCCGGGAACTGCCTCGCCACCTTGGCGGTGATCACCTGGCCCTCCTCCAGCAAGCGCGTCCGCAACCGTTCGAGGTCGAGTTCCACCAGGGCCGCGGCACGCGGCAACGCCAGCGTGCGCTCCAGCCAGCGCGCATCGAGCACGCCACCGGCCGAAGTCTTCAGCTCAAAATGCCGGACCGGCACCGCCCGCGCCACGGCCGGGACGTGCTGCGGATGCCGGCCGAGCGCACCGACCAAGCTCCACCCGCCCCAGATCAGGCCGACGCCGAGCGCGGCCAGGGCGGCGATTCGCACCCCGTGCCGGGCGCGCCGCCAGCGGCCGCCGCGCGACATCGCGCGTGGTTTCACCGGCTGGGGAATTTCTCTCCAGCTCCGGGTGGCGGGAACGTCAACGACTTCCTGGTTCATGAAATATCCGCGTGGGCCGCGCGAAATCGCTCGCTGGCCGGGGCCACCAAGGCCCGCACCAGGGACGTGAAATCCAGCCCCGCGCAGCGCGCACTCATCGGCAGCAGGCTGGTTTCCTTCATACCGGGGAGGGTGTTGATCTCCAGCAGAACAAGCCCGCGCTCGGCGGACAGGATGAAATCGATCCGCGCGTAATCCCGGCAGCCGCAGGCCACAAACGCCGTCTCGGCGGCCGCCTGGGCCGCCGCCGTCTGGGCCGGCGCAAGCGGCGCCGGCGCGAAATACTCGGTCAGGCCCTTCGTATATTTGCTCGTGAAATCGTATACTCCCGACTTGGGGCGGATCTCGACCACCCCCATCGCCTGGCCGCCCAGCACCCCGATGGAGAGTTCCCGCCCGACCACCCGTTGTTCGATCAGCCAGTCGCCCGTCGTGATCGACGCGAGTTTCGCCGCCAGCTCCCCGTGATTCGCGGTCAACGCGAGGCCCACGCTGCTGCCTTCGTTGTTCGGCTTCACGACGAGACTCGGGCCCAGCCGGGCGATGACCGCCTCGGCCGTTGGTTTGGCGGTCGCGGAAAATTGCATTCCGGGCGCGACCTGCACGCCCCGGGCCGCCACCGCCTCCTTCGTGCGCGTCTTGTCCATGGTCAGCACACTGCCCGCGGCATCACAGCCCGCGTAGTGGAAGCCCGCGGTGTCGAGCAGGCGCTGCATGCCGCCATCCTCGCCGAAGGTGCCGTGCAGCGTGGAGAACACGACGTGCCGCGCCGGGTCGACGCCCGCCGGAATCTCCTCGCCGTTAATCTCAAAGAGCCGGGTGGGATGCGAGCGGGCGAGCGCCGCGGCGCTGGCCCGGCCGGAGCCGAGCGAAACTTCGCGCTCGGCCGAAGTGCCTCCCGCAAAAACGGCGATGATCGGCTGAACTCCACTCACAGCACATCCTCCCATTTCTTGCCGAAGAGCAGCACCTCGGGCTGCAATTCCACGCCCTTGATTTCGCGCACGCGCGCCCGCACGCGGCGAATGAGCTCGAGCACGTCCGCGCCGCTCGCCGCGCCGCGATTCACGATAAAATTGGCGTGGACCGTGGAGACTTCCGCCTCGCCCACGCGGGCCCCTTTCAGGCCGCACTCGTCGATCAGAAAACCGGCCGCGGTGCCCACCGGGTTCCGGAACACGCAACCCGCGCTCGGCTCCCGCGGCTGCGACTCCTGCCGCTTGCGGCGGTAGACGTCGATTTGCCGGCCAATCGCGTCGGCGTCGGCCGGAGCCCCCGTTTCGGTCCGCCCCGGCGGGGCCCGCAACAAGGCCCCGAGCGCGATCGCCTGCTGCAGTTCCGCACAGTGGCGGTAGTCCACGTGCATGGCCCCCTTCGCGAGGGTCACCACTTCGCCCGCCCGCGACATGACGCGCACCTCCTCGACGACATCGAACATCCAGCCGCCCATCGCCCCGGCGTTCATCCGCAGCGCGCCGCCGACACTGCCCGGAATGCCCTCGAGAAATTCGAAGCCCACGAGCCCGGCCTTCGCCGCCCGCCCGCAGAGACTCTTCAGACGCAGCCCGGCGCCGACCCAGATGCGCCCGGCGGCGCGCGGCTCAAAGGCCGACCAGATCTCATGGGAGAAGGCGAGGACGAGTCCATCGACGCCCTCGTCGGGGACGATGAGGTTCGAGCCGCGCCCCAGGAGCAAAACTTCGACCTCGTGCGCCCCGGCCTCGCGCAACAGGGCCTGCAGATCCGCCTCGCTGGCCGGTTCCGCGTACAAGCGGGCGGCGCCGCCCACGCGCAGTGTCGTCTTTGGGCCGAGGGGCTCTTCGCGGCGGACGGACGTCGCGGTGTTCACGCGCGCCCGCAGATTTTCCGCGAGCGCATCCCAGCGCCGTACGCCACGTTCCAAGGGTGGGGCTGCGATGGTCATCGGTTGGTTTGGGTTTACGCCAGCGCGACCCGGTCGGCCGGGCGGGCCGGGCGGGCCGGGCGGATGATCTCCTCGAGGTCCGCCAGCATCAGCTCGAGGGAATTCGTCCGATCCATCCGGCGCAGGTTGCCGCGGAATTTTCGGAGCAGCCAGTCGTTGAAAATCACGTCGCCCACCTCGGCGTGCAGTTGCGCGAGCTGGGGTTGCGGAAGGACGAAGCCGCCGCCTTGTTTTTCGAAAAACGCCGCGTTGGCCTGTTGGTGATCGTCGGCGGCCTCCGGGTAAGGCACGAGAATCGCCGGCGTCTCACACCGGATCAGCTCGGCCAGCGTGCCCGCCCCCGCCCGCGAGACCACGAGATCCGCCGCCGACATCAGCTCGGCCATGCGATCGCAGAACGGCGTGAAGGTCGCGCCGAGCCGGATGCCGGCCGGCGTTTTCAGCTCGACCGTGCCCGCGCGGCCTTTGCCCAGGCCGGTCACCACGTAGAGCGCGATCCCCTGGGCCGCAAAAAATTCCAGGTGACTCCGCGCCCAGTCATTCAGCGCCGACGCGCCCTGACTGCCGCCGAGCACCACCAGCAAACGCTGCGCCAGATCCAGGCCGAGCGCCGCCCGCGCCGCCGCCTGCGGCTGACGGCAGATTTCGCGCCGGACGGGCAGGCCGACATGGCGCGTCACGCTGGCGCGAATGGTGCGCAGCCGGATCCCCGGGGGCAGATATACCCGGCGCGCGAACCGGCCGAGCGTGCGGATGGCCAGGCCGGGGACGCGGTTTGATTCATGCAAGGCCGCGGGCCGGCCGCGCGCCCACGCCGCCAGCACCAGCGGGGCCGAGGTGAAGCCGCCGAATCCCACCACGCCTTCCGGCCGGACCCGGCCGAGCAGCCGCAGGCAGAACCAGAACGCCTGGGTCTGCGTCACAACGCAGCGCAGGAAGCCCCACGGGTGCCAGGCGAAGCCCGTGCCGGGCATCCGTTCGAATTGAAGTTCTGGATACTTTTCACTCAGCCGCGCATCGACCTTTTTCTGGCTGATCAGCAGGAGGCAGTCGTGCCCCCGGGCGCGCAGCCCCTCGGCGAGGGAGATGCCGGGTGAGAGGTGGCCCCCGGTGCCCCCGCAGGAGATGACGAAGCGGCTCATGCCAGCACCTCCCGCATCCCGCCGGCGCCGCGCGGCAGCGCCGCGCGGCCCCAGGTGCGCTGGGAATTGAGAATCACCCCGAGCAGCATGCCCATCAAAAGCAGGTTGGACAGGCCGGCGCTGATGAACGGCAGCGACATGCCCTTGGTCGGCAGCAGGCCGGTGACCACGCCGAGATTGATGATCGCCTGGAGGCAGATCAGCAACAGGCAGCCGAGCACGAGCAGGAAATGGAAAAGATTCGGCGCCCGCCGCAGGTGCAGGAGGCCGGCGACAAAGATCACCGTGAACACGATGACGACCCCGAGAGTGCACCAGAGTCCGAGTTCCTCCCCGACAACGGAGAAGATGAAGTCCGTGTGCGCTTCGGGCAGGTAATTGAGTTGCTGCCGGCCCCGGCCCAACCCCGCGCCCTCGACGCCACCGGCGGCGTAGGCCGCCAGCGCCTGGTACAACTGGTACGTCCGGCCGCTCCGGTTGCCCTCCACGTCGAGAAACGCGGTGAAGCGCTCCAGTCGGTTGGGAATGAGGATCAGCACGGCGGCGAACACCCCGAACACCGCCGCGAGCGAGGGAAGGACAAAGGTCCACCGGGCGCCGGCGATGAAGAGAAGCAGGAGACCGACCGCGACCATCAAGGCGGCGGTGCCCATGTCGGTCTCCAGCAACACGAGCCCCGCAAACGCGCCGATCCCGAGAAGCGGCACGAGGAAGCCGCGCCGGAATTCGCCGAGGCGCGACTGCGTGATCGCGAGGTAGTGCGCGAGGCAGAAGACGAGGCCGAGCTTGGCGAACTCCGAAACTTGAAAGCGCACCGCGCCGACGCCCAGCCACCGGCGCGAGCCGTTGACCCGGATGCCGACATGGGGGATCAGCACCAGCGCGAGCAGCAGGAGCGAAAGGCCCCCGATCCACCAGGCATAGCGCCGCACCTCCTCGAGATTGATCCGGGCCACCAGGTAACACAGCCCGCCGGCCACGATCACGCCGGCGACCTGCTTGGTCAGATACGCGTAGGGGACCGCGACACCGCGCTTGTCGATGAACCACGCGCTCGCGCTGAACAGAATCGTGAGCCCGAGGAAGGCGAGGCCGACGGCGCAGACGACGATGATCGTGGCGGGATTGACGAAATTCCGGGTCGGTGCCCGGCTGGCTTCGCGGTCAACAAGCATCGGGAAAAAGCGCGCGGCGATCAGGGTTTGGGCGCCGGCGTGACCGGGGTGTCATCGATCCGGATGATCGGGATGAGAGGCGGAGTGACGACCGGCGGTGTCGCCGGGGTGGAGGCAGACTCGACCTTGGGATCAGCCGTGGCGTCGGCCGGTTTGGCGCCCGCCCCGGTCGCCGCCTTGGCGGAACCCTTGCCACTCTTGCCCGCGGACCCCTGCCAACCCGGGATGACCAGTTCCAGGCCGGCTTGAATTTTCGCGGGATCGGAAATGCGGTTGGCCACTGCGATGTCCGACTGGCGCACCCCGTAGTTGCGCGCGATGATGCCCAGGGTCTCGCCGGATTTCACGACGTGTTTCACCGTCTCGCCACCGGCCCGCGCGGTCGGCGCCGCTTCGGAGGACTTCCTCGACGCAGCAGCCGGTGCGGCCGCCGCCTCCGGCAGAGATTTTCCGGGGATGACAAGTTTCTTGCCGGGCTGCAGATTGGCGTTCGCCGCCATGCCGTTGGCCTGGGTGAGATCGGCCACGGTCAGCTTGTGCTTCTTCGCGATGGTCCAAAGGCTGTCGCCCGGCTTCACGACATAGGTCGTAGCCGGGGTGACATCGACCACCTTCTCGGCGACCAGCGTGCCGGCGACCGGGGTGCCGGGACGCGTCGGGGTGAAGCGCACCACGCCCGGGGCGGAGCCTGGCGACGCCGCCGCGGCGGTGGCATTGGGATCGAAGGTGATGGGAGCGGGCGAAACCGGCGGCGGTTCCATCGGAGACGTGTAGACGCCCGACGGGCCGGCCGGCGCGGCATTGGGCACCGAGACCGCGGGCGGCGGTTCGGCCTTGGCAACCGTATCCACGGGAGCTGGCGGCGCCTTGCTGGTGGTGCTGCAACCTGGATTCGCAAAGATCACGACCAGCGCGAAAACGTGGATACCGACAACGATGCCGAAAATCTTCAGGATTTTCATAGGTGTATTGAGTTGAGACTGGAGGGAGAATTGAGCCGGCTGAGGACGGGACAGTCTGCTAGACTGTCCGGGTGAGGGCAAGGTCGCCGACGCCGGCCCGACGTCCGCTCCACGGGTGGACGAACGCGCGGTTGATCAGCACGACGCCCGGGACGATTTTGACCAGGGTGGCAAGGCGGGGCGGACGCAGCGTCGGACGCTGCGCCGAGCCGCCGGACAGGGGAAACACACGTTCGAGATCGGGGTTGTTTTTCATGGGGAAAGTCACCGCAGTTTGAGGGTCGCCAGACTCGCGAGCGCGCACCCGAGCGAAAGCACCCAGAAGCGCAGGACCACCTTGGTCTCGGGCCAGCCTTTTTTTTGAAAATGATGATGGATCGGAGCCATGAGCAGCGCGCGCCGGCCGGTGCCGTCGCGTCGCTTGGTGTACTTGAACCAACCCACCTGCAGCACCACCGAAAGCAGTTCCCAGACGAACACCCCGCCCGCAATCACGAGCGTCAAGGGCTGGTGAATCATGAATGCCATGACGCCGATCAGGCCGCCGAGCGCCAACGATCCGGTGTCGCCCATGAACACCTCGGCCGGGTGCGAGTTGAACCACAGGAAGGCCATGCAGCCGCCAATCAACGCCCCACAGATGATGGTGAGTTCGCCGGTGCCCGGCACATGGCTGATTAGCAGGTATTCCGAGAGAAACACGTGGTCCGCGAGGTACGCCATGATCGCGAACACAATCGCCACCGTGATGGTGCAGCCCACCGCGAGTCCGTCGAGCCCGTCGGTGAGGTTGATCGCGTTGCTGAAGCCGACGATCCAGAGATAGATGAGGGTGAGCAACGCCCACCACGGCAGATGGCTGATGACGGCGTGCTTGACGAACGGCACCCACAGTTCGCGAATTTTTGTCGCGCTCAGCGGATGCCACAGCAGCACCGCCAGCGCGACCAGCGTCGCCAGCGACTGCCAGGCGATCTTCTCCCACGACGAGATGCCATGGCGATTCCGGTGCACGACCTTGAGGTAGTCGTCGCGAAATCCCGGGGCGGTCAGGGCCGCATAGACAAACAGGCTCACGACCACCCAAACGTTGGGCGCGGCCCAGAGCACCGCGCTGGCGAAAACGGAAAAAAAAATGATCAGCCCGCCCATGGTGGGCGTGTGTTTCTTGTCGAAGTATTCCCGCCCGAGCGCGGCGGTGCGGTCGTCGACATACCCGTGGCCGAATTTCAGCTCGCGGAACTTGCGGATGAGCCGGGGCCCGATCGCGAAGCCGACGAAGAGGGCCGTGACCGCCGCCAGCATGGTGCGCAGCGTAATCGAACCAAAGAGCCGCAGCGGACCGAAATACTCCTCGTAGTTGGCGAGATAGCTAAGCATGGGCGACCTCCTCGACGGTCCCGGCGAACACCTGCTCGAGCGCATACCGGCGGCTGCCCTTCACGAACACCGCCCCACCCCAGCCCGCCACCGCCGTCGCGACCGGCTCGAGTGTCTCCACGATTTGCACCTGCGGGGTCGCCCCGCCGATCCCGGCCACGACGGCCGCGGCGTGGGTCCCGATGACAAAAATCCGGTCCTCCGCGCGGAGGCGCAGCGCCCGGCCGAGCGCGCAGTGGTGTTCGGCGGCGGCCGCCCCGAGTTCCTCCATGCCACCGAGGACGTAGAGCCGGGGGGCCGCCGGCGGGGCGAGGTCGACAAAGCACGCGAGCGCATCCGCCATCGAGGCCGGGTTGGCGTTGTAACAATCGATGTAAAGCAGCCGGCCGTCGACCCAGCGCGCCTCGCCGCGCAGCGGGGCCGGCCGCCACTCGTGCAACCGCGCCTGGATCGTCGCCCGCGGCACCCCGAGCCAGAGCGCCGCGCAGATCGCGAGCGCGGCGTTTTCCGCCATCCCGTCGGACACGCGGCGGAAGGTGAAGGCCAGCGGCGGGGGCGGTCCGTAGGCCAGCGCCACCGCCGTCTCGTCCCCGCGATGCGTCGTGGAATAATAGACCCGGTCCTTCGGCGGCTCGGCCGGCCGCACGACCTCCGCGCGCTCGACGATCAGCTGGCGCACGCCCAGGTCACGGAAAGCCGGATACTCCGCCGTCGCCCGGGAAAAAATCGCCACCCCGCTCGTCCGCGTGGCCGCCGGCAGCGCCGCCTTTTCCGCCGCCACGCCAACGAGCCCGCCCAGCGCCGCGGTGTGCGCCGGCGCGATCAACGTGATGAGCGAGACATCCGGCTCGATCATCGCCGCCAGCGGTTGCAACTCGCCCGGCGCACTGGTCCCGGCCTCGACCACCGCGAAACGGTGCCGCGCCGGGTCGAGCCGCGTCAGCGTCAGGGGCACGCCCAGGTGGTTGTTGAAATTGCCCGCCGTGGCGATGACCCCGCCCGCCTCGCCGCCGAGGAGCACCGCCAGCAGGTCCTTCGTCGAAGTCTTGCCGGCACTGCCGGAAATGCCCACGACCGGCCCGCGAAACGCGCGGCGGTGCTCGCGCGCGATGGCGTGCCAGGCCGTGAGCGGATCGCGCACGACGAGCTGCGGCAGCGCCAGCCCGGCCTGCGGTCGGGAGACCAGGGCGGCGCCGGCCCCGGCGGCCTGCGCCGCCGCGAGAAACTCATGGCCGTCCCGTAGCGCCGTCCTGACGGCGACAAAGATGTCGCCGGCGCCGAGCAGCCGTGAATCGAAATGAAATCCCGTCAGCGGCGACACCGGTCGGGCCGACCACCGGCCGCCAGTCCAGGAAGAAAGATGCTCGGGCGTGAAGCGGGGCACGGCGTCTAGTTCTCCGGGGCGGTCGTTCGATCCGCGATCAGTTCCCGCGCGACCTGCCGGTCGTCAAACGGGAAAACGGTGTCCGCGAACTCCTGGCGGGTCTCGTGGCCCTGGCCGGCGATGAGCACGCAGTCGTCCGATCCCGCGAGATCCAGGGCGAGGCCGATCGCCCGGCGGCGATCATCAATCCAGGCGAGCTTCTCCGGCGCCACCGCCCCGCCGCGCATGTCATCGAAGATTTGCGCCAGGGCCTCGGTCCGCGGGTTGTCGGCGGTGGCCACGGCAAAATCGGCAAATTCCTGCACCACGCGGGTGATTCCCGGGCGCAGGGCGCGGTCGCGCCGGCCGCCGCAGCCAAAGACCACGCACAGCCGGCCCGGCGTGAGGGCGCGCAGCAGGCCGAGGGTGTGACGAAGCGTCTCCGCGGTGTGCGCGCAGTCCACGATCACCTGGCAGGCCTGACCGGCCTCGATCCGTTCCAGGCAGCCCGGCACACCCGGCAACGACCGCAGGCGCGCGAGCAGCACCAGCGGATCGCGCCCGAGCCCCCACGCCGTGGCGATCGCCGCGAGCAGATTGCTGACATTATGCCGGCCCAGCAGCGGCGAATCGATTTCCAGCGCGCCACCGGGCCAGACGAGGCGAAACCTGCTCTGCCGGCGACCGAGGACGATATTTTCCGCCCGCACTTGCGCCGCCGCGTGTTCGCCGAAGGTGACCACCCGGGTGGCCCCCGCTTCCGCGGCCAGGCGCGCGGCGAGTTCCCCTCCCGGAGCGTCGTCCAGATTCACGACCGTCACGCGCGGCACCGGGCCCGGCTCGCCGGAGCCAGGCCGCGACCGCGGTTCACCCTCGGCCCCACCCGGGCCCGGACCGGCGGACGCATCGTGTGTCAGGTTTGTAAATACGACGGCGCCGTACCGCACGCCCCGCGCCGGCGGCGAGGCGAGATCTGGCGTGTTCAGCTCGAGCACCGCGTGCCGGCAGCCGGCGTCGCGCATCTGCCCCAGCAGGCCGAAGACCTCGAGCGCCTCCGGCGCCGGGCCCGACGACGGGACGGTACGCGCGCCCAGGTCGCAGTGAATCGATCCCATCAGACCCACGCGCTGGTCGCCCTGCAACAGATGCTGGAGCAGGTGGGCGACCGTCGTTTTGCCCCGGGTGCCCGTCACCCCCACGACGTTCAGGTCCCGATCGGGAAACTTGTAGAAACGCTGCGCCACGGCGGCGAGCGCCACCCGCGCATCGGCCACCTGGATGAAGGTCACGCCGCCGGCCGGCACCGCGGGCAAGCCGGAGGCGACAATCGCCACGGCGCCGCGACTGATCGCCTCGTCGATGAAACCGCCGCCGGTGGTGCGCCGCCCGGGCAGCGCGAAGAACACCGCGCCGGGCGCGACGCGCCGGCTGTCGAGCGCGAGCCCGGAGATGGGCCGGTCGAGGGGCCCCTTGGCCGCGATGATTTCACCGGCGAAAAAATAGTCGGACAGCTTCGGCGCCGTCTTGAAGATGCGCCGGGCGGCGACGGCCTCGCGAGGCGTGCGGCGGACGGGCGCCCGCGCAAACGCGGAGATGAGCGGATGGTTCTGGGTCAGATAACCGATCACCGCAGGCCTCCTTCGTGGCGGGCGATGAGACCGGGGCGGGTCGCCGCGAAATCCGACTTGATTTCGAGAATGGGTATCAGCCGCTCCCCGATCCGCTTGAACGAGGGCGCCGCCACCGTCCGGCCATACGCCACGCCCCCGGGCGCCTTGTGGTCGGCATCGTCGACAATCACGGAAATGATCACCTTCGGCCGGGTCGCCGGAAAAAAGCCGACGAACGAGGCGATGTGGTGCTTCTTCGACCACTCTCCGTTGAGGAATTTCTGGGAGGTGCCCGTCTTGCCCGCGACGTCGAAGCCCTCGATCGCCGCTTCGACCGCGGTGCCGCCCTTCTTGGTCACCCCCGTCAGCATCACCGCCACCTTGGCCGCCGTCTCGGCCGACACCGCGCGGCCGATCTCGGTGCGATCGTACTGATAGACGGTTTCGTTGCCGGCGTCGCGAATCTTCCGGATGAGCTGCGGGCGGAGCAGGACACCCCCGGCGGCAATCACGGACATCGCCTGATGCATCTGCAGCACCGTCGACGAAATCGAGTGCCCCATCGGAATCCGCGTGATGTCGATCGGATACCAGTTCTTCGGGGAATTAAGGATGCCGCTGACTTCTCCGCCGACCGGGAAGCCGAGTTTCGTGCCGAACCCGAACGCCCGCGCGTAGCGGTACAGGCGTTCCTCGCCGAGCATGATGCCCAGCTGCGCCGCGCCCCGGTTGCTCGAATGGCTGATAATCTCGGAGACGGTAAGGCGGCCCATCCGGTGATCTTCTCCGGGCAGCGTCAACGCGCGTCCCTTGTGGGTCACTTTCTCGACCGCGCAATCGAGGACGGTGAGCGGCGTGACGAGGCGCTCCTCGAGCGCGGCCGCGGCCGGGATGATTTTGAACACCGAACCCGGATCGTAGATGTCGGCAACGGCGACGTTGCGCATCCGCGCCTCCTCGTCCTTCGGCACCTTGTTGTATTCGTTCAAGTTGAAGGACGGATAATTGGCGAGTGCCAGAATGAACCCGTCGGGGTCGCTCACAATGATGGAAGCCTTCAACGGTTCGAACTGTTGGGCCAGCGCGGCGAGTTCCTGCTCCACGATGTCCTGCACGGTCGAATTGATCGACAGCATGACGTTGTAGCCGTCGACGCGGGGAACCTCCCGTAAACCAAACTGGGGCAGCTCGCGGTTGCGACCGTCGCGCTCCCCCACCCTCCAGCCCGGCTGGCCCCGCAGGTAAAAGTCCGCATAGGCCTCGATGCCAGCCGCCGCCTCCTGCTGCCGGTTCACATACCCGATGAGGTGGGCCGCAAGCTGGTTGCTGGGGTACACCCGCCGGTAGACCCGCCGCCCGTAGACGCCCCGGATATTCAGGCTGTTAATTCGCTCGTGCAGCGACTCGGAAACATCCGATTTCAATTCGGCGAATTGATCCGGGATCAGGCCCGGGCCACCGTCCGCCGCCTCCGGCCCACCCGCTCCGCCCGCCGAATCGCACGCGGCGACGGCGGCCGCGGGCGTCACATTAAAATGAAACAGCGGGCCGGACTCCGCAGGTGGCGGGGCCACCGGTGAAGTCACCGCGGCAACCGGAGCCGGGCGCGCCGGCTCGCGGTATTTCGGGGTGAACTTCTCGTGCAGCTCCGCCTCGGTCAGCCCGAGCAGCGCGGCGAGCTGGGGCCACTTTTTTCGATCCTTCGGCAACAGCGAGTGCGGATCGACTCCCAGAATGATTTCCGAATGACTGGTGGCGAGCCGCGCGCCGCGCGCGTCGAGGATGTCGCCGCGCCGGGCGGTCTCCGGAATCAACTGGAGGCGGACTTTCGCGATCGTCCCCAGCAGCCGCTCGCGGTCGATGACGTGCAGCCGGATCAGCCGCACCCCGAGGACCCCGAAGCACGTCAACAGCCCCGCTCCGAGGAGCACGATCCGGTAGTTGGAGGCGAAACCCTTGGACATCGGAAATCAGCGCCGGGCGACCGGGGCGACGAGCGGCACCTGCACGGCGACGGCGTCCGGGAAAGGACTGCGGTTCGACCGCCGGGCCATCCGCTCGACCACATTTTCCGTGACGTGCTCCACGGGAATCTGGTTCATCGGGACGAGGCCGAGCCGCAGGGCGAGGTTGAGGCCGCGCAGCTTGTCCGGCGCCTGCTCGGTCTCGAGAATGGTTTTTTTCTCGTCGATCAACCGCTCGACGCGCGCGATGGCCGCCGTCAGATCGCGGTTGGCCTTTGCCGTAACCGAAATCTGGTGACGCATCCACACCGTGCCGAGACCGATGGAGCCGCCGACGCAGATGGTGACGAGCAGGCAGGCGAGCAGCTGATTCACAAAGGCGGCGGAGTCGGTTTTCATCTGGAAAAAAAGAGTGGAAAGGGAGGGGCGGCGCGGCCACCGGTCACGCTTTGCGCAGCGCCCGGAGCTTGGCGGAACGGCTGCGGGGATTGGCGGCGAGTTCGGCGTCGCCCGGGGTGACGGGGCGGCGGGTGAGCGGCTCGGCGAGTTTGACGCGAAAATCCTGTGGCGTGCTGTCGGCCGCGCTCTCGGGCTGGCCGCACATGCGCCGGCAGAATTGTTTCACGGGACGATCCTCGAGCGAGTGGAAGCTGATCACGCAGAGGCTGCCGCCGGCCGTGAGCCGGGCAAAGGCCGCGGGCAAGGCGCGCTCGATCGCCCCGATTTCATCGTTCACGACGATCCGGATGCCCTGGAAGGCCCGCGTGGCCGGATGGAGCTTCGCCGCCTGGCGATCGCGAGCCGGGATGGCGGCGGCGATGACCGCCGCCAGCGAGGTGGTGCGCGCCAGTGAGCCGCTGCCGCGTGCGCCCACGATGGCGCGCACCACGCGGCGCCAGTGTTGTTCTTCGCCGAAATCCCGAATCGCGCGGACAAGCATCTCCTCCGTCGCCGTCTCCAACCAGAGTCCGGCCGGCACCCCGCTGCGCGGATCCATCCGCATGTCGGCCGGGGCGTCATGTCGAAACGAAAAACCTCGGGAGGCGTCGTCGAGTTGGAACGAGGACACGCCCAGATCGAAGAGGATGCCGTCAAAACCCGTCTCCGCCAGATCCGCGAGCCGGCCAAAATCGCGGTCGATCAGCGTGAAGCGCCCCTCGAACCGCTCGTGCAACGCGGCCGCCCGCTCCGCCGCGGCCGGGTCGCGGTCGAGCGCGACCACCCGCACCTCCGGGGCGGACTCAAGCAACGCCCGCGTATGGCCGCCCCCGCCAAAGGTGGCGTCGAGATACCGGCCACCCGGGCGCGGCGCGAGGAACTCCAACACCTCGCGCCGCAACACAGGTTGATGGCCGGTGGTCATGGCTCCAAAAAAGATCTCACCGCGTACCGTGGCCATGGCTCAATCCCTTCCCGGTCGTGGTTTTCTCCCGGGCCACCCGACGCAACACGAGCGCGTCACGCACCCGGGCCGTGACGTTAACCGCGGGGAATGGTGCCGCCCGATCACTGGCGTCGATCCACGCCGGGTAACCGCGCCGGGCCGCCGACGAAGCAGACAGCGCAGACTTCCGGAGCTGGACGCGGGGAAAGAGACGTTTCGCTTTGACGATTCGGCGCATGGCTAGATGTCCATCTGGCGCATGAGATCGCCGAAGTGCTCGCCGGACGCACGGGCCTCCTCCTGCTGCCAGCGGGCGGGGTTGTAGATGTTGAACTTGGTGAGGGTACCGACGAGGACTGCGTCTTTTTCAATCCCGGCATGCTGCAACAATTCAGCGGAGAGTCCGATGCGGCCGGCCTTGTCGAAGGAAAAATCCTGGGTCTGAGAAAAAAAGCGCGCGGCAAAGGTCTGCGCCTTGGCATCGCTCATTTTCAGACCGGAAATTTTCGCGTGAAGCAGATCGACCTCTTTGGGCGGAAGCACGGCGACGTAACCATCCGGGTGCGGAGTCGCGAGAAAAGTCTCTTCCGCCGCGTGGGCGTGACGCCACGCCGACGGGATCGTCAGCCGACCCTTGTCGTCAAGCGTGTGCCTGAAGAGACCTGTGTAAAAAACTTTGCCTTCCGTCGCCATGTAGGGGTGGAGCAGGTGAAAAGTGCCCCAAAACGCCACATTTCAACCCACTTTACCCCACCCCGGTCAAGCCTTAACCTGCTGAAAACGCGTAAACTTGTTCACATATTCACAGGCTCAGACATCCTGACCTGCCCTGGAATCAGGGTGAACCCACTTGGCGATAAATCAGGCGGAGGTTGGTGGTGGGGAAACAGGTTTCCGTGGCGGTGAGGGTTTTGCAGAGTGCGGCGACGGCGGCGTCCTGTAACG
>SXSC01000264.1 GCA_005792355.1 Opitutaceae bacterium
CTCGCGCTCGATCAGGGCGTGGGCGCCGTGGTGTGGAGCCCCCTCGGGATGGGCCGGCTCGGCGGAAAATTCCGCCGCGGCCAGCCGCCACCCGCGGTGAGCCGGCTCAACGACCCGGGCACCGTCAAGGTCGCTCCGCCCGCGGACGACGAGCAGGTGTTCCGCATCGTCGACGCGCTTGATGAGATCGCCCGGGAAACGGGAAAATCGGTCGCGCAGATCGCGCTCAACTGGGTGCTGCAACGCCCGAGCGTGTCGACGGTGATCATCGGCGCACGGGATGAGGCGCAGCTGACGCAAAATCTCGCCGCCGCCGGCTGGGCATTGACGCCCGCGCAAATCGCGAAGCTGGATGCGGCCAGTGCGCGGCCGAAAATTTATCCGTACTGGCACCAGCTGCTGTTCGCCGAGCGGAATCCGTTTCCGACGGGATAAATGCCGCCGAGCCGGCATTTATCTCAGCCAATACATTGGGCAGGAAAATTAGGGGCAGGAAGATTCTGGATGTCGGGGTTTGAGAATCTTAAACCCCTCCCAGACCCGATCCCCCTGAAAATCCAGTTTCCTATCGGTAAGATACGCGGAGTTAGAAGATTTCGTAGATCTCGATCAGCGCCTCGCCAGTACCATTGTCCGCGCCGATTACTTGGACGGTGTAGGTCGCGCCTGCAGGCAAGTTGACGCGTACGGCCGCGTCCTTGCTACCAGCTGGCAAGGGAAAGGCGCCGACTTGGGAAAAAGTTAACGCCAGACCCGCCTCCCAATTGTCGTTATTTGCTAGAATCCGGCCAGCACTATCCAACACTGAAAGTCTGGGGTCCGTTAATACGCCACCCACTCCAAAGGTGGAAAGCGTCGGGCCAACTGCGCGGATGAGCACATCCTTTGTTCCTGTGCCGGTCAGCGCAAAACCCGCGATCAGGATGTCATCTCCCCTCCCAACTTGGTTACGTGCTGAGATATTCGTCAACCGGCTGACGTTGCCAGTTCCGACATCGTAGGCTTCCACCAGCAACATGCCCTGTCCGGAACCGTGGGCGTGAACTGTAAACGCGTCGCCAATAGACCGAGCTAGGGCAGCGTCGAGGGAGCCAACAGTGAAACCGAATGCCCCGACTGATGCGAAAGTCGAGCTGAGCGACGCGGGCCAGTTGTCATTTGATGCGGCCGGGGATGCCCCACCCGTGTAAAGATCTAGGTGGGGATCAGACATGCCGGATAAGCCGAAGGCGCCCAGTGCGGGGCCGGCCGCGCGTAGAAGCATGTTCTTTGGGCTGCCCGCGACAACTGCTCCGAAGATCAGCGTCTGGCCCCCTACCATGCGGGTGCGTATCGAAAGATTGGACAGCCTCGATGCTGGAGCTAGTTGTAACTGAACTGGTGGGGATGCCGAGACACCGCGGACCGTCGTTACCGTCACTGAGTAGCTTCCCGCGTCGGTAGCTTGCACATCGGCTACTACGAGCTTCGACAAGGTTGCGCCGGGTAAAGCGACGCCGTTCTTGATCCACTGGTAGGTCGATGGCAACTCGGACGTAGCATTTGCAGTTAGGGTGGTGGAACTTCCGATTTCGGCAGCGCTTTGCGCGCCGGAGACGGAAACCGAGTTGGATGACGTGTCATCGATGGTGACCCGCCGGCGCGCCAGCACGGCATCGGTCCAGCGCGCGAAGCCGTCAGTAGCGCCAGCGATGGAGTATGAGTAATAGACGTAGAATGACGGACCGCTGATAATCTTGGGGTCGGTACCAAGTCCGACGATTGTGGGATAAAAAGACTCGCCCGATTCACTCTCAAGCCTCTGGCGAGCAGACCAGTTGTTCACGCCGTCGTCAGACCAACTGACCCAAAGGTCGTTGTTAGCGACAACGACGAGTACGTATTTGTTGAGGTAGGAATTGAACGCCACATCCATCCACTGGCACGCTCCCGTCTGTATGACTGTGGCACTGCCACCGAGTCCGGGTTCAGTAAACCCGCCGCGGTAATACTTGAAGAAGGCGGTGGTGCGGCCAGTAAGAGCGTTGGCCACGATTTCGCTCAGTCGCGCACGGGCCACCGCGAGTCCTCCGGCGTTGAAATACACATACAAGTAGCCGTCTCGGCTGATAACGTAGGGGGCACCGCACATTTCGACCGGCCCCGTTCCGGGAGCAGAGAGAATCACTCCTAGATCCTGAAATGAAGTTGCGCTCGCGTCATTCGAAACTGCCATCCCCAGAGCCGACCTGAACGTGCGTGCGTTTCCGTCGAGATAAACTTCGCAGTGGTAGAAATGCAGCAGGCGCCCCGATGCCGGGTCACGATAGAGTTCACCTCCGCTTAGGTAGTTGTAGCTCGATTTTAGGTCTGAATACACAACTGCGGCGCGAGTCTGCGCTGGCTGGTCGAGGGTTCCTGTCGTGAAAACTTCCGTGGAGCCATTGGCCGCATTGAAGGAGTAGCGTCCATCAGCTCCCCGCAGTACTCCAATATTGCCGTCTGGCCAAAACATGCCGCCTGCGCTGGCTCGTGTGGAGTTGTCGTAGATTGTCTCTCTGTCACCTGTTGAGGAAGCGACGATTGCCGGGTGCGCCGTAGTAGCTAGCGCGGCAAATAAGAGGCCGATATTCGCCTTTTGAAAAAGAAGTGGCGCGTTCGTTCTGTGTATCATCGGGGGGGCTGTTTTCTCGAATCTCAAGTAAAATTAAGGTGTTTGCCGGAGCGCACGTTTGTCCGAGCACCGACGAGACGGCGATGGAAACCCCTCCCGGATCCGATCCCCCTGAAACTCCAGTTTCCTATCGGTAACGGACCCTCTCTCTTGGATCGGCCCCCGAGGCTGGAGGTTTTTAGAACTTAAACGAGTTGGTCAACTGCGCGTAGGTCCGTGTCTGCAGGTAACGGCGGGTGACGAGGGGATTCCCCTTGCCATCGTCGGCGGCGGTGCGGGCCAGCAGCGGATCCTCGCCCAGGAGATTATACACGTTGATCTGCACGTCCCAGGTCACCTTTGCCGTCAAGCGGCGCGAGTAGCCGATGCTGCCGTCGGTGCTTAAGCGTTCGGCGCCGTGGAAGGGCTTGCTCGTGTCCAGATTGCCTACGTTGTTGCGGGCGTAGCCGATGACATTGCGCGAGGCCCATTGAAATCCGCCGCCGACGCGCACCGATTTCAGCCAGCCGCGGGTGAAATTGTAGTTGGTGTTGAAGGTTGCATTGCGCATGCGCTGGTCCGCCGGTTGCACGCCGTTCGTCGCCAGGGCATCGCGCAGGAACTGATCCGCGCGCGCGATCGAGTCTGCCACCGTGGTGTAGCCTATGCCGGGATTTAGCAACGGTCGCGTGGCGTTTTGCTGCCACAGCGAACGGTTGTTCGCGAAATAAACAGTCCAGTCGGCAAACGCCTCGGACGGGACCGTCTTCTGCGTGCCGTAGGTCATGCGCGCCCGCCAATTCTTGGTGACGGCCGCCGTCAGCTCAAATTCGTAGCCTTTGCTGATATCGTTCCGATAGGAAAAGGGCCGATCCAATACGAGATCGGGCCGGCTCAGCGCATTGTAAATGTCATTGATCGGGGTGCGCACGACGCCGGTGTTGTCGACCGAGGTGTCGATGATGCCGGTTTCATATTTGGTCGCACTCAGGAAGACGCGTTCGCCCCACACGTCCAACTTGATGCCATAATCCTTGGTTTGCCCGATGGCCGGCCGGAGCGCCTTGCCAAAAACATCGACGAAGTTTGAGGACGCTGCGGCGCTGTAAATATCGGAGAAGTTATAAAATAGCCGGACTTGGGAAATTGGCCGGAAGACCGCGTTGTAGCTCTTGGTATGAGCTCCGTATTTCGTCAGGGGATTCCAGGTGCCAAATTCGTCCAATTTATTAAAATTCGTGATCGGGCCGGCGAATTCGCCATTGGCTAGGCGAACAAACGTTTGCGCACGATCACGTTCCCGATCCTGGCGCAGGCCAAACAGACCCGTGAGGTGGAAATACCCCTCCGACGCCTGCCACCAGGATCCTTGCAGGGCGCCGACGAGGCTCTCGGTGGATTGCTGGATATTGCGCGGACTCTCCGTGGCGTTGCGTTCTTCAAATTTGATCGGTCCGTCGATCGTGGCGCCCGGCACACTGGCCTGCGAAAAATTCTGGACGTAGTTGTAACCCTGCCACTGGCTTTCGCCGGGCTGGAGATAGTAACGCCGGGACATACGATTTTGGTTTTGGTTGAGCGGGATGTTGGTCGGGGTCCCAGGCAGCGGGGTGACGTTTACAAAATTGCTGACGACCACTTGCTCGTTAGACTCGTGGTCCTGAAAAAGCCCGGCAAAGCGGTAATTACCCAGTCCGACGCTCTTGAAGATCTTATGCTGGTCCAGATCGAGTTTGTAGGAAAGGGTCGCCCGCTTGGCGCCTTTCTCCAGCTGAGCTCTGAAACGACGACTGCCTTGGTCTCCGCCTTGCGTTACCTCGAGGTAGGGCTTCCCAACGTTGGGATTGGGCGCGCCGTTGGGAAGAACTTCGTTGGGATCGACCGAGATTCGATTGTCCCCATTCTTGCCGAGCGTGTTGTTAAAATTGTAGCCCTGCTTGTATTTGTTCCAAGCCAGCTCGAGGTCGAGATTCCGCCATAGATTCTGTTCCACGAAGACCGAGCGATTCTTATAATGCAGGTCGTTCGTGTTGTAGCCGCCCCACGGATTAGCCCGCAGATCGACGAGCGTGTTGTCCCGGGTAAAGGGAATCGAGTCCATCTGACCGCGGTCAGCGGACAATATTAGGCCGCTGCCGGCAGCGCCCGCGTTGCGCGTTTGGCTCCAATACGACCCTGCTGCCATGTTCTTCCAGTCCATCATAGGCTGGTTTGAGCCCTCTATGTAGATAAGATTGGACCCCGTGTTTACGTTCCTCAGCCCCGAACCGATGGCGGTGGAAAAATTTCCCTTCGTGGTGGAGCCGTTGAGCATGCCTTTGCCGGTGACAAAATTGACGGTCGGTCGGCCGGCCATCACCCAAGGCGTATAGGAGTCCGCCGTGAGAGTATACATCTGAAAATACCGGTCATAACGGCCGCTTTCCCCGTTTACCGAAATCGTCGTCCGACTGAACGGCTTGTAGGTTACCGTCCCGTAGACCGCATTGCGCCGGTTTAGTGAGGGCTTTTGATCGTTGTGTTGGTCCGAAGCGACCGCGGCGAACCGCCCGGCGAGTTTATTCGTCACGAAGACATGGCTCACATCCAATTCTGTGCGGGCGGAACCAAACGTGTCCGCCATAAAGCGGGCCGATTGCGAGTTTTGCCCGAGCGAGGCTCGTTTCGAGCTAGCGCCCACGACGCCAGACGGGCTACCGATGCCGAAGAGGATCGAATTCGGACCCCGCAGGAAGGTGAGGTTGTCGGTATTGTAACGGTCGATGGGCACCGAGCCCGTCAGGAAGAAATCGGTCATCACGGTGCTGCCAACCACGCCGCGTGAAAGGTAGGGGGCGGAGAACCACTGGCCATTACCACCACTGGCGGCGTAATCGGCGAACTGCATGTTCGGCGCGTATTTCAGCGCTTGGTTCATGTCCACGGCGCCGACTTCGTTCAGAAAGGTTTCGGTCAACACATTGATCGCGGCGCCGACGTCCTTGAGGTCGGTCTTGATGCGCATGCCGGCGAGCGTCTCGTTTGCGAGGTAGCTCTGCTTCGTTTCCGTGGTGACGACGAAGGGCGACATTTGGACCGGGTCGTCCTTCGTCGCCGAGGGCGGTGCAGTTTGAGCGGCGAGGATGCCGGAGGTGAAGGCCGCGAGAGCAGCGAGGAGGGTGCGGGGGGATTTCATGGGCTGGGTCGGCGGTTTTCTGGATTGTGGAGGAACATCTGCAGCGGACGGCAGAGCGCGGTCGCGCTTGATCACGAAGGCTCCGGTTTTCCCATCCTGCTCCACCCTCAGCTCGGTTCCGGCGACCAGCCGTTCGAGCGCGTCGCGAATCGCGAACATGCCTTGCACGGGATGGGTCGTCACACCGCGCACGTCATCAATCAGGTAGACGAGTTGGGCGCCGGCCTGATCGGAAAACGTCTCCAGCGTCACCTCGGCATCCGCCGCCGGAATGGCGAACGGCCTCCGCGCCACCTCCGCACTATGGAGTAGGAGCGGAGGCAGCGTGAAGGAGAGGATCAGCGTGAGCGTCAGGAGGCGGCGGTGAAGCCGACCGACCTGACGGTTGAGGGGTAACATGGATGAGGTTTTTCCATCGGCCCGGAGACCGACGGCGCGGGGAAGACGCGGTGACCGGCGATTTCCGCTATCGAGTTTCTGGCTTTTTTTTCCGCAACACGAGCGTGCCGTCGGCCGCGTGGTCTATTTCGAGATCGAGGGTCGTGGCAAGGAGGTGGGAGAAGCCAGCGAGGTCGTCGGCCCGAAAGCGACCACCGACGCGGAGCGACGCGAGGGCGGGATCGGCGAGGATGACGCGCTGGCCGGAGCGGCGCTGGAATTCGAGGACGAGCTCGGCGAGCGTCGCGCCGCCGAGGCGCAGCAGCGGGGCCTGCCACGCAAGGGTGCGGGCGATTTCGTCGGCGCTGGCGGTGGTGACGACGACGGACGTGGCAGGGGAGACGGGCGCGAGGGAAACGACCGCGCGTTGGCCGGGTGAGAGCAGCGGAATCGGCTCGCGAGGGACGGAGGAAGGCGAGGCAGACGAGGAGGACGCGGACGCGGAGGGGCGCTGAAGTTCCACGATGCCCTCAGTGACGAGGACGTCGACGGCGGCGGACTGGAGGTGGACGTTGAAGGCGGTGCCGACGGCGCGGACGTCGACGTTGCCCGCGTGGACGATGAACGGGCGCGCGGGATTTTTCGTGACGGCGAAGTGAGCTTCACCGCGCGAGAGGAGCACACGGCGCTCGGCGGCGGTGAATTGCTCGATGACTTCGCCGCCGGTGTTGAGCTGGACGACGGTGCCGTCGGAGAGCGTGACCTGGCGCGGGCCGGCCGCAGGCGCAGCGGCGGTCGCGACGGGCGAAGAGGAGGGTGCGGACGGGCGCGTGAGGCGGAGGGCGACGAGCGCGATGGCGGCGGCGGCCGCAAGCGAGCCGATGACCACGGAGCGGCGCCAAAACGAGCGGCGGCGGGTGGCGGTGGCGAGGACGGGCGCGGCAACGTTTTCGGGGATGCGGTCGAGCAGCGACCAGGCGGTGGACGAGCGCTGCACGGCGGCGGCGTGGCGCGGGTCGGGGGCCAGCCAGAGCTCGTATTCGATGGATTCGGCGGATGAGAGTCCGCGGTCACGACGGATCGTCCAGCGTGCGGCGGTGGCGCGGAGGGCGGTTCCTTCGGGAGAGGAGTCAGGTTTGTTCATGCGCCAGACCAGCGGCCTCCATGCCCCGCAATTGGCTCACGCGAAGGCGCGAAGCCGCGAAAGAAACCTGGGGCAGCTTCGCGTCTTCGCGCCTTCGCGTGAAACTTGGCTTGGGTTTGACGGTTCATTGGCAACCCTCACTTCGGCGGCAATCCATGGCGTGCGAAAAACTCCTCGCAGCGGTGGAGAGCCTTGGTGAGCTGCGCTTCGACGGTGTGCACGGAGATGCCGAGCTTTTCGGCGATTTCGCGGTGGGACAGATTTTCAAATTTGCGGAGGACGAGGACTTCACGGCAGCGTGGCGGCAGCTCCGCGATCGCCGTAGCGAGCAGGTCGGTCTCCTGCTGGCGGCTGGCGGTCTCGGCGGCGTTGGGCGCAGCGTCGAAGACGCGCGAGGCGACGAATTCCGTTATCGGAATCGTGTTGGCCGTGGTGCGGCGGCGAAAGAGGTCGCGGGCGGCGTTGCGGGCGGTGGCGAAGAGGAGGCCGCGCGGATGGTCGATCGGGCCGCGTTCGTGCGCGCGGAGAAGGCGAATGTACGTCTCCTGCACGAGGTCGTCGACGTCGGAGGAGTTGACGAGCCCGTGCAGGTAGGCGCGGATGGCGGGCTCGTGCCGTTGCACGTGCTCGGAGAACCAACGGGCCTGTTCGGCAGTGGACATGGAGACGACGCCTCGGGCTCAACCGGAGACTGAGGGTGCAAATCCATCGGTTTGAGTCCGGCCGGTGTCCAGTGGATTCCGGCGTGAAACCGATCGATGGACGAATCCCAGTCTTTGGCACCGCGAGGTGTCCTCGGGTGAGCCGTGCGCTCCGCGCGCGGCTGGGCGTGCTGCGCCAGCCTGCCAACCGCCGCCCGCGGAGGGGCCGGCCCACCTCGGACCAACTACTGTCGCGGCCCAAGTTCGGCCGGGACGGAGGTACGGAGCGGGATTTTTGGCCGGCATGTTGGTTTGGGTTGTTGGTTCTCCGGTTGGGTGGGAACGACGCGGGAAGATGGCGGGAGTGGCGGGTTTGGGGGCTTCCGGAAAGACTCGAGGCAGGAGAGGTGGGGCGGGGTTATGTCTTCGCCGGGGCGGTGGGGGGGCAAAGTGGTTAGGAGGCGCGGCCAAATGGAAGCAGGAGATCAGATTGGGAACCTGTGGTCTGAAATAACAACCAAATGGATCCCAAAAGCAACCCTCCCGCCCGCCCGAGCGCGGCGCATCTCCGAGTTGACGCCGGTACTCCGCCGGTTGGCGGACGCGGCGTACCCCGTAGCGCAGGCTTCCTGCCTGCTTTCCGGAGCAGGCTGGAAGTCTGCGCTACGCAATCCGCTCAGTCTTCCTTCTTTGCCTTCCCGTAGCCGTGCAGCACCTCGGCGTCGACCCGCTTCAGGTAAGCCATGAGGCGTTCGTGCAGCTCCTTGGTTTTCTGCGGCAGCTTCTGCGCGAGGTCGGTGATTTCGCCGAGGTCGTCCCGCAGGTGGTAGAGTTCCAGCGCGTTGGTCTTCCAAATCTTGATCAGCTTGTAGTCGCCCACGCGGATCGCGGAATGCGGGTAGGCGGCGGCGTACCGATGGAAGACCAGGAAGTCATCCGGCCGCTTCACCGTGCCTTCACCGCGGGTGAGAAGCCCCCGAAAGCTCGCGCCGTCGAGATCGGCCGGCAGTGGCCTGGCATAACCGGCGAGGTCGGCCAAGGTCGGCAGCAGATCCCAACCCGCCACCGGCACGTTGCATTGCGAGCCGGGTTTGACTCCTGGACCGCGCACGATGAACGGCACGCGGATGCCGCCTTCGTAGACCACCCACTTTCCGCCCCGCAGCGGATGGTTGCGCGGCGGCACGGGAAACACCGACGGGTGATCCATCTTGTTTTTCACCGGCGGGATGAACTCGGCTGCCCCGTTGTCAGCCATGAAGATCACGTAGGTGCGATCCGCAAGGCCGAGGCGGTCGACTTCATCGAGCAGCCGGCCCACGCCGGCATCCAGGTCGGCCAGCATGCCGGCCCAGGCGGGCTGGGAGTGGATCCGGCCCTTCGGCTTGGCCGCGAACTTCGCGAAGGTCTCCTCCCGGGTCTGGATGTCGACGTGCGTCGCATAGTGGGAGAGCTGGAGATAAAACGGCGTGCCGGCGGCGTGATTGCGCCGCACAAAGTTCACCGCCCGCGCAGTCAGCGTCTCAATGCGCTTCGGGTCGTTGTTCAGGTAGTGCGCGGTCCACTTCGAGTCCTTGTCCGACGACACATCGCCGTTGCGATTGCCGGTGTTGCCGTCGCTCTCGTCGTAGCCGAGCTCCTCCGGGAAGATGTCTGCGCGCAGATCCCACTTGCCGTAGTGTGCCGTGCGGTAGCGGGCGTCCGCGGATTTTAACATGCGCGGAATCGTAAGCCGGGGATGCTTCGCCGGAGCGTAGTTCTTCGGGAAACGCTCGTCGCCCTGCCGCGTGGGAGTCTGGCCAAACTGGATACTGCGCCGGGTCGGGCAGCAAAGGGCATCGGGCGCGTAGCCGTTGGTGAAACGCATCCCTGAGCGGGCGAATTTCTCGAGCGCGGGCGTCTCGTGGTAGTCGCTCCGCGAGTTGGGCACGCGGTCATCCATCCGCTGCGAGAGACAGGTCCAGCCGAGATCGTCGGCCAGGATGAAGATGAAGTTCGGCGCGGGCGCGGCGGCCGCGCCCGCCGAAACGAAGACAAGAGACAGCAACCAAAAGAAACGGCGCATGATCATGGGATTCGCAGAATCGACAATCTTTCCCCAATACCCGGCAAAGTCATGCGCCAGCCACCGGTTTCGATGACACCGTTCGTGAAACGTGTCGCGGACCGGGCGACGCCGGGTTTGCCCACTTGAACAACCGCGACGAACCGGACCTCTGTCGTTGGCGGCGGCGTGGCCTTGAGGTGCCATTGGTTCGGCAGGGGCGACGTGATGCCGTCCTGCCATGACATCGCTGGAACGTCGAAACGGTCGTCTTGTTGAAACGCGAGCGCGGCCGGCGCGAGCAAGGTGATCGTCGCGCCACCCTTTTCCCCGCGGACTTGAATTCTCCGCGCCGGTTCGTCGACGGCCATGCGTTGGGTCGCGTGGAGCAGCCAGTCGAACCGGCGGTGCATGCCGCCCGCAGCCGCGAGATCGTCAACGATGACGTAGGACTGCACGGACTCGCCCCGCAACCAGACGATATGGCGGTCAAAACGAGTGAGCGGAGCGTCCGGGTAAGCGTGCTCGGCGCTTCCCACCAGGTAGACCCAGTCGTCGTGCGACTCGAAGTGGGCAATGCGGCCGTAGCCGCGCGTGTCGCCCCACGACTGGCCGCACCCATCTACCAGGATCGAGTTGTGCGCCTTGGTCTGCACCGACCATTTCAGCCGGTGCGGATCGGCGTTGTTGAACGCCGGATAGTAGCCGGAGTCCAGCAACAGATCCTCGCCATAGGCAATCACGTGAAAACTGTTTTGGTCCGCATGGGCATGGCCGTGCCCGCCGTAGGGGCTCGCATGAAAAACGAGCCGCACATTGTCCTCGGGTCGCGTGAGCGCTGAGTGCGTGTAGACCGCACCGATGTCGGCGAAGAGCCGCGCCGCGGGCAGGGTCGCGAGTGCGACTGGCTTGGTCGCGGGCGCACCCGACCAACGCAGAATTTCCGAGAGGCCGAAGCCGGAACCATCCTGCGGCGTCGATTCCGGCAGGGCCGCCGCGTAGGCGGCGGCGTGGCCATTGCCATGGAGTTCCGCCATGTGCAGCGCGGCCAGTCGCGACTTGCCATTGGGCACCTGCAGGTCGTCGCCATCACGAATCTCCACGCCGTTTTTGTCGCCCAACCGCGCCATCGCGCCGCCCGGCGGGAAGGAATAGATGAGAAAGTAGGGATTCGCGCGAAACCACGGATTCCCTTCCTCCAGTCGCAAACCAAACGACGACCTGAACACGTCCAGCGTGTTGAGGCTGGCGATCATCTCCTGGCCGTGGAAGTAGCGCGTGCCCTCCTGCGAGCCGCCGTCGTTTCCTCCGAACCACGGGTAGAACGCGACAAACGCCTTCAGGCCCGACTCCACCCAGCCGGTGGCCACGGGCTCTTCCTCCACCATCGCCAGCGCGCCCACCAGTGCGTCGAGGAATCCATGCTGCCACGCATGCGCCCGCATCAATTCCTGCGAGCACCGTTGCACCTTGGCGAAAATCGGCGCGGCGCGCGCCACGATGGCCGCGCGGATCAGGCGGCGTTCGTCGGCGGTGAGTTCGGCATAAAGCAGGTCGTAAATCACCCCGAGATGATGAACGAGGAGCGCGTTGCCGAAATCGATGTTGGCCGAATCCGATCCGCTCGACCGTTCGCTGATGAACCCATGCGGATCGAAACGGGCGGCGAGCAGCGCGCGGCGCTTGACCGCGTCGAGCAGGGCGAGATTCCCGGTGGCCACCCAAAGCCATGCTCCATCCGCGGCGGGATCGGTTGCCGCCATTGCCGCCGCCTTCGATTCCATGATCGCAACCCGGCGGGCCATGATCTCTTCGGTCGTCGAGCCGGCAAGCTTCGCCACCCGCTGCTCATAACGCTCCAGCGTAAACGGCTCCGCGAGGGCTTGGGTAATCGCGTTTTCCCGTGGCTGCAGACGCTCGACCAACCGCCGGGCGTTCGCCCGGAGCGCAGGCAGGCCTTCGCGGCGGACATAAACCCTCGGGTGGGTGCTCGGAATCCGCGCCACCAACTCACTCCACGGTGGAACCGACCACGTCGGCAAATCCGCCGTGAGCTCGAACGATTCCGGGCCGAGCCACGCCCCTGGGTGCGGGGTTTCCACGCGGCACCGCCAATACCACGTCCCGGTAGCGAGCGGCTCGAGCGGCCGAAACCAAAGATCATGGACCAACTCCACGCGCGGGCTAGTGAATTTCCGATCGCGCGCGAGTTCGATGCGATATGTCGCGGCGGCACCCTTTTCCACCGGCCAGCGAAACGTCGGGGGATTCAGCTGCAGCCGGCTTTCGCGAAACGGCTCCATCCGCAGCGGTTTGCTTTGCAGCACAAAAGCGGGCGACCCCGCGGCGGCGCCTGCGGCAAGAAGTGGCGGCGCCGTTTGGGCGGTGCTGGCGAGCAGGGCGGCCGCAGCGCTCGAGCACAACAGGCGCCAGACCACGTGCGGGCGGGGTGAGAATGGCCGGTGCTTCGTGGCAGGCAACAACCCAACGCAACGATGCCTCATAGGTCAAACGAGGTGCTGAGGATGAACTGGCGCGGGTCGATGATCCGGTAGGCAAAGGTAGAACCGTCGGGATTCACCGCCACCTTTTGCAGGCGACCGTTCTCCAGCGCATCGCGAACATTCAGTTGCACCCGGACGCGAATCTTGTCGCGATGCAGGAGAAAGCCGTAGCCCGCCGAAAAATCCACGGCGAAGCGCGCCCTGTCCCACACCGGCTTTTTCGGGTCGAGCGAGCGCACAACGCCGTCCGACTCGGGCGCCGCGCCGAGGAAGCCGATCGAGGCTTTGTCCTGCCAGCGCATCGCCCCACCGACACCCATGCCTTTTAGTTTTCCCTCGGAGAACGTGTAGTTTGTCAGCGCGTTCCACCGCCACTCGCGCACTTGGGTGCGCGGCTTGCCCTGGTTGGCGATGGCGAGTTGGTAGGGCGCGAGCAATTGGGTGAGGTAATAGTCCCGCGCGTTGTTGACTCCCTGACTGAGATTCGTCGTGGCCACCGCCGTCCACCAGAGCTGGCCGTTGTCATCCTTGAGTGTGGTCCAGACCGGCAGGCGGGCGTTCCAGAACTTCACCACATCGGGCGCGATGTTGGCATCGATCGCCTGCTGCTGGGAGGCGTTGAATTTGATCCGCCAGTTGCGCGTGGGATTATAGGTGACCTCAATCTCGTAGCCGCGCGACGTCACGTCGGTGGTGCCGTCGGTGTTGAGTCCGACAATGTTGTCGCCGAGGTTGGCGACCCACCACTCGGGTTGCTGCATAATCGCGGCGGTGGCCGTCAACAACTGCGCGGCCGTCGGAGTGGCGCCCTGTTTGGCGAAGCGGCTGATCGCCAGGTTGCGCGCCCACGGCAGGAGCGCGAACCCGTAATTCGCGCCGTTTTGCAGCCGCCCCTCGAGGCGGAACGTGCGATTGGCGAGCGTGCCAGCCTCGCTGCCGCGCGAGTTGAGCTCTTTGGCCTGAAAGCGGTTGATTTTCGCGCTGAGCTTGCCGTCGAGGGCCGTGAAGCTGAAGCCGTAGTCTTTGCCGCTGCCACTCGGGTTCGGCAACGGGTCGCCGAAGAGCGTTTGCAGGGCCGGCGCCGGCGTAAAGCTGTCGGATTGGTTGTAGAACAAGTTCAACCAGCGGGTCGGCTTCACGACGGCGCCAAAGGTGGAGGTGTCGCCGAACTGATTCAGCCACGGGTTCCAGATCTTGAGGGCATCGTTGGTCACGAGACCGACGGCGGGGTCGAAGGCGTTGCCATTCGAGATGCGGGTGCGCTGGCGATCGCGGCGCCAGCCGTAGGTGGTCACCAAGCGGTCGCCGAAAAAGTAGCTCTGCAACGTGGCGCTGAGCGTGCGGATCTCCACGCGCGAACGGTTCGTGCCGACGATCGCGATGTCAGCGATGTTGACCGCTTCATCGACCCACTGGCCGGTGAGGTTGTTGAACCATCGGAGCGTTTGGGCGCCGTTGATGTTGTCGATGGGCGACGGGCTGTAGTCGATGTTCTGGCCCTGGGCATCGCCGACGTAGAAGCGCTGAATCGCGGCACGGGCCGTACCATTGTTTCCAGGAATCGCACTCGCCCAGCCGGTCTTGCTGAAGACCGTTTCGGCGTCGCGAAAATTGGTGACGTCAGTGCGCCGCGTTTCCCCGTGCAGCCCGAGGCGCTGCTGCTGAATCCACGCGAGCCAGCGCGGGAGCTTGGCCGGTGTCAGTTGGTAGGCTAGGTCGGCGCTCTGCGTATCGGAGGTTTCCGGCGTGATGCCGCGCAATGGGGTCACCGCCTGGATGTAAGGGCGCCGAAAGTAGGGGTTGGGCCGGCCGTCGAGCAGCTTCTCGTTCACATCGACGTAGAGCATGGTATCGGTGTTATCGATGAAGTTGTTGGCGGTGCGGGAAAACTCCTGGCGGAACCAACCGCCGCGAACCGCGAGCAACTGCCGCGGTGACTTCAGGACGTTGTGCTCGAACTCGAGGGTGTAGGTGCTGGCGGTGTCCAAGAAGTGGTTGGGGGCGATTGCGTTGACTTTGGACCAGTCGTAGAGCGATTTGGTCTTGATGGCGGGAGCGATGTAGAGCGGGTAAAGACCCGCCTTGTTGCGGATGAGGAACGAGCCGCTTTCGAGGTAACGCAGGTTGCTGTTGTTGGTCAGCGGCGTGGGCGTCCCGGTGGTGATGGGGTTGGCGGTTTGATTCACGGTGAAGAACTGCACCGTGTTGTTTTCGATCCACCCGGAGAGCCGGCCGGAAAGATTGGTTGCGCCCGGCAACAAACCGGCGGGAAGGTTGGCGTCCTGGGCCGCCGGGAATGAGCCGGACCGCACGCCGTTGGTCGTGACGGTCTGGGTGGTCGGATCCCACGAAGGCTGGCCGGAGGTCTGCCACTCGGAGACCGCGTCGCGGGGCGTGATGTAATTCGGCCGCCGCGCAAAGTTGGTGTAGCGCTCGGCGCGGCCTTTGATGGTCGTCGCCGACAGTGGCCGGGCGAGAAACGAAATTTGGCCGCGGCGAATCCGCTCCGTCGAAGGTTTTCGGGTGAAGCCCTTGGTGTCGTCCACCGCGGCCACGCGCAGCGCGAGCTTGTTGGTGATGAGCGGTCGATTCAGGTCGAGGCTCTCGCGGTGCCCGCCAAAGCTGTCCAACCGCAAGGTGAACGCCGAAATCGTCCGCGTCGGATTGGCTTGCGTCGGGACGAGGTTGACCGTGCCGGCGCTGCTGCCGAGACCGAAGATATTGGAGTTGGGCCCGCGATTGATTTCGACCGAGTCGATGTTGTAGAGGTCGAGCGGGATTTTCGCGTTGCTGGCAAAATTGCCGATGGCGGTGTTGACGCCGCTGCCCGACGTGCCGGCGGAGCCCATGCCGCGAATGCGGTTCGCGGTCTGCGGGTCGGACTGGATATTGTCCTGCACGCCGCCGTTGCGGTTCGAAGTGAATTGCGTGAAGTTGCCGGTGCCCTCGGTGTTGGCCTCGTAGAGAAAGAGGTCGTTGATGTCGGTCGCCGCCGTGTCGAGCATCTGCTGCTTGGTCACCACCGTGATCGAGGCGCCCAAGTCCTCGAGCTTCGTGTTGAGGCGCGTCCCCGCCAGCGTGTTGAAAGCTTGGTAGCCCTTGTTGTCGGCCACCACCTCGAACGGAGCGAGCAGGACGGTTTCTTCCTTGGGATCGTTTGCGCCTCCACCCCCCACGGGCGGGGGCAGCGCTTGCGCCGGAGCGGAAGCGGCGGCGAGCGCGAGGGCCAGGGCGGGCAAGGTCAACCGAAGCGGCAAACAGGATGTTTTCATGATGGTGAGCGGATTCTCTCGAGATCCTCGGGGCGGCAGGGCAATGAAATGAACTAAACAGCTTGTCCTGCCGGTGTCATGCCTCCAGAAATGGAAGCGTTCCATCGCCATGACTGCTAGGAAACTGGATTTTCAGGGGGATCGGAAGGACGAGGATTTCACGACAGCGCGGCGGCATTGCGGCGAACGCCGAACAGCTTGACCCCGGAAGACGAGCCTCAGACATCCTGACCTGCACCTGAAGCGAAGAGGTGGAGAGAGGAACGAAAAAGAGACCTGAACCTGAGTTGGGCCGGTCCGGGATTGAAGGCGGGAACCAGCCGTGGCAAGGGAGACGAATGCCGCAAATTCAA
>SXSC01000265.1 GCA_005792355.1 Opitutaceae bacterium
CATGAAGCAACCGGTGCCGTAGGTGTTTTTGACCATGCCGGGCTGCGTGCAGACCTGGCCGAAGAGGGCGGCCTGCTGGTCGCCCGCGATGCCCGCGATCGGAATCGCGCCGCCCCACAGGTTGCACTCGCCATACACCTCGCTCGACGCGCGCACCGCGGGCAGCAGTGAGCGCGGGATGCCGAAGAGCTTCAACAGCTCGTCGTCCCAGTCGCAGGTCTTCAGGTTGAAGAGCATCGTGCGCGAGGCGTTGCTGACATCGGTCACATGCACGCGACCACCGGTGAGATTCCACACGAGCCACGAGTCGACGGTGCCAAACGCGAGCTCGCCCGCCCGGGCGCGGGCCTTCGCGCCGGGAATGTGGTTTAGAATCCACTGCAGCTTCGTGGCGGAAAAATACGCGTCGATGACAAGGCCCGTCTTCCGGCGGATGAGCGGCGCCTTGCCGGCCCGCTTCAACCGGTCGCACGCACCCGCCGTACGGCGATCCTGCCAGACGATCGCGTTGCAGATGGGCCGGCCAGTCCGGCGATCCCAGACGACGGTCGTTTCACGCTGGGTGGTGATGCCGATGGCGGCAACGTCGGAGGCGGTGAGGTTGGCCTTGCGCAGGGCGTCGGCCGCGACGCCCGATTGGGAGGCCCAGATTTCACCGGCGTCGTGCTCCACCCAGCCTGGTCGGGGGAATATCTGCCGAAACTCCTGCTGCGCCGCCGCCACGATCGCGCCGTGCTGATCGAAGACAATGGCGCGCGAACTGGTCGTGCCCTGGTCGAGAGAGAGAATGTATTTCATCGCGAGGCGTGGACGGGACCGGAGGAGTTACCAGCAGAACTTGAAGAACAGCGCACCCGCCACGCCGCCGATGATGGGCCCGACGATCGGCACCCACGCATAGCTCCAGTCACTGCCGCCCTTCCCGGCAATCGGCAGCAACGCGTGGGCGAGCCGCGGCCCAAAATCGCGCGCCGGGTTAATGGCGTAGCCGGTCGGCCCGCCAAGTGACAAACCGATGGACCACACGAGCACGCCGACGAGCAGCGGCGCGAATCCCTTGTCGAAACCGCTGTTCGCCACCATGTTTTCCGGCCGCAGAATCGCCAGCACGCCCACAACCAGCACGAAGGTGCCGATGATTTCCGTCAGGAGATTCGCCAGCGGCCGGCGGATGGCCGGTCCGGTGCAAAAGACCGCCAGCTTGCCGTCCTGCTCCGGGGTCTCCTCCCAGTGCGGCAGATAGGCGAGCCATACGATCACGCCGCCGAGAAATGCGCCGAGCATCTGCGCCGCGAGATACGCCGGCACCTGGGCCCAGGCAAACTTGCCGATGGCGGCGAGCCCGATCGTCACCGCCGGGTTCAGGTGCGCGCCGCTGATCGCGCCCACCATGTAAACCGCCACCGCCACGCCGAGACCCCAGCCGGTGGCGATCACGATCCAGCCGCTGTTCTGGCCCTTCGTTTTCTGAAGCACAACGTTGGCGACGACGCCGTCGCCCAGCGTGATGAGGATCATGGTGCCGATCAGTTCGGCGAGGAATGGGGTCATGGGTCGAGGGGGGGTGAGGAAGCCGTGGGGTCCAAGGAGAACCGCACAGGTGAAGAGCAAGGCACCCGACGACGGAAAAATCCAGATCCCAATGAAAAATTCAAGGGCGCCGCCAACGGAGTGCATCCCCCGACTTGGCGCCACGAGTCAGGGAGCGAGTCAAAGGAGGGCGACAGCCCTGCGCTTTGCCCACAATTCTGTTTCAGCAAATCGGCCAGCCGCCCCTCCGTCGATCCGCCCTCTGCGAACCGCATTTGTCAGGGTCGAATTGTGGGCAAAGCGCAGCGCTAGCCTGGCAGGTCGACAGCAGCTTGGCGGCGGTGGGGCAACCACGCCAGGGGCGGGCAAGCCGCCGTTCCTTGGGCGCCATGAGGTCCGGCGACATCTCAGAGATGCCTCCATCCAACCGGGTTCGCCGCCCACGCCGCCTCGTTAGAATTTCTTCGATAGTTCCAGCGTGAACTGCCGGCCGCGCGGGTTGGCGCTGCCGGAAAAGTAGCCGTACTGCTCGTCGGCCAGCCGAGGTTCGCTGTCCAGCACGTTGTTGATGCCTCCGCGCACCGTCAGCCCGCGCAGCCACGCGTGGGAGCCCTGGCCGAACCGATAGGACAGCCACGCGTTGTGTCGATAGGTGGGCGCGACGCGCAGCAGGTAGCGCGTGATGCCGTTGTCGTTGAAAACCGTGATGTACCCCGGATAACCCAACGCGCGATAGATCGGTTCGGTGGTGGCGGCGGACGTGTCGACGGCGGAGCCGAAATAGCTGGTAAACCAGCCGGCGGACAAGGGGCCCTGGCGCCACGAGAGCGAGGCGTTGGCGCGCCATTTGACGCGACCGTTGCGCCCGAGTTCGTTGAGGATCGGGGAGGGTCCGTCCGCCTTGGAGCGGCGCAGCACATAGTGCGTGGACTCGCCGCTGAAGGAGAACTGGCCGAGGCGCGTCTTCGGCGAACGCCATTGCATGCCGAATTCGTAGCCCTGGATGTCGCGACCGCTGAGGTTCAGGTAGTCGTCGATCACGCTGACAAATTCTCCCACCGGGGCGCGGCGGCTGTTGTTGGTGGCCTGGAGGGCGTTGTAGGCGGCAAAGGCGGCGCGGTCTTCAGCCGTGACCGGCTTGCGCGTGATCTTGCTGGAGCCTTTGTAACTCGCGGTGCCGGAGCCGAGGTCGATCTGGCCGATTGGGGTGCCCTTGGCGAGTTCGGCCTGCGTGGCGAGGTCGAGGAGGATCTCGTCGCGGTCGATCGCCGGACCAGCGCCGACGTTTTCGATCACACTGTTCTGATTGAGGTGGAAGTAATCGAAGGAGAAGGAGAGGCCGCGCACCTTGGGCACCTCGAGCACGAAGCCCGCGACCCAGGTCTTCGCCTCCTCGGGCTGGAGGTTCTGGTTGCCCTGCCGGAAGACCGTGCGTTGCGCGGTGCCATCGGATGGCAGGCGGGTGACATCGGCGCGATACGGATCGTCGGCGCTGATCTGGCGGCGCAGCGGCGTGATGTTGGTCTGCACGAGATTTGGCGCGCGGAACGACTCGGCGACGGACGCCCGCAGCTTCACGAAGGAGACGGGCTTCCAGACCAGGCTCGCCTTGGGTTTCGTGGTCTGGCCATGGATCGAGAAATGCTCGAAGCGGCCAGCGAGGGTCAGCTCCAGTGCTTCGAGGAGGGGCCGGCGGTTCTCGCGCGTGAAAAACGGCAACGCCATTTCAACATAAGCGGCGGCGATGGTCTGCGATGCACTGATCGGGACGTTGGAGCTCAGGGCGAGGAAGTCGTTGTCGCCTTCGCGCAGGAAGGGGAACTCGCCGCCGGAACCCGGCGGATTCCGGCCGACGTAGCTCGCGCGTCTGTCCGCGTAGGTCTCGTAGCGGACCTCGGTGCCGGCGGCGACGCCGAGGGGTCCGCCCTTGAACAGCCGCCACGGCTGGCCATTCATCCTGGCGTCCCACATGAAGAGAGCCGTGCGACCGAAGCGGTCTTCGTCGCCGTAAATCGCGTCGAGCACCGACGCGGGGTTCTTGAACAACTGGTCCACGACGATCTGGTCGTTGGCGATCTTAAAGGTGACGGGAAACGGATTGAAGGCGGTCGAGTCCGTGCGGCTCAGGGCGCGGCGGAGCACCGACTCCCGCACCTGGAAATGTTCGTATTCATGGGACTGCGAACCGGAGGCGACCACGGCGGATTCCCATTCCCACGTGCGACCAAATTTGCCCCGCAGCCCGGCGAGCGCGCGCCAGGAGTAGGTGCGGACCTCGGTCACGCGCGGCTTGAAGCCCTCGCCGGTGTTTTGACCGGGCGAGATGCCGGTCCAGAGGGAAACGTCGGCGGGAGTGCCCGTGAGCCGGGGGGAGCCGTCGGCATTGGGCGCGCCGGTCGGGCTGTAGAAACGCACGCCAAACGGATTCCACGGATTCGCCGCCGGCAGATAAATCCCCTGGTCGTCGGTGTTCTTGAAATTCACCGGCTCGCGGCCGGTGCGGCTGTAGGCGCGGTAGAAGAGCAGGTCGCCGAAGGCGGTGAGGTTTTCGTTGATCGGATGGTCGACGAAGGCTGCGAACTGCACGCGGTCGGTCGCGGGCACGAGCATCTTCCACTTGTTCCAGTTCGAGAACGTCGCGTTCTCCGGACTGTCGATGTTGGTGGAGGGGGCCGTCTGCTTGAAACTCACGCCGCTCGGGCTCGGCCAGAGGTAGAACATGCCGTCGGCCGCCATGGTCGCGACTCCGGCGGGCGGCGTGGTGCTCGTCGTGATACCCGTATTGCCCGTCGGACGTGAGCCAACAAACGTCAGAAAGTTTGGCTGGATGAAACCGCGCTGCCACTGGCCCCATTGATTCGTGGTGTTCGCATTGCGGAGATCGTTGTCGCGGGCGAAAAACGCGCCGGTGGGCGACGACGGATCGAGCAGCGGAATTCCGTTCCACGGCGCGGGCAGCTGACGGCTCGCGCGCATGTCGGAATTTTTCGACCAGCCGCGATCGTGCGCCGCCAGCGCATCGCGGTGAAAAATGTCGAACGAAAGCGAGAAGTGCGTCTTTCCCCTCTTCAGTCCCTGGAAGACGGTCGCGTTGAATTCGTTCGCGCCCCCGTGCTGGGTGACGGAGCCCTTCAGGGTCAGGCCGCGACCGACATAGTTGCGCGAAACGAGATTGTTGATGACACCTGCGGAGGCGTCGGCGCCGTAGATGGCCGACGCGCCGTCGCGGAGGATCTCCACGCGGTCGACCATCGCGCGCGGGATGGTGTTGATGTTCACGGCGAGCGAGGGCACGCCGTTTTCCGCCATCGAGATCGGATGCGGCGCCATCCGCCGGCCATTCAGCAGGGTCAACGTGCTGCCCGAGCCGATGCCGCGCAAATCGATCGAGGCGACGTCGCCGCGTGCGAGCTGGGGGCCGTTGTTGATCTCGGTGATGGCGGAGGGCTCGGCGGCGCCGAGCGTCTCGAACAGCTCGGCCATCGTCGCCGCACCGCGCGCGTCGAGTTCGTCTTTATCGATCACGGTGACCGGCAGGGCGGTCTCCGCATCCACGCGGCGGAGGTTTGAGCCGGTGACCGTGAAGACCTCCAGCTTGACCGGCTCACCGGGCGCCGGCGCGGGCGGCGGAGAAACCTGCTGTGCCCGACCCGTGGCACTGAGAGCCAGGACGGCGGAGAAAACGAGGCAACGACGTGTTGGCATGATAGAAACACTTGCGGCGTTCCCCCCGCGGAGGGCGAGGCAAATAATCATGCCACGGGAGCCGGCATAATCGTAGACTCAGCACTATTGTGCCGACCGCAAAGTAGCGTGACAAGTAGCTGCGAGCGCCAGCGAGTGGAGCGCGCCGGTGGTCCACTCGCTGGCGCTCGCAGCTACACGTCACGAAAGTTATTGGTCGCGCCACTAGCAGGAAAGCCCAGAGAGGTTAACCACGGATGAACCCAGATTAACCCGGATAGCTGCGAGCCAACCGGCTTGGCTCAGGCTGCAGGAAGCGGTCCCGCAGCTACCAACTTCTTCAATCTGGAATCAACCGTGAGGCACAATCCTTCCAACGTTCGAGCGCCCAGGAGCAGCAGGTCTCCCTTTTCTGCGAATACGACCTCATCGACCGTGAAGCTCTTGTCCACACGGACAATTGCAAAGCGCAAGCGTGCGCCGGCGATCATGCGGTGAAGGAGTATTTGGCGGAGCCGGAGAGGCAAGGGACAAATGGCGCCTAGGTTTTTGCCGGGCGGCGAGAGCCGCACTGCGGCGGATTTCGCAGTCATCGCGGACTTTTGGCAGGGAATGGGTGGCAAGGGAATGAAAGGTCGGCGGATTTATTCCTCTGCCACCGATTCCTTTGCCATCCTGCCCCAGCGCCCTCCGCTGAAAGTGGACTCGCTAGGTCCTCGGCAAAAAAGCTCTCGATACGCCTCAAGCCGCATTCGGGTTTACCCCGCGATGGATCGTCGGGCCAACCCATCGCGGCGTAAAGCCGCTCCTGCTTCCAACCCAGCCGAAGCAAGCTGCGGGGTAGGCGACCCAGCGCGAATCAGGGGCGAATCTCCCGCCTTGCCCGCTTCGCGTGGGCGCTTCACTTTTTGCGCCAACGTTCATGGCCTTCCCGCTTCCTCCCTCCATCCTCGACGCCCATGATCTGCGCGCCGCTGATCTCGCGCAGTCTCCCGACAATGCCCGTCTGCGCCTCTACGCCTGGATGCAGCTCGCCCGCACCACGGACAATCGCATCCTCGAACTTTTCCGCCAGGGTCTGATCAAGGGCACCGTCTGCGGCGGCCAGGGGAACGAAGGTCTGATCGTGCCGCTCGCATTGCTGGCGGACAAGGCGATCGACGTCGTGTCCTTCACCCACCGTGGCCTGGGCGGGCATCTCGTCTGGTCCGGGCATCTCTGCGATCAGCTCAACCAGTACTTCGCGAACGCGGACAGCCCGACCCGGGCGCGTGAGGGCAACATCCATCACGGCGATCCCGTCAATCGATCGTTGCCGATGATCAGTCACCTCGGCGCGATGCTGTCCAACGTGGCCGGCGCCACCGATTCCCAGCGCCGGCTCGGCCGGCCGGCCGTGGGCCTCGCGTTCTTCGGCGACGGCTCGTCGAGCACCGGCGATGTGCACGAAACGCTGAATCTCGCGTCGCTGCTCTCGCTGCCGGTCTTGTTCGTGATCGAGAACAACGGCTACGCGTATTCCACGCCGACCGCGGAACAATTCGCCGGCGGCACCGAGCTGTGGCAGCGCGCCGCCGGCTACGGCATCGAGGCCCGGAGGCTCGACACCACCACGGACGCGCTCGCCACCGCGCGCGTCTTCGCCGGCGCGATCGAAAAAATCCGCGCGACCTCGCGCCCGATGCTGATCGAGGCCCAGACGCTGCGGCTGCGCGGCCACGCCGCCTACGATACGTGCGATTACCTGCAACCCGGCGAGAGCGACGGTTTCTTCGCCCGCGACGGGCTGCCGCGGCTGCGCGCGCAACTCACCGCCGCGTTCGGTGCGGCGCGGCTCGACGCGCTCGACGCGGAACTCGCCACTTTCCTCGAGGCCTGCGTCAAGGTCTCGCTCGCCACTCCGCGCCCCTCCCCCGCCGGGATGGAAGCCGCCCTGTTCGCCCCGCCCTCGCCTCCGCTGCCGTGGGTCCCCTCGATCCGTTCGCAAGTCGAAAATCCGGAATCGAAAATCGAGAACTTCAACGCCGCCCAGGCCCTGAACCTCGCCCTGCGCAAGATTCTGACGGAGCGGCCCGAGTCGCTCGTGCTCGGCCAGGACATCGCCACGTACGGCGGGGCCTTCAAGGTCACCGAGGGCCTGCTCAAGGAATTTGGCCGTCCCCGGGTGCTGAATACGCCGCTCGCCGAAAGCGCCTGCACCGGCTACGCCATCGGTCTCGCGCTGAACGGCCACCGCCCGATTGAGGAGTTTCAGTTCGCCGATTTCATCACCGAGGCGGCCACCCAAATCACGCTCAACGCCGCCACGATGCATTTCCGCTCCGGCGCGGCCTGCCCGCTGGTGCTGCGGCTGCCGTGCGGCGGCGGACTCACCTTCGGCTCGTTCCATTCCCAGGAGCTCGAGTCGCTCCTGCTCTCGATGCCCGGGCTCAAGGGCCTCTACCCCAGCACTCCGCAGGACGCCTTCAACGCCCTGCTGGCCGCCTACGAGGACAACAACCCGGTCATTCTTTTCGAGCACAAGGCGCTCTACCGTCGCGGCCGCGCCCCGGTCGTCTGGGATCCGAACTACCGCGGGATCTGGCAGCCTCAGCGGCTGCGCGCAGGCGATTTCGCGACGTTTGTCACCTACGGCGAAATGGTCCACCTCGCCGACGAGGCCGCCGCCTATTTCGCCGGAGAGTATGGCGTGAATTTCGACCTCTTTGACCTGCGCGCCCTGGCACCGCTCCAACTCGATTCCATCCGCGCCTCGCTCGGGCGCACCGGCCGGCTGATCGTGTTGCATGAGGGCCGCCGCACCCACGGCTTCGGCGCCGAGCTGGTGGCGCGCCTCACCGAGGAAAACTTCGCCGCGTTCAAGGCCGCCCCACTGCGCCTCGCCGCCCTCGATCTGCCGGTGCCCTTCGCACCGGAATTGGAACACGCGTTCCGGCCCACCAAGGAGACCATCATCGACCGCATCGCGGCGTGGATGGGGTGAGGAGATTTTCGATTTTGGATTTTTGATTTTCGATTTCTCCCAAGCCCTTCGTACTCCCGTGCCGCCAGCGAAAAACAAAAGCAAGAAAGCAAAAACCGATTGGGCCGCGATCCGCCTCTTCGCAATGGACGTCGACGGCGTGCTGACTGATGGCACCGTGCGGATTTCGTCCGAGGGCACGGAGACAAAGTCGTTTTCGATTCTCGATGGTCTGGGCCTCGTGCGCCTGAACCAGGCGGGCGTCCTCACGGCCTGGATCAGCGGCCGTGCCTCCGGGGCCACTACCGTGCGCGCCGCGGAGCTGAAAATCCCGCACCTGATCCAGGGTCGCAACGACAAGCTGGCCGCCCTGCAGGAACTCGCCGCCCGGCTCGCCCTCGCGCCCGCGCAATGCGCCTACATGGGTGATGACGACATCGACGCCGCCGCCATGACCTGGGCCGGCATCGGCCTCGCCCCGCCCGGCGCCATGCCCGCTGCGCTCGCCGCCGCCACCTGGGTCACCGCCCGCCCGGCCGGGCACGGCGCGGTGCGGGAAGTGTGCGAACTTTTGCTCGCGACGCGGGTCTCCCCATCATCGCCGTGATTCGACTCATTGCCAGTGCCGTACTTTTCGGATGGGCCACCGCCACGGCGCAGACTCCGCCTCCCATCGCGCCCGCGCCCGCGGTAAACTGGGTGCTGCCACTCTTCAGTGACAAGGAGGGCCACCGGATCATGACGCTCCGCGGGGCGGAAGCCCGCCCGGCCGGGAAGACCATCGTCGTCACCAATCTGAGCATCACGACCTTCTCGGGCGACGCCGCGGCCAAGGTGGACAGCATCCTGCTGAGCGAGCAGGCCGTCTATTATACCAATGAGAACCGCGCGAGCGGCGACCAGACCGTGCGTTTCATCCAGGATGACGTCGAGGTCACCGGCACGGGCTGGAGCTACGACCACACCGCCAAAAAGGTTTCGCTCCGGGAAAAAGTGCGCGTTACCTTCCGCGTTAACTTGAATGATATCTTGAAATGATCCTCCTCCGCGCGTCCGTCTGCCTTCTCCTTGCTCTCGTCTCGGCCAGTCGCGTCGCGGGCGGGGAACCGCCCGCGCCCACCCCCGCCGCGCCGCTGGTCGACACCGTCGTCGAAAGCGGCGCGCTCGAAGTGATCAGCACCGCGAAAGAAACTACGTTTACGTACAGCAAGGGCGTGAGAGTCGCCGCCACCAACATGACACTCACCTGCGACGACCTCGTGGTCGTCGCCCGCCGCACCGGTGATCCGTCCGCACTCCTGGGCAAACAGGAAAAACTCAAGTCGCTCGTCGCCACCGGCCGCGTGCGGATTGTTCAGGACGATCGCGAAGCCACCGCGGCGCGGGCCGAGATTTTCCCCGACGACGACCGGGTCGTGCTGTCAGGGAATCCCGTCGTCCGCAGCACCAAGGACGGCTGGGCTCAGTCCGGACCAAGGATGGAACTGCTCCGCGGCGAACGGCGGGCCATCATCAAGAGCGAAGGGGAGGTGCGGCCAGTCACGACGTTGCCGCCCCTCAAGGACCTCGGCTACGACAAGGTGCCGGAGAAGAAGAAAGCTGCGCCGGGCCCCCCGGCGTCCAAAGACGAGACCCCGCCAAAGGTCACCGTCCCGCTGCCCCCGCCGTTGAAATGAGCACGCCCGCCCCCGCCGTGTCCGAGCTCGCGACGGACGGACTCGTCAAGACCTTTGGCGCCCGCGCCGTGGTGAATGGCGTGAGCCTGCGTTTCCGCGCGGGTGAGATCGTCGGCCTGCTTGGGCCCAATGGCGCGGGCAAGACCACGACGTTTTACATGGTGGTCGGTCTGATCCCCGCCACCAGCGGCAGCGTCCGGCTTGACGGCGCCGACATCACCCACCTGCGGATGCACCAACGCGCCCGCCACGGCATCGGCTACCTGCCCCAGGAGGCCTCGATTTTCCGCAAGCTGACTGTGGAGGAGAACATCCTCGCCATCGTCGAGGTGGTCGGGGTCCCGCGCGGCGAACGTCGGGCGCGGGTCCAGGCCCAGCTCGAGGAGCTGCACCTCGGTCATGTCGCGAAACAAAAGGCGTTCACTCTTTCCGGCGGAGAGCGGCGCCGGCTGGAGATCGCCCGCGCCCTGGTGACCAATCCGAAGTTCCTTTTGATGGATGAACCGTTTGCCGCCATCGATCCCATCTCGGTCGCCGAAGTGCAGAAAATCATTTTGCAACTCAGGTCGCGCGGGATTGGCGTGGTTGTGACCGATCACAACGTCCGTGAGACGCTGCGCATCGTCGACCGCGCCTATCTGATCCACGAGGGCAGGGTCCTGACCGAGGGCACGGGGGACTTCCTGATCCGCGACGAACAGGCCCGCAAGTTCTACCTCGGGGAGGGCTTCAACCTCTAGGTTTTCCGCCGCCGCACGCTGGAGGATTGCGCCCGCCACCAAAATCGGCTCCACCTCTCACACCTCCGCCGCCCAATCCGGGAGCGGAAAACCTCATGCAAAAAGCCATCAACGGCATCTCGGTCGCCCATTTTCTCGAGAGCCACCGGGAAAAACTGAAAATGGACCTGGTCGTGGGCGAAGCCGGGCTGCACCGGCTCATCCACGAGGGCACGATCAACCGCCCGGCCCTCGCACTCACCGGCTTCTTCAAATATTTTGCCAACAAACGCGTCCAGGTGCTCGGTGCCGCCGAAATCACCTACCTGAAGACGCAGCCGCAACGCCGCCAGATTCAGATCTTCCAGAAGATGGTCAAGCTGGGCATACCGTGCCTCGTCCTCACCCGCAACTATCAGCCGACGCACCCCATGCAGGTCGTGGCCGAGGAGATGAATCTCCCGTTGATCCGCACGCCGATGATCACGAAGAACTGGGTCAACCTGGCGACCCTCGCGATCGACAATGAGTTCGCCCCCCAGGGCACCGAACACGCCACCACGCTCGATATCAGGGGTGTCGGGGTCATGCTCCGCGGCGACTCCGGCGTGGGCAAAAGCGAGTGCGCCCTCGCCCTGATCGAGCGCGATCATTCGCTGGTCGCCGACGATCTCACCGTGATCCGGCTCCTCGACGAACGCGAACTCATGGCGTCGAGCCGGCCGCTCAACCGCGGCTACATGGAATGCCGCGGCATCGGCATCATCAATGTCGCGGAAATGTTCGGCGTGAAGTGCGTGCGCCGCGAAAAACGGATCGACATGGTGATCACGCTGCGGGAGTGGACACCCGAGGTGATCGAGGAGCGCACGGGCCTCGAGGAGAATTTCTACAACGTCCTCGGCATGAATCTGCCGCACATCGAACTTTACGTGCGCCCGGGCCGTGACATCGCCCGGCTCGTCGAAGTCGCCGCCCTCACCCACGCGTTGAAGCAGATGGGCCACGATCCCGCGCGCGATTTCAACGACCGTCTAATCGCGTTCATGAGCGCGCAGTCAAAAGCAAGCCCGGTCACCAGAATCAAGCCGACCGAAGGCACGTAAGGCGGGGAAGCAGTAGTCCGTCGTCCGTCATCCGTCGTCCGTCGTCCGTAGTCCGTCGCTGGCAGGCAGGGCTAGGCGTTGGCGGAACGGCCGATTACGGCCGCCGCCTTCGCTGCCGTATATCACCCGGCGAATCCGCATCCCCGGCACTGATTACTGCTGACTGCTTGGCCATTGATTACTGATAACTGCTGGGACACCGATAACAGTCTCGCCGCCGCTCCGACCACCACTACCGTCGGCCGCCATGTCCAACTCCACTTCCCGTTCCGACGGCCGCCGCGCCGACCAACTGCGCCCCATTTCCTTCGAGGCCAACATCGCGCCCTATGCCACCGGCTCCGTGCTGGTGTCGTTCGGCCTGACCCGTGTGATCTGCGCCGCGACCATCGAGTCCAACGTGCCGACCTGGATGAAACAGCAAAAGGTGCCCGGGGGCTGGCTCACCGCGGAGTATTCGATGCTGCCCTACTCCACCCTCGATCGCAAACAGCGCGACAGCACCCGCGGAAAAATCGACGGCCGGACCATCGAGATCCAGCGGCTCATCGGTCGCTCGCTCCGCGCCGTCATCGATCTGCAGAAGCTCGGCCAGAACACCCTCTGGCTCGATTGCGTCGTGCTCCAGGCCGATGGCGGTACCCGCACCGCGGCCATCACCGGCGCCTACCTCGCCGCCCGCCTCGCGGTCCAGAAACTTCTGGACGCAAAAAAAATCCCCGAAAACCCGCTCACCGACTCCGTCGCGGCCGTGAGCGTGGGCAACTTTCAGGGGCAGGCCCTGCTCGACCTCAATTACGTCGAGGACCGCGATGCCGAAGTCGATGCCAACATCGTCATGACCGGCCGCGGCCAGTTCGTCGAAGTGCAGAGCAGTGGCGAAGAGGCCACTTTCTCCGGCGACCAACTGCAGGCGCTCCTTACGCTCGCGCAAAAAGGCCTGAAGGAAATCTCCGCGCTGCAGTCGACGTTTCTCGCCCGGCAGCTGCTGGGTTGATTCCCGCTGGGTCCCATACTCCGCAGCTTGCTTCGGCCCGGTTCAGGGAGGAGCGGCTTTACGCCGCGATGCAATCGCAACGAGAGGAATCGCGGAGTAAACCCGCTCCTGCAGTTTTCGCCAAATGCCTCGGGGCTTGCCCCGGGGGTTCTTTACTCCCGGCCGCGGCGTCGCAGCCCGCGACAGGAAAATGCCCGGACTATTTCTTCTCGTCCCCCGCCGGCGGTTTCGGCGGTCCGTAAGTCCCATCCTCCGCCGCCCGCACAAATCCCTCGGTCACGCTCTTCAATTCCTCCCAGCGCCGCCGGATAGTCCGCGCCTCGTCCTTCGAGATCACATTGTCCGTCGAGGCATGGGCGATGGTCGAAAACATGTCGGCGAACTCCTGCACGATGTCGTTGGTCGCGGGGATGAGCAGCTGGCCCGGCGGTAGATTGTGCGGGTTGCGGATGAAAAACCCATCGGTTCGTTCACACACCCACTGCGCCACGCGCACATCGCCGGTGATCTGGATGAGCTGCCCCACCCGGTCCAGCGGACTGCTCGCGCCACTCCCACTCTCGTCATCGGGCGGCTCCGCCCACTTGTAGATCAACGACAGAGACAGGTTCATGTCGGCAGCGATTTGTTTCGCGCTGGTTTTTTTCAAAACCTCTTTCATCACCTCGTGCGATTGCATATGAAATCGCATCGTGCGCAGGCCCCGGCGAAACGCAATCTCGCGCACCAGCGGCCCAACTGAGGGACCGCATCTCCCTTTCGACGATGCCGCGCACACTCCCAACAACCCGATTTCGGAGGGCTGCGCTTCGTCGCATCCGGGCCTGATTCGAACGCAACGGCGACGATCAAGCAGCGCCCGCCGAGACAATCCTCCAACCACCGATAACCAGAGGACACGCCCCGTCGGAGGTGCGGCTCGAGGCTGGTCCGACCCGCGACACCCAGCACGGCAATCGAGACGCTCCTCTCCACCGATTGCCCAAAGCCGTCCAGCGCTTCAACGCCGTGGTGCGGAAATCCCATACTTGTCCGCCAGCGGCGGGTTTCACGATTCCCGACTGATCGTTTTTTGCGTGCGTATCCCTGCCACGGTCTGGCTAACTCTTTGTTCACTCTCCTTTCTTCGCATGAATATCCACGAGTATCAGGCCAAGGCTCTTTTCGAAAAATTCGGCGTCCCCTCCCCCAAGGGTGTCGCCGCCACGACCCCGGAGGACGCCGTCAACGCCCTCGCCCAGCTGCCGGAAGGCCCGACGATGGTAAAATCCCAAATCCACGCCGGGGGCCGCGGCAAGGGCACGTTTACCGACGGCTTCAAGGGCGGTGTGAAATTCTGCAAGACCAAGCACGACGCGAAGGAAATGGCCGGCAAGATGCTCGGCAACACCCTCGTCACCATCCAGACCGGCCCCGCCGGCCGCAAGGTGCAGACCGTCTATTTCACCGCCGCGAGCGACATCAAGAAGGAATACTACCTCGCCATTCTCCTCGACCGCGCCACGTCGCAACCCGTCATCGTCGCCTCGACCGAGGGCGGTGTCGAAATCGAAAAAGTCGCGCACGACACGCCGGAAAAAATTCACAAGGTCCTGGTCGATCCCGCCTACGGCCTGGCTGACTTCCAGGTACGGGAACTCATCTTCAAACTCGGCCTGACCGGCGCCGAGGCCAAGAACGCCGGGAAACTCATCCGCAATCTCTACACGTGCTACTGGGAAACCGACGCCGCGATGGTCGAGGTCAACCCGCTCATCACCACGCCCACCGGTGAGGTGCTCGCCCTCGACGCCAAGGTCTCCTTCGACGACAACGCCCTCTTCCGTCACCCCGAAATCGTCGCCCTCCGCGATCTCAACGAGGAGGACTCCAAGGAAATCGAGGCCTCGCGGCACTCGCTCAGCTACATCGCTCTCGACGGCAACATCGCCTGCCTCGTGAACGGCGCCGGGCTCGCCATGAGCACGATGGACATCATCAACCACTACGGCGGCACCCCGGCCAATTTCCTCTACGGCGGCGGCGGCGCCTCAAAGGAGCAGGTCATCGCCGCCTTCAAGATCATCCTCGGCGACTCCAATGTGAAGGGGATCCTCGTCAACATTTTCGGCGGTATCATGGACTGCAACGTCATCGCCACCGGCATCGTGGCGGCGGTGAAGGAAGTCGGTCTCAAGCTCCCGCTCGTCGTCCGCCTCGAGGGCAACAACGTCGCCGCAGGCAAGGCCACCCTGGCCGCCTCCGGCCTCGCGCTCGTCTCCGGCGACACGATGGCCGACGCCGCCCAGAAGATTGTAAAACTGGTGGCATGATCGGCCACTCCCGCCACGCGTCGTTCTGAACGCAGCGAAGTATCCCGATTCACTCTTCCCTTCCCTTTCGCCAAATGAGCATCCAAGTCAAAGAGTTCGCCTTCGTCTTTCACCCGGTAACTGACGTGGCACGGGCCCGAAATTTCTACGAGAAGCAGCTCGGCCTGAAGGTCGGCATGCAGGTCGAATTCGCTCCCGGCCAGTGGTGGATCGAATACGACATCGCCGGTCAAGCACTCGGGATCTCCAACGCCATGCCGGACGGGAAGCCAGCCGCGAGCCTCACGCTCGAAGTCGCCGACCTCGACGCGGCCCGGGCTACGGTGCAGGCCGAGGGCATCACACTCGCGTTTGACGTGATGGAATTTCCCCCGTGCCGGATGTTCGCCGTCAAGGACCCCGATGGCAATCAGATCGGCCTCCATCAGCGCAAAGCCTGAGCCTACATTCTGTTTCTGACGTCTGTCCTCTGACTTCCGAACATCAACTTCCGACCTCCGATCACTGATTGGCAATTACCGATCCCTGATCACCGATCACCGCTTCCACCATGGCCATCCTCATCACTCCTGAAACCAAGATCCTAATCCAGGGAATCACCGGCGAATTTGGCGCACGCCACACCCGGCTCTCGCTCGACTACGGCACCCAGGTGGTTGCTGGAGTCACGCCCGGTAAAGGCGGCCAGTTCTTCGAACACGCTGGGATCAAGGTTCCGATCTTCAACTCCGTCGCCGATGCCGCCAAGGCCACCGGCGCCACGGTCTCCGCGATCTTTGTGCCGCCGCCCTTCGCAGCCGACGCCATCCTCGAGTGCGTCGACGCGGGCCTCGATCTCGCCGTCGCGATCACCGAGGGAATTCCGATTCGCGACATGGTCCGCGTGAAACGGGCGATGCAGGGCCGCAGGACGCGCCTCCTCGGCCCAAACTGCCCTGGCGTCGTGACACCCGGCGGCGGCAAAGACTCTTCGGGGGGCTGCCGCATCGGCATCGCCCCTGGTTACATTCACAAGCGGGGCCACGTCGGTGTCGTCTCGCGTTCGGGTACGCTGACGTATGAAGCGGTGTTTCAGCTCACCTCGAAAAACATCGGCCAGACGACCTGTGTCGGAATCGGCGGCGATCCGGTCAACGGCACCTCGCACCTCGACGTCATCAAGCTCTTCAACGCTGATCCTGAGACGCACGGCATGATTCTCATTGGAGAAATCGGCGGCAACGCCGAGGTCGAGGCCGCGCGCTGGATCAAGGTGAACTGCAAAAAGCCGGTCGCCGGTTTTATCGCCGGCGCGACGGCGCCCGCGGGCCGCCGCATGGGCCACGCCGGCGCCATCGTCGGCGGCGCCGAGGATACGGCGGCGGCGAAAATCGCCGTCTTCAAGGAATGCGGTATTGAAGTGGCGATCACCCCCAGCGACATGGCCGACGCCCTCCTGCGCGCAGCGAAGGCCAAGGGGATCACGTTGACCTGAGGTGAACAGTCAAAGGGTCATGCTTTACCTTTTACCTTTTTTGTGAGATTTTCACGCCTGCTATTCTCCGAACTGAATTCGCGTGATTATCGCGTCAGCGTAGAGCCGGAAACCATCTGGGGCATTATTGAAGCTGCACTTCCGGCGCAACTGACCCGCTGTGCAGCAGCACTCCTCCGGTCCCGATGTGGCGAAGAAACCCAGGGCGCGAATTTGCGGTGACAGTCCATCCCGGGACTGGGCGCGGCGGCCTTTCCGCCAACTACGACGTCTCGCGTACGTTCGACTGGCCGAATCCAAAATCCCCACCCGATCCCGTCAGGCACGAGTCGTTAAAGCAGATCCGCGGCTGCAGATCCCCGTCATCCTCCTCCGATCCGCCAAAACTCCCCGGCGGAGGCGCCCCGGAAGCGCAGCGGGCGGCGATCAACGAATCATCGAGGCGGACGGAGAGTGTTTCCATGATGGAGAGGAGTGTCCGGTCGAAATGTCAGGGGCGTCCAGTGACGTCGGGTAAAGCGGGCTTTTTTACATCGCCTTAACACGGGGGCTGAACCGTCGCAGCTGCGGCTTTGCGTCGGGCCTGCCATAAGCTTGCTTAGCGCGTGGCGGGCCGCCCTCGGAAAATTGCCCATCGCAGCGCACGTAATCGTAAAATGGGCCGAGCCGACCAGCCGCGCAAATCGCATGCTGGAGCGATGCGCAATGAACCCTCGGAAGGCGCCCCATCCTCATGGCGGCCCGATGTTTCCCCACGGTGCCTCCGTGCTGTCGAATCCGTTGCTCAACAAATGAACGGCAACAACATCTACCTCTTCCTGGTGTCGGCCTCGGCTTACGCCATCCAAACCGCCGCGCGGCGCACCGAACTCTACCGCCTCGCCGTGTGCCCCGCGATCGGCTTGGGACTAGGATGGTTCGCCCGGCCGACCACACCAAAACCCGGATCAACCAATACCATTCCCCAGCCGGTGGTGGTCGCCCCGACCGTGACTGCGGAACCGCGGAGCACGTTTTGGTCAGTCGCCCGCCTCACGGCGAGTCAACGCCCTTCGGCCGCCAGCTCAACCAGCCGAGGCACACCTGTGTTTGCCTGTCCCTCTGACCACCTCCTTGCCCGTGACAACATATTAACCTGTCCCTTCGACCGACGGTGCAGCCCGAGATGACGTTCCCGGCCATCTCACGCCAGAAGGCCCGATTAGTTGAGAATTGCAGCTCCGATGGGGTGCAATGAGCTTGAAGTGGATAAAAAATGGCAGATCTTCGAATCGGAAACCCTTCTGCTGATTTTCCATTCGAATCAGAAACACGCTTATCTTTGCTGAAGTTTCAGTGGATTTTGGCCCATTTTCTCCATTTTCAGCGCATTTTCGTCAGAATTTCGGCGCTTTTCGTAGAATTCGCATAACGCAAGAATTCGGAGATTGCTTGGGTCACCTCAATTCTTTTGAACGACCGGCTCCGAATAACAACTAACGCCTCCAGTCAGCTTACATCATAAACCAAGGCACCTTTTGGACCTCAAGCAGATCAAACAGATTATCGAACTCATGAAGCGCTCGGAGCTCACGGAGTTCGCGGTCGAGGAAGAGGGCTTCAAGCTCAAGATTAGGCGGGGGATGAACGGTCTTCCCATCGTCAGCACGAGTCGGGGCGGCTCCAATCCCCCTTTCGCTGGAGTGGACACCACACCCCCCATGCCAATTCCTGCGCCAAGCGCGGCGGCGGCACCTGCGGCTCCGAAGGACGAAACCGGGGTTTCTTACATCAAATCGCCGATGGTCGGCACGTTTTACCGGGCTGCGTCGCCCGAGAGCAAACCCTTCGCTGACATCGGCACCAAGGTCGTCGAGAACTCGGTCGTTTGTATCATCGAGGCGATGAAGATCATGAATGAGATTCAGGCCGAGGTGAAGGGCACAGTGGTCGAGGCCTTGGTCGAAAACGGCCAGCCCGTCGAATACGGCCAGCGTCTGTTCAAGCTCACGCAATAGGATTCTGGCGGATTTGCCATGAACGCTCTGTCTCGGTCGAAAATCCCCGGTGCAATCGTGGCTGGTGCCTCCGCCAGTATCCTAAGGCAGCGCTGCGCGCTGGTCGGACCAAGTTTTCTTCCATCGCTGCGTAGCAGCGAAACTAGGAGTTTGTCGGCGGCGCCCGCTCGTATCCGGGCATAGCCCCCAGCTTGCGCCCAAGCCTTCGTTCCAACACGGACAAACTCCTGATGATTCAAAAAGTCCTGATCGCCAACCGCGGCGAAATTGCCCTGCGCATTGTCCGCGCCTGCCGTGAAATGGGGATCAAGACCCTCGCCGTTTACTCCGAGGCGGACGTCCAATCCCTCCACGTGCAACTGGCCGACGAGGCCATCTGCATCGGCGGCAACAAGAGTTCCGAGAGCTATCTCCGAGCCGACCGAATCATCAGCGCGGCGGAAATTGCCGACGTCGACGCCATCCATCCCGGGTACGGCTTCCTCTCGGAAAACGCCAAGTTCGCCGAACAATGCGAATCGTGTAACATCAAGTTTATCGGCCCAAAATCGAAGTCGATCAAGATGATGGGCGACAAGTCAGTCGCCAAGGATACCGTCCGAAAGGCCGGGGTGCCGATTGTTCCCGGGTCCGACGGCCCGGTCGAGACCGAAACCGACGCGGTGAAAGTCGCCCGCAAAATCGGCTACCCCGTCATCATCAAGGCGGTGGCGGGTGGCGGCGGGCGCGGCATGCGCATCGCCCACAACGATGTCTCCTTTGCCAAAGAGTACCATGTGGCCAGGGGCGAGGCGGAAAAAGCCTTCGGCAACGGCGCGGTTTACATCGAGAAATACATCGAGAAGCCCCGCCATATCGAATTCCAGATTCTGGCCGATTCCCACGGCAAGGTGCTCCACCTCGGGGAGCGCGATTGCTCCGTTCAGCGCCGTCACCAGAAACTGATCGAAGAATCACCCTCGCCCTTTCTGACGTCCGATCTGCGCAAGAAGATGGGCAAGGCGGCGGTCAAGGCGGCCGAAGCCGCCGAATACGAAAACGCGGGCACCATCGAGTTTCTCGTGGATGCGAAAGGGAATTACTACTTTATCGAGA
>SXSC01000266.1 GCA_005792355.1 Opitutaceae bacterium
CTCCCCGAGGCGCAGCTCGATCGCTTTCTCTTCAAACTCGTCGTCGGTTATCCGCGCGAGGAGGACTACGCGGCGATCCTCGACCGCACGACCGGCGACACCGAAATCAAGGTCGAGCCGGCCACGACCGGCGCCGAGATCGTGCGGTTGCGCCACGTGGTGCGCGCCGTGCCGGTGCCGGCCCACGCCAAACGCTATGCCGTTCATCTCGTGATGGCGACGCAGCCGGGCAGCGCCTATGCACCCGAGAAGGTGAACTCCTGCGTTGCGCTCGGTTCGAGCCCCCGCGGCGCCCAGGCCCTCCTGCTCGCCGCCAAGGTCAAGGCCCTCATCCGGGGTCGCTTCGCGGTCAGCGTCGCCGACCTCAAGGAAATCGCCCTGCCCGTGCTGCGGCATCGCGTGCTCATCAACTTCCACGGGCAATCCGAGGGTGTGACCGACGATGCCATCGTGCGCGAGGTCCTCGCGACCGTCCCGCTGCCGAACGAAGCCCGGACATGACGGCGACGGTTACATTCGACGAACTCTTCGATCCCGCTTTCCTGACCGCCCTCTCGCGTTGGAGTCTCAACGCGCGGCGGGTGGCGGGCGGCGGCCGCCACGGCGAGCGCCTCTCGCGCGATCTCGGCTCGGGCATCGAGTTCAAGGATTACCGCCCGTACAGCGCGGGCGACGATCTGCGGGCGATCGACTGGAATCTCTATCGCCGGCTCGGCAAGGTCTTCGTGCGGCTCTTCGAGGTGGAGGAGGATCTGCCGATTTATCTCATGCCCGACATTTCCGGGAGCATGTTCCTCCGCGACAGCGGGCCGCCCAGCGTCATCGCCGCGCTGCGCAGCACCCTCGCGCTCGCGGCGGTGGGCTTGAACCATCACGACGCCGCGGGGCTCTTTCCGTTTTCGGATCGGCTGCAGGTGATCTTCAAGCCGAAGACCGGCCACTCGCAGATCATGACGTTTGCCCGCCACCTCGCGCGCCTCGCCGAGGCCGCCCCCGGCCCGCAGACGCGCCTGGTCCCCTCGCTCGAACGCCTCGCGAGCCTGAACCTCCGCCGCGGACTGCTCGTGATCGTCAGCGACTTTTTCGACCCGGGCGGCGTCGCGGCCCTCCGCGAGGCGCTCCGGCCGGTGCGCCACCGCCTGCTGCTTGTGCAACTCGTCCGGCGCGCGGACGCGGATCCGACCGTGCAAGGCGATGTGCGGCTGACCGACTGCGAGTCGGGCGACGCCGCCGATCTCACGATCACGCCGAAGATTCTCGCCCGCTATCGCGCCGCGTATGCGAAATTCAACGACGAGCTCGCCGACCTCGCCCGCCGCCGGCAGGCGCGCCTCCTGAAAATCGACGTCGAGGCCGATCTCGTGGAACAACTGTCGCGGTTGTTCGACGACGGGGGATTCCGCCTGTGAACTTTGCGCATCTCTCCCCCGCGTGGGTGGTTGCCGGCCTCGCCGGGCTGGCGGCGCTGCTGTACGCGTTGCAACGCCTCCGCGTCCGCCACCGGCAGGTGACGGTCGTGACCACGCTGTTCTGGCGCGTCGCGGCCGAGGAGGCGCCGGCCCGCACGTTCGTGGAGCGTTTTCGCCATCCGTGGGCCTACGCGCTCATTCTCCTCATCGCCGCGCTGCTCTGGCTGGCGTTGGCCGGCCCGGAAGCGCGGCGCACCGACAGTGGGACGTTTCACGTGCTGGTGCTCGATGGTTCGGCCGGCATGGCCGCCGGCACCCGTTACCCGGACGCGGTGGCCGCGTTGCGGCAATACGTCAGCCGGCTGCCCGCCGATTCACGGCAGGTCGTGTGGAGCGGCGGCGGCACGCGCACGCTGCTCAACCCCGGCGAACATGAATTGCTGTTGGAAAAACGCCTCGCCCGCCTGCAGCCCGTGGCGGCCCCCGCCGGCGTGGAGACTCTGCTGCGGCAGCTGGCGGCCGCCCGCCGGCCGGGGCGCGCCACCTCCGTCGTGATTTTTGGCGATGCCCCCGTCCGACCGGAGTCGCTCGCGCTCACGCCCAATCTCCCCGTCGCCCGCGCCCCGCTCGGTTCGCGTCCGACGGCCCGCAACGCCGGCCTGACGGCTCTGGGCGTGACCGAGGCCGAATCCGGCGCGTGGGACCGGGTCGATGTTTTCGTGCGAATCGAAAGCAATCAGCCGGCAGCCGGCGGCCCGGATCAGCTGAAGATCGACCTCGATGGCCGCGAACTTCCGGCGACGGAACTCGGCGCCGTCCGCGGCAACGCCGCCCATGGTTTTCTGCTCCGGAATCTGCCGGCGACCGGCGGACTCCTGACCGTGCGCCTCACCCCGGACGATGCCCTGCCGCTCGACAATCTCGCCCGCCTGCGCCTGCCGGACAAACCGAAGCTGACCGTCCAGCTGTCCCCCTCGCTCGATCGCACCCTGCGCCCCGTGCTCGCCGCCGATCCCGCAATCCAGATTGCGGATACCGGCGCGATGGTCGCGATTCGCCGCCAGGGCGAAAGCGTCGGGGCGAATCTGCCCGCGCTGGAATTTGTGGCTTCCGGAGATTCGCGCCCGGCTTTTCTGATCACGCACCCCGCGAAGCTCGATTCGACCGCGGTGTTTAATCACGCCGTCAAGGCAATCGGCCTGCGGGAAATCGACGCGATGTCGCTGGCCGAGGTGGCGCGGCGGCCCGTCGAAGTCACGGTGGGCACCGGCCCGCAGTGGCGGATTGAGGTGTGGCAGGAACTGTTGTCCGACGGGTTCAATTTCACAAAATCGCGGGCGTTTCCGCTGTTTGTCGGCAACTCCCTGCGCTGGCTCGCGGGCACGCGGAGCGGCTATCCGCTGGTGGCCGCTGGCCGTCCGCTGGCGGCGGAGACGCTGGAGATGGGCGACCGGGTGGTGGACCCCCAGGGCCGCGTGCTCGATCCCCTCGGCGTGCCCTTCGTCCCGGAACAGGCGGGGGAGATCAAAATGGAAAATCTTTCCGGGCCGCTCGCGGTCTCCCTGCTCGATCCCGCGACCACGCTGGGCGCGATCAGCGCGGCCTCGGAGTTGAAATCCACCGGTCCCATGGGGTTGGCCACGAACCCGGTCACCTGGCTGCTCCTCGCCGCGCTCGTGCTGCTGGTCCTGGAATGGCATCTCCATCAAACGAGCCGCGTCCCCTAGGATTCTGTCCGGCGTGAAATGAAACTTCCTTCGAACAAAAACGATTTCCACGCGAGCGGAGGTGCGTCCTCTGACGGAATCCTTCGGCCGCGCGGCGCGCCGCCGCCGGGAAAACTGGGGAGTTTGTCGGCGCCGCCCGTCCGTCGCCACACCCGGGGGCAAGCTTCGTCCCCGGCCGCCAACACCGGGGCGGCAAATTCCTTCCCGTGACCATCACTTTTCTGCGCCCGCTGTTTTTGCTGCTGCTGCTCGCGCTGCCGCTGGTGTGGTTTTTTCCGCGGCGGCTCGATCGCGCCACCCTCGGCGTCCTGCGCTCGCTGCTGTTCGCCCTGATCATCGGCGCGCTCGCGGGTCCGGTCCTGGTCACCCCCACTCCATCCCTCTTCCAGGTTTTCGTGCTCGATCAATCCGCCAGCATCTCCGCTCCGCAACGGGAGCGGGGCCTGCGATTGCTCGACCAATGGCGCCAACGCCTGGCGGACGTCGATCACTCCGCGGTCGTCGTGGTGGGCGCGGGCCCCGCCGGCGCCCCGGCCCTGCCGGCGGACCTCCGCCAGCAGATCCAGGTGGTTGACGCGATCAGCCCGTCGTCGCTGAGCGCCGCGCTGGCCGCGGCCGAACAGCAAATCCCCGCGGGCTCCGGCGGAATTGTGACGCTGGTCTCCGACGGCCTGGCGACCGATCGTCGCTGGGGGCCGACGGTGCAGCGGCTGGCGGCCCGCGGCATCCCCGTGGCGACCTATGATCTCGGGCACGACGAGCAGGACGTCTACCCCGTGCGGTTGACCGCCGATCCCCTGCTGCGCATCGGGCAGACGGCGCGGCTCGCCGTGGACGTGGTCGGACGCGCGGCCGGCGTGCGCGTCCGGTTGTCGGATACGACGGGCCGCGAACTCGCGAGTTCCGCGCCGGTGAACAGCCCCGGCCGGGTGACGGTCGCGCTCGAATTTGAGCCCGGCGACGCCGGATTCCTCACGGTGCGAGCGGAGGTCATGGCTGGCACCGATGCCAATCCGTCCAACAACACACTGCAACAAACGTTCGCGGTGCAGTCGCCGCTCCGGTTGTTGTATCTGGGCGAGCGGATGCAATCGGGCGCCGCGCGGCTCGGCCAGCTCCTCGGACGCGGGTTTGCCGTGCAGGATGGCGGCGCCCTGACGCTCGATGGCGCCACCGATCTGGGCGCCTATGATCTCGTGCTGCTCGACGACCGTCCGGCGAGCAACGTGCCCGAGGCATTTCAAGCCCGGCTGGTCGCCGCGATTCAGCGGCAGGGGCTCGGGCTGTTGTTCAGCGGTGGCAAGGCCTCGTTTGGCACGGGTGGCTACGATCGCTCGTCGGTGGCGGAGGTGCTCCCGGTTGACTTTGTCCAACGCACCGAAAAACGCGACCCGAGCACGGCGCTGGCCATCATCATCGACACGTCGGGATCGATGGGGGGAACGCGCATGGAGCTCGCGAAACAGGTGGCTCGTCTGGCGGTGCGCCGGCTCAAGGCGCACGATCGGGTCGGCATCGTCGAGTTCTACGGCAACAAGAGCTGGGCCCTCCCGCTGCAGTCGGCCGCGAACAAAATCACCATCGACCGCGCCCTCGGCCGCATGCAGGCGAGCGGCGGGACGGTGATGTATCCGGCGCTGGAGGAAGCCTACTACGGGCTGAAGAACGTCAATACCCGCTACAAGCACGTCCTTGTGATCACCGATGCCGGCGTGGAGGATGCCGACTACGAGTCGCTCATGCGCCTCTACACCAGGGACCACGTCAACGTTTCCACCGTGCTGATCGGCGCCGGGGCCCACAACCAGAACCTCATCGACCTCGCCTCGTGGGGCAAGGGCCGGTTCTATTCGGCCACCGATCGCTATAGTCTGCCCGAGGTGGTGCTGAAGCAGGCTACGACGATGAACCTCCCCGCCTACAAGACCGGTGGATTTCCCGTCGTCGGCCGCGGCGGCGCCGGTTGGTGGGGTGAAATCGACCGACAGGGCGTCCCGGCGCTGAATGGCTATGTCGAAACCCAGGCCCGCGGCGGCGCTGAGGTGCTGTTGGAAGTCGACGGCAACGCCCATCCGATCCTCGCCACCTGGCTCTACGGCCTCGGCCGCGTGACGACGTTTGCGACCGAGCCGTTGGGCGAAGGCACGATGGATTGGAAAAACTGGGCCGACTACGGTCGCTGGCTGGCGCGCCTCGCGAGCCGCACCGCCGGCGACACCCGGCCGTTCCGCTTCGACGTCGAGCGCAACGATCAGCAGATTACCCTCAGCGCCCGCCGCTATGCGGATCGCGCCGGCTTGATTCCGCAGGCCAATCTCCTCGACGGCCAGGGCCGGGAGGGCCAGGTGCTCGAATTTCGCCAGCTCACCCCCGGTCACTTCGTCGCCGGGACGATCGCCGATCCCGCCAAAGAGGTCCGCCTGACCGCGGGCGCAACCGGCGGAGCGAGCCCGGCTCGCGCGACGCCGGGCGCCTTGCTCGTTTCGCCGGCGGTCGCGGATGTTTCGGCGGAACACCAGGTGGACCCGGAGACCGCGTTGAATCTGCCCGCGCTCGCCCAAGCCACCGGCGGGGTGTTCGTCGATGCGACGCGGACGGCGGCGCTCGGCCCGAATCCGGTGGCGCGCAGTCAGGGGTCGTCCCTCTCGCTGGTCGAATTGTGGCCGTACGCCACCGGGCTGGCGCTGTTGCTTTACCTGGCGGAGCTGGCGTATCGTCGGTGGCCGCGCACCCTATGACTTCCCCGCTCATCACGCCGCTGAGAAACGCCCTGCTGGCCGGTCTGGCGATCGCGAGCTCAACCGCGGGATTTGCCGCGGCCCCGCCCCCGACGCCGCCGCTGCCGGTGGTGCTGGCGCAGGCGCGGGTCGAGCCCGCGGCCATCGAGACGATTTACAACGAGGCCATTCTGCGGGACGGAAACGTCGATGCCGCCGTCGGCCAGCTGTCCGCGCTGGCCCAGGCTGAAACGCAGCCCCGCCGGTTGCGCACCAACGCGCTGCTCGTGGCCAGCCACCTGCATTGGCGTTTTGGTCGCTTGCCGGCGGCGTTGGAGATCATTGACCGCGCCATCGCGATCGAAGCATCCCCCGCCCTGACCCTGCAGAAGGCCCGCCTGCTCGAGGCCGCCGGAAAATTGGCGGAGGCCCGCCAGGCGTATGAGCAGACCCTCGCAAGCGCCACCGACCCGGCGGAAAAGGAGGACGTGCTGATGCGGTTGACCTTCCTCGTCACCAACTCGCAAAACGTCGGGGAACTCTTCGCGCTGGCGAAGACGCGCGATCCGGAGTTTCGCAACCGGGCGGCCGTCGCGCTTGCCATCCTCAATCGCCCGGCCGAAGCCGCGGAACTCTACGAGGTCTTCGGCGCAGGCAGCCAGCGCCAGCGGCAGCATCTGCGCCTCGCGCAGTGGGCCGTGCAGGCCCGCCAGGCGCCCAAGGCGCAGGCCGAAGCCTGGGAGGCGGTGAAAACCGCGACCCTCTCGCGCGATGTGCGCTACAGCCTCAGCGTGCTCGTCGAAGCGCATGAGCTGGACGCATCGTGGGATCTGCTGCTCGCGAAATTCGCGGCCCAGCCCGATCTCAGCGCCGACGCCAAGGCCGCCCGGGTCGACGTGCTCCACCGGCTCAAGCGCTACGACGAGGCGATCGCGCTGATCGAGGGCGACCGCAGCCAGGGCATGAGTCGCGAAGGCCAGCGCCGCCTGCTGCGAATGTACGGGGAAGCCGGCCGGCACGAAACGCTGGCGGCGGAACTGCGCAAGCTCATCGCCCGGGAACCGGCGGAAATCGCCTGGCCCCGCGGCCTGAGCGAGCATTATCTCGAGCAGGGCCGGCGGGACGACGCGGCGAAATTGTGGCGCGAGTTCACCGAGCGCAACGACTCGCCCGAAGTCCTCCTCGAGGGCGGCCGCACGATGGCCCAGCACGGGCTCGACGAACTCGCGCTTGCCGCCGCTGACAAGTGCCTCGCCGCCCACCCGGAGAGCGCCACCTACGTCTGGTGGTTTCGCTACGAGCATCACCTGAAGCGCGGCCAGGTGGCAACGGTGGAGGAAGTATTGCGCCAGCTCGAAAAGGATCTGCCGGCGGATTCCCCGCAGCTCCCCAACGTCGCCGAAGCCTACGAGCGGATCAAAAATCCCAAGCGGGCGGTCGCAATCTGGGACAAACTGGCCCAACGCGAGGGCGGCCTCGGCAGCGAAGAATCGATGCACCTCGCGTGGCTTTACGATTCCGTCGGCCAGCGCGACAAGGCGCTGGCGCTTTGGAAAAAACTCTGGGCCGGCGAAGTGTCGGAGACGCGCCGCAAACTCGTGGAGGATCGGCTGCTCCTCCTCGCCGCCGAGGCCGGCGCCATCGGCGACCTCGCCATCCCGCTCGAGGAGAAAGTCGCCCAGGGCACCGCCACCCCCAAGGACAGCGCCCTCCTGGTCCGAATCTACACCGACGCGAGCGATCCCGCCTCGGCGATCGAGGTGATCCAGGAATCGTTTCGCCGGCGCGCGCCAACCCCCGCGGTGGAAATTGCGAGCCTGCAGGAACAGGCGCGCGTTTACCAGGCGCTGAACCGGCACACCGCGTTCATCGCGATCACGGAAAAACTCCTGAAGCTCGATCCGGAAAACGCCTCGGAATATCTCCAGTCCCTCATCCTCAACCATCTCGAACGCGGCGGCAAACAGGACGTCGCGCTCCTGCAGAGCCGGCTCCATGAGCTCCGCCAGCGGAGTGCGACGGCCGGCGACGAATTCGAGGCGGGCGTCCTCGTCATGGCCGGTTTCCGGGAAAAGGGCATCGACTCCTACCGGCGCGCGCTCGCCCGGAATCCGGGCAGCAGCGACAACTACCTCCTCCTCGCTGATCTCCTGAAACAGGACCGGCGGATCGACCAGGGCACCGCCATCCTCCAATATTTCGCGGAGATCGCGCCCGGCGACGACGGCTTCATGGTGGCGATCGACGGCATCCTCAACCTGAAGCCGGCGGCCGATTCCGCCGTCCTCCGCTGGGCCCACCGCCGCGTGCTCGAGCGCATCACCCGGCAGGCGGACAAATTCTACCTCTATGATTTGTCGGCGGAATTGTCGCAGGAATCCCGCGACATGAAGACCTATCTTACCTCGCTCGAAAATTCGCTGGTGGAGGCCGGCCCGCGCCGCAGCACGGTCCTGCGTGAACTAATCGCGGCCACGGACGAACGGCAGCCCGGGATGTCCAACGCGGGCGGGCTCACGGATCTCCGCCGCAACCTGTCCTTCAGCCGCAAGCTCGTCGCCATGGGCGAGGACATGCCGCCGGAAGTCTACCTCAACCTCGGCCGGACGTTTCTCCGGATGGATAATCCCAGCGAGGCGCTGAATGCGTTCAACCTCGCCATCGATCGGACGGAGCGCGCGTCGCTCGTCGAAGAGTCGGCCGATCGATTCGAATCGGCCGGCTACACCGCGGAAGCCACGGTTCTTTACGAGAAGGCGCTGACGGCCGATACCGGCAACATCGGGGTGATGGCCAAGCTGGCCGGTCTGCGCAGCCGCGACGGCGCCGTCGAGCTGGCCAACGGCATGTATCTCCGGGCCCTGCTGCGGGTGATCGAACAGCAGCCACTCGAAGTCGAACCGCCCGCTCCGGGGGCGAGAACCGCCCGGCAGCCCGACGAAGGGTTGACGTTTCTGTTCAAGCGTTACCAAGCGGTCATGCAAAGCGGGTTGTTGTTCACCCTGGCGCCGGACGCACCGGGCGAAACGGCGCCGCCGCCCCAGTTCGCGAAGGTGGAGGCGGCCTTCGATCAGGTCCTGCAGGAAGTGTTGCAGCGGGCCGGCGGCCGGCCGTTGAAGCCACTGGCTTCGTATCCCCGCCTGACCGTGCTGGCGAAGCTGTCCCGCCTGTCCGCCCTGCACAGCGGACGGTACAATCTGGCTGACCGGGGCGATTTGAAACTCCTGCGGCATTTCGGCGGCGATCTCCGGACCGTCACCGAACTGGTGACCCAGCGCCTCGCCTGGGGTTTGCGCGACTCGGCGGAAAAACTCCGGACGGCCGAGGGTGTTGCGCCCAAGATGCAAAGCGATTTGTCGGCGAGAACGAAAGCTACCGTGGCCCTCGCGCCGTTGACCGATCTGATCGCGGCGGCGCAGCAGGCGCTGAAACAACGGAATTTCGAACTGGCGGCCGACTCAGCCATTGCCGCGGGTGACGCGGCGCTGACCGATGCGATCTACAAACAATGGATGAGCGCCAGCCGGAGTCCGGCGGCCGGCCGGGCGGCGCGCGGCGCTACGGTCGCCGGCAGCGCGGTGGCCGGCAGCGCGGTGGCCGGCAGCGTGGCGTTGTCGAGCACCTCCACGGTGGCGGTTGCAGGCGGCGGCGTGATGATGTTGCGGGAAGGCGGTGCCGCGGCCGGCAGCGGCAGTCTCGGCCAGGTGGCGGTGCACGCCCGCCGCAAGCTGGACCCGGAGAAATTCGCCGCGATCAGTCGCGAGATTGTCGTTCTGGCCGCGGAAAACCCCGAAGCCGCGCGCGACCTGCTGATCCGACGTTCTTCGTCAGCCAGCATGATTCCGCTGGGACTCGAATCGTCGGAAAAATCCAATCTGCTCAGCGTCGAGGAAGCGGCAGGGAAAAAGGTCTTTTCCGAGGAGCAATTGGCAACCGCGGTGGCGGCGATTGATTCGCGGCAGTTGCTGACGCTGGACATGGACTACGTGCTGGGGCGCCTTCCGCCGGCGGCACGTGGGCCGTTGGCCCTGCGCCAGCTTCAGGCCTACACGGGGAACAGCCTGCCCATGCAATTTATCGCCGGGCTGGGGGGCCTGCTCGCCAGGCCGGTCGACGCCGACTCGTCCGCGCGCATTCTTACCGAGCTCAAGGACCGCGTCGAGAAAGCGTCCAAGTTGTCCCCCTTCATGATCCGGTCGATCGCCAGTTCGTTCACCAGCCTCGCGGTTGGGCTCCCGAAGAACTTCGACCGGAGCAACGTCGGTTTCCTGGCGGACCTCGATCGCCACCTGTTGGAAAAATATCCCGACGCGTTTGCCACCGGAGTCTTCGCGTCTCTCGTGCAACCCAAAGGCGGGGCGGAGGGGTTGGCGATGTCGGCGGTGATCGAGGGCGCCCTCCGGGAGCTGGCTCAGCTCCCGCCGGATTATCCCATCACGTCCCTCTCGTTCTACCTCCGGCGATATTTCGCGAACTACACCGAGCAAATTTTCCCGAAGCGCAAAGCGGAACTCCTGGCGTTGCTCGACGAGAAATCCGCCGAGCCCGGACAGAGCTCCAGGTATTTTGGGATAACGATGGCGGTATTTCTCAGCGACCCCTCGGGTGACCCCCGGGAAACGGTCGCGTGGTTGGAACGTCTCCGCCAGCGCCAGCCCGATCACAAGCTCGCCCTGGAGGCGCTGTATCCGCTCTACCGCCAGCTCGGCGAAGGTGATCGGGAACGAGAAACCCTCGAGCGCCTGATCGTCGTGGCCCCGGAGGCCGAAAATTACCGCCAGCAGCTTTCCAGCCTTTGGCGCGCGCTCGATCATCCTGAAAATGCGTTGCGCGCACTCGGCGACCGGCCGCGCGCCGCGGCCGGCAGAGATCCGAATCAGTTTGCCACGGCCGGGCTGACCTACGGCGGGTTGGGCGCGGCCCAAGTCAACAAGCTGGTCGCGCAGCTCGCGAACCCCGACTCCGGAAATACCGCGCGGCCGGCGTTGCGCGGCCTGCTCCAGATGCTGCCGGCGCCCGGGGTGCAGATTTATGAATATTACCGGAACGGCCTTCCCGTGATCGAATTCTCCTCGCTGTTTGCCCTCGGCGCGAACCCGGCAACGGCACGCCCCGGCACGGCCGCGGGAGCCGGCGCCCCGAGCCCATGGCTGCGGATGCTCGAATCGGAGGACGACGGGGGCGGTGGGCCGGACCGGCCGGCCAAACTGCTGGAGCGGGTGGCGACGCAGCCCTACGCCCTGCCGGAGTTGGAAGCGGTCCTGCGCACCCTCGATCCGGCGTCGGGCGACACGGACGAGCAGTATTTGTTTTATCCGTTGATGGCGCACGCCTACGCCAGCAACGGCCGCATGCCCGCGGAGTTCACCCGGCTGACGGAGGCGATCCAGGCGGGAAATGCCGGCAAAAAGGATTTGCTGCTCTGGCTGGAGGTCCTGCTCCGACAACCGGCGGACGTGACGCGCGAACTCTTGCCCGCGGCGGAGAAAGCGTTCGTGGCCGGCGGTCCGATCAGCGACTACCAACGAATCCAGCTGGCGCGGCTGTATGCGCGGGCCGGTCGCCAGGATGACGCAGTCGGCATCTACAGTGTCACGGCCATTTCCGCCCTGGGCGCCACCGCGTCCCGCATCGTCCGCAGCGACCAACCGTCGTTGTTCAGTGCCGGCGGATTATGCACGGACGCGGAGAAGCACCTCGACCCCGCGCACCTGGCGCAGTTTTTCGCGCGCCTCGCCCAGATCGCCAAACCCGCCGACGGTCCCGCCTACGAGATGTGGCATCAGCGATTCGTTCTCCTGCTGATTGAGCGGTCGCTGAAGGTGAACGTGACCATGGAGCGGCTCCAGAGCCTAATCGCCACTTTCGATCCGGCGAAGGCGCGGCGGGAAGATCTGGTTCGCTTCGCCCAGGCGCAAAGCCGCCTGCTCCCGGTCACCGAGGCCTTGCCCGCCTTGCGCAGCGCATTGCGGAAGAGCTCCGAAAGCCAGCCGCAGATGATCATGTCCAGCCAGGACTTCGCCGTGAGCCGCTACGCGACGAGCCTCGGTTTTCGCTACACAAGTTCCGGCCAGACCACCCTGGCGGTTGATCCCTCCACGCTGACGCGGTTCAGGGCGCTCTTCCCGACGAGCACTGACGCGTGGCCGAATGCTCGCGAGTGGATCGTGCGTGCCGCCCAGGCCATCCCCGGCTGGATGGCCGCGAATGAAGTTGAGCCCGATCTCGCGCTGCAGGTCCTGGCCCTGCTGACGTGGCGTCTGCAGCAGATCAGCGCGCCGGAGGCCGCTGGTACCGCCCGGGAGCTCTCCCGCTTGCTGACCCAGACCGAACGAGTTTCGACGGCCACCGCGACGCTGGTGCTGGCGGTGACCGAGCGAATGAACACCCCGCTCGAACTCGCGGTCGCGCAGAAGCTGGTCGGAGAACGTCGCGTCGACATTCGGATGTTGGCCGGATTGGTGCGCCGCGTCGCGCTCGCCGCGGGCGTCCCCGCGGCGCTCGCGCTCGGTGAATCCGCACTGGCGTACACCCGGGACGACGAACTTCTGCAAGCACTGGAGTCGCTGGCGGAGCAGGCCGGCAATGCGGATCAGCGGCGGCGTTTCGCGACGTTTCGCGAGCTGGCCGCGCAGGCCCGGGCCACGCTCGACGGGCCGAAGCCTACGACTCCATCCGGCCGGATTTCCGGCCTCAACTAGAGAGGCTCAGCCTCAGACCCGCGGCCCTTCGCCCACGCGGCCAACCTCACGCTGCGCCCAGACGCCACCACGCACACGCTCTCCGTCTATCGCGACAACGCCCCGCAGCCCATCCTCGCCCAAAACGCCCGGCCCGAGTCGCGCCATCTCCGGCGAGTGGTCCATCGCCAAGGGCAAGACCGAGACCGTCCGCCACCAACTCGTCACCGTCACCACGCGCGACGGCCGCACGCTTTCCGGCAATGCCGCCGCGGAGGACGCCCAGCAGTTGACACTCCGGCTCATCGGCCAGGATACCGTGATCGCGAAGTCCGAAATCCTCTCCCGCGAAAAGTCTCCGATCTCGATGATGCCCGAAGGCCTCCTCAAAGCGCGGACGACCGACGAAGTCCGCGACCTCCTCGCCTATCTGCGCACGACCGCGCAGGTGCCGTTGCCCGAACCCTGATCGCCCTCGCTCGCGCGATCTACTTCGGGCCCCGGCCGCGCTTCTCACCGCGGCGATGTGCGACTCCGGCGGGTGAGGCATGCTCACGCGGGCTGGCCGTGCGCGTTCGCCAGGAGGGCCGAAATTCGGCCTGTCCCTTTAGGAGCCACGATTCGACCTGTCCCTTTTATGAAACGTTGCAGCTCCCCCTGGCTGAATGCCCGACAGGGACCTCTCCGGTCGGATAACGTGGCGCGCGATGGGTCGTACGCGGGTACGCATGGCCTACAGGGGGCCAAAGTGGTGGAAAACGTCCGTGGCGCTCGCTGCGCTCCGCGTGGCGACCCTTCGCAAAGCCAGATCCGGCACTCGTCAGCACCACTGCGGGCGCAAAACGTGAACGGCGCGAACATACGCCGCCAATCTATACATTGCCTGCCAGTCTTCCCGTGGCGGATTCGGCGATCCTTACCCAATCGCGCGCTTTCGCAACCCGCGCAACGTCGTCCAGTCGCCCCAATCCGTCCACGTCGGCAAGGCGCGCGGTGCGGTGCGCTCGCGCCGGCCGGTCTTTTCGCGATATTTCGCCAGCTGCACCTCCACGAAGGCCCGGCTGCCCAGCACGGCGCCATCCGTAAAATAGCGGAGCCGACAGCGCAGAACGGTCGCCAGCGGCAGCCGGCCGCCTTCGTCAATCACGCGCTGGAGGTCGTCGAGAGAGATGGTCGCCGCCCCCTCGCGGAGACCGGCCCCGGTGCCAAAGAGCACCTCACGGTAATGCGCCTGCGCCTCGTCCCACCCGCGGCCACCTGTCACCGAACGGATACCTTCCCGGGCGGCGGCGCCTCCCGCCACCGCTTCCGCGTATCCACAGAAGCGGTAGTCCTTGGGATCGGAGACAAGTCCGGCGCGCACGCAATTGAGATCAATGTAGGCAGCCATGGTTTGCCGCAACCGATCCTCGGTCTCGACCAATGTGCTCTTGAAGCGCTCGGCCCACAGCGTGCCGAATCGCTGATGGGATTTGTTGAACCAGATCGAGAAGCGTTGCTTGACCAGTTTCATGAACTGCGAGACGTCACCCATCAGCGCGAGTTGGCGCTTACGCCAGGCGAGTGCCTCCGGACCATTGGTGATAAGCTCGGCTTCGACGACCGCGAGGCGCGCGGATTGGTACTTGGTGGGCGTGGGATAAAGGACCTTGTAGCGGCGCAGCAGTTCGGCGTCGGCCACGGGGGCTTGTTGCGGCACGTTGAGCAGAACGTGGAAGTGATTCGACAGAATCGCGTACGTGCCGATTTGGACACCGCAGTAGTCCGCCACCTGCCAAATCTGGCGGCGAAGAACCTCCTTGGCCACGTCATCGAACAACCACTCCCCGTTCACAGTCCGACTGACGCAGTGATACGCCGCCTCGCTTTCCGCCACCGAAATCTTGATGCGCCTTTGTCTCATGCACCCCGAGCGTGCCCCACGACAGCCCCTCGACCAGCACTCGATATACCCGAATTTGGGTATAGTTGACCTGTCCCTTGTTCTGACCCTCGATGATGCCCGAAGGCCTGCTTAATTCGCTCACGACAGACGAAGTCCGCGATTCTCCTCGCCTACCGCCGCGGTCAACCTGCAGAAGCGGTCGGACGGGGGGGCCGCCCAGCATTCGCGCCACCCGCTTCACTCCCGTGGGCCGTCACCGGGTCACAGCGTTCCCCTTCCCCGTGCGCCAGCCCCCCGCCGGCCAACGCGCCAAGAACGCCAGTTGCGCCTCGCGATCGGGTATCTCGGTGTAATCGGACCGCGCCAGGAATTTCATCGGATAGGCCGCCTCGAGGACGAGGACGGACACGTTTGCTTTATCGACCGCAAACACCGCCCGCCACGCGCCACAGCCGATCTCAGACTGCAAGGGACCGAGTCGCCGGATCCGGCGTGTGCGGTGCGGCGCGGGATCGCGCGACAACAATTCAATCAATCGCGCCGTGAAATCGATGTCCCACGTTTCCCTCAACCACCGCGCCTGTGCGTCGGCGGCGTCCGACAGCCGCACGGCAAATCGCGCCGGCTCGCGCAGCTCGGCTTCCATCGCGTCGATCCATCCGGCTCTTGCGTCGGGGAAGGCATCGTAGGCCGCCACGTAGGGTTTGAGATCGAAGACCGGCGTGCCATCCACGAGATCGCAGGGACCGAGCAGGAGTCGCCGGCCCTCGACACCGAGCAAGCGCACCGACGTCAGACCCAGCGGATTGGGCCGGTGCGGCGAGCGCGTCGCAAACATCCCGCGGCGCCGCGAAGGTCCGCGGGGCGGCAACACCAGCGGCCGCCAGCCTGCATTGCGATGGAACCACCACAACAACCACACCCGCTCCACTCCCGCGAGATCCTGCAAGGCCTGCTCGTAACCGCGGCCCGCCAGCAATTCCAACTCGTTGCGCTCCTCCCCGGCGGCCGACGGCTGATGCCCCGCGTGGAATTTCACGCGTTGCCGGGTGCGGAGGTAACCGATCGGTTGAAGCGTGAGGGACGGAGGCAAGGTGCCAAGAAGCCGTGTCCCGAGGCCAAGGTCTATCTTCAAATGCGCGCGCGACAATCCCGTCGGGTCTCATCGGCCCGGGAAGGTCGGCCGGAATTTATTACCCGCGGAAGCAAAGCGGAGGTTGTCGCGGAATCGCGCGGCGTGCTACAAACGGGCGATGCGCAAAATCCTCCTGGTCGCCGAAAAGCCCGCCGCCGGGCGCGACTTCGCGGCGGCGCTCACGGGCGGGAGCTTCAGCGGACAGGGGCCGCATCGGGGCACGATGGCGGACGGTGCCGAACTCACGGTGGTGTCGGCGCGCGGGCATTTGTTCGAGCTGGCCAAGCCGGAGTCCTACGATCCGAAATTCGGCAGTTGGAACGTCCACGATCTCCCCATCGTGCCGACGAAGCTCTGGGACTTCGTCGAGGAACCGCGGGCGGACGGGGGCAACCTGCTGGAAGTGCTGCGGCAGGCCGCGGCGGCGCATGCCGGCGAAGAAATCGTCAACGGCTGCGACGCCGAGCGCGAGGGCGAGGTGATCTTCCGGAAGGCTTTGCGCGGGGTGAAGGCGCCGACCGGCACGACCTATTCGCGCATGTGGGCGCAGACGATGACCGTCGCGGGGTTGCAAGAGGCGTTCGCGGCCCGCCAGCCGCTGCAGGACTACAACGGCCTCGCGCAGGCGGGCTTCACGCGCGATCAGGCGGACTGGCTCGTGGGCATGAACGTGACGGTGCTCGCAACCAAGACCCTGCCGCGCGGACGCGGCGACTGGAAGGTGTGGTCGGTGGGCCGCGTGCAGACCCCGACGCTCGCGCTGATCGTCGCGCGCGACCTGTTGATCGAGAATTTTGTTCCGCAGAAATTCTGGGAGGCGCATGGCACGTTCGGCGGCCTCGAGGCCAAGGCCGAGCTCGACGCCTACGCGGCGTCCCCGGATCGCGTGAAGCTCCTCGGAGCCCCGGCGGTGAGCAGCGAGCGCGACAAGAAAGTTTTTTGGGACCAGGGGAAGGGCGCGGCGTTCGGCGCGGCGGCGACCGCGCCGCCGACTTATCGCGCGACGGATAAAAAGACGACGCGCACCGAGAAGCCGCCGCTGCCGTTCGACCTGCAGGAAATGCAAAAGCTGATGTCGAAGAAGTTCGGCTGCACGGCGACCGACACGCTCGCGATTCTGCAGAAGTTGTATGATGCGAAGCTGATCAGTTACCCACGAACGGACTGCCGGCATCTGCGGGAGGACATGAAGGAAAAGCTCTACGCCTCGCTCGTCGACGTGCATGCGCACCTAACGGCGATGCGGCCCGCGCTGCATCTTTCGCAGCAGGAAATGATGCCCCAGCACGTCGCGGCGGCGGCGCGGGCGTTCGACGACCGGCAGGTGGAGGGCCACTACGGCCTCGTGCCGACCGGCGAGGTCAACGGGATCGAAACGCTCACCGGCAACGATCTGTTCGCCTTTCTCGCCGTCGTGCAGACGACGCTGATGGCGCTCGACGAAGCGGCGAAATACCGCGGCGTCACGCGGCGCTACACCCAGGAAGGCGGCGCGGGGCCGTATGCGCCGGCGAACTTCAAGGCGACGCGCGAGCAGATCGATTTCCCGGGCTTTCAGCGCTGGGTGAAACGCGAGGCGAAGACGGTGGCGACGCTGCCGCCAATTTCGGAGCGCCAGGTCTTGGAGGCCGTGGCGTTGAAGGAGCTGACGACGAAGCCGCCGGAGCATTTCACGGATGCGACGCTGCTCGACGCGATGAAGTACGCCGGCGAGACGTTCGACGACGACACGCCGGAGGAACAGCGCGAGGCGATGGTCGAGGTGATGAAGGACAAGGGCATCGGCACCGCGGCGACGCGGGCGAACATCATCGAGAAGATACTCCTGCGCGGATTCGTGGTGCGGGAGAAATCGAGAATTCTTTCGACGGAGAACGGCCGGCTGCTGTGTCGCGAGCTGGCGACGCGCGCGCCGAGCCTGTTGTCGGCGAAACTCACCGGCGAGTGGGAACTGATCCTGAAAAAGATGGAACGCAACGCGACGCCGATGACGCGCCCGGAATTTCTCGATGCGTTGCTCGCGAGCGTCGTGAGCATGAAGGCGGCGTTCATCAAGGACAGTGCGCGGGCGGGGATCAACGAGCCGGTGGAGCCCGTGACGGCGGGCACGCCGGTGGCCGGGTCGATTTGCCCGAAGTCAAAAGCGCCCCTGCTGGATCGCGGCCCGTTCTTCGAGGCCCCGGGCTGGCCGGGCGTGCGGCTGTGGAAGTCGGCCTTTGGGCGGGCGTGGGAGGCGGGGGAGTTTGTCGCGCTGCTCGAGAGCCACCTCGCGGGAAAACCGTATCACGCGACGGGATTGAGATCGTCGACGGGCAACCGCGGGTACGAGGCGGACCTCGTGATTGACGAGGCGCAGAAGAAGCTCGTGATCTTCACGCCGGAGCCGAAGAAGGTGAAAGACGTGAAGTGCCCGAAGTCGGGGAAGCTGATGCTGGATTGCGGCGGCTATTTTGAGGCGCCGGGCTGGCCCGGGGTGAAGCTCTGGAAGAGCGCGTTTGGGAAACCATTCGCCGCCGCGGACTATGTGCCGGTTTTGCAGGGCTGGAAGGATGGCGCTCCGATCAGTGTGAGCGGCCTCGTTTCGGTGAAGTCGGGCAAGACCTATGCGGCGAAAATCGTGCTCGATGAAAAGGCGGGAAAGATGAAGTTGGATTTCGGGCCGGCGGCGGGATGAGAGCAGGCCGGCGGAGTGATCCCGCGAGGGTTGGAAGCGGCGCGGTGCATGACCTCTGGAACATCTCTCCGACCAATCCATTTGGCAGGAAAATGAAGGACCTCCCACAGATTCAGAAAGGCCACAGATGCTGAGCCAGAACGCAGACCATCTGCGGTCTTTCTGAATCTGCGGGAGGCCCAAACCCACGCGCTCGAAAATCCGTCAACAAAAAGCAACGTGACCCCGTGGGTCGGTCCAAACCACCAATCTTTTTGGCAAAAAAATGGGTGGCAAAAAAGGGCCGAGTATCCGGCCTGCTTTACCGAGGGGGAGGTTGGTCAAAGAATTACGCACCCACCTGTTCTTCATCTTTTTTTTGCCAGCCCTTTTTTTGCCATCTCCCTGCCTGCCTTGGGTATTCTCTGCGTTCTTGCCCTGGCTCTGCCGTGTCAACGGCCTGGGTCGGCCGCGCTCAAGCTTGCACCGCAGAGACGGGAAACCTCGCAGAGGTCGGCGTAAGAATGAATCCATTTTGGCACCACGCTTGGCCCGGAGACTATTGGATCGCTTCCGTAATCGCTGGAAAAAAACGGCGGCGGTTTTCAGGGAAAAGCCCGGCGCGACCGAGCGCGTCGCGCGGTCAGCGAGGAACCAGCGGCCCCATTCCACATACGGCGCGTCGTCGGGTGGCGCGGCGAACTCGCAGCTGCCCAGTTGCCCTCACGCAGAAAACGACGTTGCGCCACGACCCTGACTGCCTAGTTTTTTCCCATGCCCGCCACCTCCTATCGCTATCTGATCAACCTCCCCGGAGTGCGCTCTGGCCGCACCATCATCGAAGGCACCCGCATCGGCGTGCATGACGTGATCGGTCTGCTCCAAAACGGCGAGACCATCGATACGCTGATTCCCCGTTGCTTCCCCGATTTGACGCGGGCGCAGGTTTACGAATGCCTGGCCTATTATGAAGACCACCGCGTTGAAATCGACGCTCTCGTGGCCGAGCAGATGAGCGAAGGTCCGGCGTGAAGTTTTTCCTCGATCACGACGTGCCGGGGAACATCGCGCTCTTGCTTCGTCATTGGGGACATGAGGCGACCGAGTTGCGCGACGCGCTGGCCGCCACCGCGACTGACAACGAGGCGTTCGCCTACGCCCGCGCCAACGCAATGATCACCATTACATGCAATCGCGACGATTATCTCGTGCTGGCCGCCGCGCATCAGGAACACCCGGGCTTGATCATCCTTTTACGTCGCCGCTCGCGGCAAATGGAGACGAGCCGTCTGCTGACGCTGCTCAAAAACGCCGGCGAGCAGGGCTTGAGCAACAACATCAACTTCGCGTGATGGATGGAGTAAGGGGAGGCGAACGTTCAACGCTCAACATTCAACTCTTAACGCTCAAGTCTCGGAACGGCTGCCGTTGGCTCGGCCACTTGAGCGTTGAGTCCCGCAGGGCGGGATTGAGCACTTTCGGGCAGCGCGCCTACGGCCTTGGCGCAATGGCGGGCGGAGCGGCGGGAGCCGCCAGTTCCTTCGCCAGCTTCTCCGCCTCCGCCGGCGTGACCGTGAAACCGGGAGCGATGGAGCGGGCGGGGTCGGTCGAGAGGAACCATTTGGCCCACGTGGCGTATGGGGCGGTGTCGGGGAGCGCGGCGATTTCGCGGCGGAGGTCGTCGAAGCGGTCGAACTCGTCCAGCGCGCTCACGATTTTGGCCGCCTCGTTCAGCCGCCGGCCGGCGCAAACGGTGGCGAGCCGCACGAGCCACGCCGGCGCCTGCCGGTCGCCGGAATCGGCCAAATAGCCTGTCCCTTTCGGGCGCGCTGCCCGACCGGTTTGTCGGGCTGGCAAGATTTCGCCCCGGCCTGACCCCGTCGGACCGAGCGTCGTTACGGCTTCAACGCTGCCGCCACCGCTTTCCACTCCGCCGCTTTTTCCGGCCGGCCCGTGGCTTCGTAGAGTTCCACGAGCGAGCTGATGCGATTTCTAAATTGCAACATTACCGCGGGGGCGAGAGGATCCACGATATTCCGTTGTTTGAACCTTGCGCACGCGTCCACCAGAAGTGGTTCCGCCTCGGCGTAACGTTTTTGTCCGACCAGAGCGGAGCCAATCGTCGCGTGGACGCTGTAAATGGTTGAATTCGCAGAGGCGTCGACGGAGTAGAATTTCTCGCGAACGGCCAAGCCCGCGCGCCCTACTGACTCGGCTTCGACAAACTTGCCAACCATTACCAGCGTCTGCGCGAGCCGGACAAGGGTGTCGCCATGGCCGTAGCCGCCCGTTCCCTCCCGCTTGATCACGTGCGCCAGCATCTCCCGTTCGAGCGGCTCCGTTTCGGAATATTTTTTCTCCAGAAGCAGGGCAGCATCACGGGCGAGCATGGCAATAAAGGGATCCGGAGCGCTCAGTTCATCCGCGAGCTTCTTCGCTTCGGCCGGCGTGACGGTAAATCCAGGCGCGATCGAGCGCGTCGGGCTGTCGGAGAGGAACCAGCGGGCCCATTCGCCATACGGATCGTCCGCCGGCAGTTCGGCAAGCTCGCGACGAAGTTCGTCGAGCCGATCAAACTCGTCCGCCGCACTGACGAACTTTACTTCGTCGGTCAACCGCCGGCCGGCGCAGATCGTGGCGAGTTGCAACAGCCATTTCGGCGCCCTCCCGGCGCGGCCAGCAGGCGGCGCAGCCCATACGCGATTTCCGACGGTCGGCGTCCCAAACCCGGAATAGGTCAGCAGGAACCGACCATCCGGACTGTAGTCTGAATGGACATTCCCGCGATGGTGGTCCAGCGGACCGCTGATGGGGATTCCTGATTGAACATCCCACACGCGCGCCAAGCCGTCGTTCGCGGCGGTCAAGACTCGTCGGCCGTCGGAACTGAAAGAAACCCGCGTCGCGGCGCCGGAGTGGACCAAAGGTTCGCCCACAGGTTGATACGTCGCGCTGTCCCACATCTGCACAGTTCCATCTTGGGACCCGCTGGCGAAAAGCCGGCCGTCGTCGGAAAAATCGAAACGGGTGACAATGAAGCCGTGGGCTTGGTGCGATTGCAGAAGATTTCCAGTCATTCCATCCCAGACTTGGACCTTGCCCCAAGCGTTACCGGTTAACAGCCGCGTGCCATCGGCGCTGAATCGCGCGGCGCGAAATGCCGCCTTTTCATCCGCCGTGATTTTGAAGAGCAGCTTTTCTCCTTTGATTTCATAGACCTGAATTCCCTGCGGCGTAGAGATGGCAATTCGGCGGTCGTCCGGACTGAAGTTGGTCAAAACATCCACCGCGCTATTGTTTGCGGTCTGGAAGGTCACTCCCGCAATCGTGGCAACCCGTTTTCCCGTCTCCAAATCCCAGATACGCACCGAGCCCGTTTCTCCAGGCGCGACCCGGGTAAGGACGGCGGCGCTGTATTTTCCCGTCACACTCAAGACTAACCCGCCAGGAGCGATCGAGTCCGCGAACGCGACATCGTGCGCCACACCGCTTTCACCCATGGTCCAGGCTCGCGTCGGACTGTTTTCCGTGGAGCGCACGATCAGCTTGTCCCCGGGCCGTAGCGTATTCGCATACGAACGACGAATCGGCGCCGCAATGCCGCCGTCAGTTTCAGGATAGCTAAAACCGCCCCGCACCCAGCGGCCCGAGGCGATTTCGAGTGCTTTGGCTTCCCGGGGTTCGAACCACAGCAAGCGGGTGGGAGGCTGCGCGGCAAACTGCACAAGGCTGACGGGTGCGGTCGTCCGGGGAAGCAGCAACGGAGCCGCCGCTCCGCGGGTGAGTTGCAGACGATGCACCAAGCCCGACGCGGAACTGACCAGAAGCGTGCGGCCGTCAGGGGAAAGGGCCGCCACGCTGGGGCGGTCCTGCTTATACGTGGACTCCGCGGCTAACGCGCCCGTCTTCAAATTCCACAGCCGGCAAAGGCCGTCCACCGAGACCGTCGCGAGAATCGTGCTGTCATCGCTCATCCCGGCGCAACTCGCGGGTCCGCCGTGCAGCAACGGTGGGAAAGCCAGTTTACCGGTGTCCACGAGGTAAACGCTGATGGCGCGATCGTTGGACGCGATGACGACGCGGGTGCCATCCGGGGTTAGCCAAAACTGTCCACCTCGCCCGCTGGGGTAGGGAATGGGAGATCCGATCACCGCAAGCGTCTCGGTCTCGCGGACGAATGCCGCCGGCGGGGCCGTGCGGGCGGACCCTGCCAAATAGCCCAAAATCAAGAGTCGCTTTCCATCTGCGCTGAACATGATGCCTTGGCCGAAACCTGTGTAGATTTGTGGGTCCGGTGGAAACGTGCCGATCACTTTGCCGTCGGGTACAGAGCGCAGCTCGATCGTCGTAGTATTAGTTGCTACGGTTCCATTCGCAGACAGGGTGGCACTCGCCGAACTCGACGTCACCATGCGCTTCCCGTCCGGGCTAAAGGGCGTGAGGACCGGGTCAAAGTCAGCCGTCAGGTGAAATAATTCCCCTGCCGAGTGCTCTTCGCCGATCACGGCGTCGAAAATGGCCCAGGAGTCGTTGATGGTCCTCAGCCAGCGACCGTCCGGACTGAGAGCGAAATTGGGAATCCACGCCTGGTTGTCGCCTTGGCGCTTGCGATTGAGAGACGCCACCCGCGCCGGAGGGGTAATCGGTGCAAATCGCGCCCGCCCGGTGGCCGTGTCGCACACCACGACGGTCCCGTTCATCAATGCGACGGCAAATAGATCGGGATTGTTCGCGGCGGTCCGGAGTCCGGTCGTATGAATCTTTTGATCGAACTGATATTCACGGACGACTTTCCAGTCCGCCACAGCGACCAGACGCAAACGACCATCCTCCCCTTGCTTGGTCAGCAGAATTCATGGGCGCATTCCGGTTCGGGCAAATGGCCAAGGTTATGATATAGGGCCACCTCCATTGCCCTATAGGTTCGGAAACCATATGAGCGTCTGGTCACCACTCGGACTTTATTGTTCAAGCC
>SXSC01000267.1 GCA_005792355.1 Opitutaceae bacterium
CACGCCGGCCGCCCCCGAGCGAGCGAGGACGTGGGTGCGATAGTTGCCCAACCCGCCCCTTTCCCAGCTGCCTTGAATTCTCTCACGCTTTCGACTTATACACTCGTTTCACCCACGAATTGTGCCCTGGAGCCGAAATTACTTTGATCGATCCTGTGGCGAAGGATGAGTGGAGCATCGGGAATCCGGAACGACAACAAAACCTCCCTTGGGCGATGCGTAAACCCGCGCCGAAGCCCGGTCCAAAGGAGACGTAACCGGTCGCGCCTCGACTCGTGACCGGCGCACGTGCGGTCGCCGGACTTGGGTATGCTCAGCCTTTTTGCCCGGTCTCTGCGCTACCGTCATCATTGAGCAACGTCCGACATCCGTTTTCAGAAAATGGCCCGGGGCAGAACACGGCGGATACCCGGGGAGCGAAGCAGACCTTTACAGAGTAATGCGAGCCGCGGATTGAGTCCGACGACGGTGCGAATCGGGCCGATCGGCGCCCGCGCCGAACGCCCCTGCGCCGCAACGTGACCCCCGTCGGTGGGAGCGACGGCCCCAATCCCGTCCCGGAGTTCGACCCATCTCCATTGCCTTGCGCCGAAACGGCGGCAAGGTGCCTCGCAAGATGAAAACGCTTCCCCTCCCCAGCAAAAGCATCCGTCAAATGATCGTCGGCGGCTGGTCGGCACTTGGATTGTTGTCGGTGATCGCCCAGCCCGTCCGCGCGCAGGCGACGCACACGGCGCAGGACTGGGCCCAAACCGCCGCTGACTTCGAGCCGCGGGATTCGTTGCGAGACTACCTGGCACGTCTGCGGTCCGCGCTGTTCGCCTTGAAGGCCCGGCCCGAGCAGCAGCCGCCGCTCAAGCTGACCGCCGACGTCAACGCGGAGAGCCGCTCCGGCGTACGCCGTCTGCGCATCCGCAATTTTCAGTTGCTGAGCGACGGCGCCCGCACGACGGGGGAATTCAACCTGGGCCCCGGTTCGTGGCCGACCGTGGTCGGCGTGCTGGGGAGTGCGGTGGCACAGGACTTCCTGATTCAGGCCGCGCTCAAGGGAATTCCGCTCGATGAGCTGGAAGTGGTTTTTACCAGCCGACCCGGAGCAGCGTCGTCAAGTGGCGGAAACCGGGTGACCTATCCCCGGAATCTGGCATACAGAGTCCATATCGTTTCACCGGCGTCGGATGCCGAATTGGAGGAACTGCGCCAGACGGTAGAGCGGGTTTCTCCGGTGCTCAGTCTGGTGAGCCAGTCGCAAACGATCGAACACGGAAAATTGTTTCACACCCCGACTCCGGCCAAACGTGAGGGCAAGACTCTGGAAGGTTTGCGCGAATTCCTGGCGGAGAAACGCGCCGCTTCGCAGGGTGCAAGGCCGCCGGAAGGTCCGAGCCGTTTCGCGGTGAGTGGCGTCCGCACCGCGGGCGAGCCGCCCTTGCGCGCTCACATCAAAGTGGAGGCGGGCACCGGCATCCGGCACATTCGCACCGACGACAGCAACTTTCAGATCCTTCACGACAGTCCGCGTTACCTGGCGGGACACAATCTCGGGCCGGTCGCCGAGGAACACATCCTGGGCGTGATGCTCACCTGCCTGACGCACATCTACGAGATTCAGGCCGCCAGCCGGCAGGTGGTGTTGGATTCGCTGGAGCTGGAAGTCGAAGCGACCCTGACACCTCGGATCGGGAGCACGCCCACTCCGCCGCGCTTTACGGACATCCGCTATAGCGTGCACATCGGGTCACCGGAATCGAAGGAGAAGATCGAGCAACTGCAGCGAGCCGTGGAAGCCAGCTGCCCCATTTACAACATGCTCAAGGATGCCCAGGAGATCAAAGGCAGCATCGTGCGCGGCCCCTACCGGGAGAGAAACCGGACAACGGCAGGGAACTAGTCTGAATATTTCCATGTTGAGTTAGATGGAGGCGGGGTGCCCCCACCCCGCGGTTTTCAGTTTCGCAGCACATGACTCGCGGGGTGGGAGGCGAGCCGAAGACCTCAGGCCTTACCCTTCACCTTGAGCGAAGCGTTGCAGCCATTACATGACGGCCGCCGCACCAGCGCAGCCCAAACACGTTTTGGGGTGACTGCCGACGTGCGGTCGGTTCCGGACCCGGGGCGTAAGGGTGAAAGGTAAGGCCTGAGGTGTTCTGGCCAACCTCACGGTGGTGCCGATGGCGGTAGCATGTCGCCATACAACCATCGGAGGCCGCGGCTGAGACTCAGCCCGATCGCGGAATTATGCGTTTCCTCGGGGAAGAATTGCGTTTGCCAGACAAATTTTCCGTAACGGCGCGTGCGGAACAGTGCGTCCAGCTTCTCGACAACGGGAACCAGTGCGTGGTCGAGCGAACCCACTGAGAGAAAAACGCGAGCGGGCAAATCCTGTTTGGTCGCGGCAAACGCTTGTTCGAATTTCCAAGCGGCACTCTTGTCCCACGTAAGAAACGGAGCGCCGATGAGATAGCTTTCGAACAAACCCGGTTGCTGGAAAAGGGCGTAAAATGCGAACAATCCTCCCATTGAATACCCATGCAGGGCACGTCGGCGCCCGTCTATCCGGTAGCGTTGCTCGACGAGCGGGATTATTTCCTTGGCGAGAAATTGCAGGAAGGCGGCGGCGCCCCCGCTGCCGTCGGGTGAGAATCCATGTCGTTGTCCAAGCCCGACGATCCATTCAGGGTCGGGAGTCGGCGTGAAATCCCTTGTCCGGTGCGGGAGCGTATTTCGATAACGCCCCACCGGATAGCCAATCCCCACGGTAATCGGCTCCTCTTTCATTGACCGGTCGAACGTCAGAAATCGGGCTGTCTCGACTGCGACGGGAAACATTCCGTTCGCGTCCAGAACAAATAGGACGGGATGCTTGCGGTCGGATTCCGCGTATCCGCGGGGCAGTGCGACCATGATTTCGTATTCCCGCTGCACGATCGGCGAGCGCATCACGAACGACTCCGTGCCGGGAAGCCGCCATTCGCCCTGCGTCGGGGCCGACTGGTCTCTGTTCGCTTGGGCCAGAGCGAGCGCGACGGCGCCCGCGAACCACGCAAGGCAGGCGAGGGTCTTCATGGGGGAGGTGGGGTGGGGGATTACTGGACCAGACTGAAACAAGCGGGCGATCCCATCGCCGGTCATTTCTCGTCCATTTCAGCGGCCGAGGCAAGGGTGGAAGCGGGAGGAATTCGCGCCAGTGGCGAACGATTCGCCACTCTATGGCCGTGACGATGCAGTAGGAAACCGCGAATGGACGCGAATTCGGAGGCTATACAGAACGCCATTAGAAATTGCCGCGCAGTGGAGGCGGGGTGCCCTCACCCCGCGGCCTACTGCGTCCGACGCGGCAGCCCGCGCGGTGAGGGCACCGCGCCCCCATCGATCCAGGCTTATGACGTCGGGAATAGCTCATGGCGGCGGCCAACTTGACCGGTGGTCACCGCTTGGTAAACGGCCAGTGACCTGCTGCGCCTTGGCCTTGATTCGCGTTCATTTGCGTGATTTCACCGCGGAATCGGCAACCCCCTCCCTGATCCGATCCCCCTGAAAATCCAGTTTCCTATCGGTCACTTCGCCGCCAGTGAAAGAGCGACGAAGGGAATGCCCAGGTTTCCCATCCCAGCGGTCATCCTCGCGCGCCTCGCCGTGGACAAAATGCAGCAAGGCAAAAGCCTCGGCACAACGCTCGTAAAGGACGCAGCCCGCCGCACTCTGGCCGCCGCCGAACTGATCGGTGTCCGAATGCTCGTCGTCGACGCGAAGAGCCCCAACATCGCGAAGTGGTATGCGGACCGTGGATTCACACCTTCGCCGCGAGACCCTCTCCGACTAATGGCAATATTGAAGGACTTGCGCCCCCGGACCTGACGGGGGAAGTTCGAAGCGAAACCCACGCCTAATGTTGGCGCACACCGTGTCGCAGCTGATTTTCCGCGGCGGAAAATCAATCACGTTTTCGCGGAGCGAAAACCTTCGTGCACCACCTTCGCCGGCGGGAAGCCGTTGAAGTACGTCGCGCTCGCGTGGCTGTAGGCCCCGATGTTCACGCTGTAGACCAGATCGCCGCGCTCGAGGTCGGGCAGGTTTTCGGCCATCGACACCACATCCAGCGCATCACAAGTCGGCCCGAAGACGCAGCAGATGCTCGTCGGACCCTTCTTGAACGCCTTCACCGGATACTTGCAGTGGTCGAAGATCACGCCCGAGTAAGTGTGGTAGACGCCGTCGTCGATATAGTAGCTCGTCTTGCCGTCGCGCTTCGCCTTGCCGATCACCGCGGCCACCGACGTGCCGCAAACCGCGGCGAGAAAACGACCGGGCTCGGCGAGCACCTGGATGTTTTTCGGGAAGAGGCGATCGATCTCGGTGTTGATGATCTTGGCCAGTTCGCGGAACGGCCGCACGGTGGAATCGTACGGCGCCGGAAAGCCCCCCCCGATGTCGAGCAAGTTCATCTTTGTGTAGCCGCGATCCTGCGCCTCCTTGAAGATGTTGGCCGTGAGGCTCAGCGCCTGCACGTAGTTGTCGAAGTTGGTCGTCTGGCTGCCCACGTGAAAGCTGATGCCTTCGACGGTGAGTCCGGCGCGATGGGCCTCCAAGATGAGATCGACCGCCTCGCCCGGAGACGCGCCGAACTTCGACGAAAGCTCCACCATCGCCCCGGTGTTCGGCACCTTGAGCCGCAACGCCAGGCCGGCGTTGGGGGCGTGGCGCTTGATTTTGTAAATCTCCTCCCGGTTGTCGAAGGTGACGAGCGGCTTGTATTGGTTCAGCTCCTCGAGCGTATCCGTGGGCTTCGTCGGATTCGCGTAGATGATCTTGTCCCAGATCCAGTCCTGCCGCTGCTTCGCGGGCAGATGTTTGATATTTTGGTGGACGATCTTGAACTCGGGCATCGACGCGACGTCGAAACTCGCGCCCTCCTCGAAGAGCGTGCGGACGATGAGCGGATCGGGATTGGCCTTGACCGCATAATAAACCTGGATGCGCGGCAGATACCGGCGGAATTCCCGGTAGGCCTTGCGCAGCGCGTCGTGGTCAACCACGAACAGCGGCGTGCCGTGCTTCTGGGCGAGCGCCTTCAGCCGGGTCAGGGAAATCATGGCAGGGGCGGCGTCAGCCGGCGTCGGTCACGAGGAAGTTCTTGAACTGCCACGGATCCTTCCGGTCGAGGTCGGGCTGGTTGAACTTGTCGAACGTCGTGTCGCGGCCCTTGAACGGAGTCCAGTCGGAGGACTTCGAAATCCAGCGGCCCAGATACGGCATCGAGATGCCGAGAATGTAGTCGTGCGGCAGTTCGTCGGGGACGACGACGCCGGACGCGGGATTCTCCATCATCCACATCGAGGCGGCGACGACAGAGATCGCGACCTGCATGGTGGTCGCATTCTGGTGCGGCACCAGCCGGCGGGATTCCCCGATCGTCAGGTCGGATCCGACCCACCAGGAGTTGTAGTCGTGGCCCATGATCAGGGCGCCGAGGATATCGGCGCCGCCGGTGATCTCGTCGTTCATGATGCGCTGGTTGGCGTTCAACTTGTAGTTGTAGCCGCGCATTTCGTTGAGCGAGGCGATGGCCTCGTCGCAGCAGCAGTAGGCGTAGTGCATCGTCGGCCGGTAGACGGCCTTCTTGCCTTCCCACACGGTAAGTTTGTCGGAAATCGTGAACGCTTCGCCATGGCGCACCACCATCCCGAGGATGTTGTAGTCGGGCACCCACGAACGCACCCAGGTGTTGATGCCCATCTGCGCGAGGCAGATTTGATTCTTCGGCCCTTCTTTGTGATGGAAGGCGTTTTTCGGCAGGGTCTTTTCGTGCGTTCCCCAGCCCATCTCGGCGGTGGTCGTCCCCTCTTCGCGGAAGCCCTCGATGCTCCAGGTGTTCACAAACTCGTCGACCTGCTTCGGCTTGTCCGTGATCTGGGTGTCGCGCTCCGAGCAGTGAATCACCTTCACGCCGATCGCGCGGGCGAGATGGTTGAACTGCCGTGTCTGGATCAAATCGGTGATTTTCTCGGCGGCGCGCGCCTTCACTTTCCCGTCCGCGATCAGACTCTGGCCGATGTCGATCAGGCCCTGCTTAACAAAATGTGAAATCAGGCCGGGATTCGCGCCGTGCTCGATGACGGCGGTCGGGCCCTTGACCGGCCACTTCGCGAGCATCCGGCGCAGGTTCATGTGGCGCCAGTACAGCGTCTTTTCGGTCGGGTGCTGGTTCGGGCCGGCGGCATACGGATCCCAGAGCTCCGTCGAGGTGTTGATGTAGAGCACACCATGGTCGTGGCACCACTGGAGGATTTCGAGGGCGTCGATGTTCCACGCGAGATCGATGATGAGGTCGCCGGCGCTCACGTATTTCGCGAGCAACGCACCCATGTTTTCCTCGGTCACGCGATCGCGGACAAACCGCACCCCCTTCGCGGTCCAAGCCTTGAGCTTGGCCGCCCGGTTCTCAAAATCCATCACCGTGACGTTTTTGGCCGGCACCTTGATGTGCTTGAACAGAATGGGCAGCGTGCACTCGGCAACGGCGCCGTAGCCAACGAAGAGGATGCGTTTATTGAATTCGATCATGGTGGTTTTCGTGAATGAAGCGGCCAATGTGCGCGAGCCGCGCACGGCGTGACAAGAATTATTGCGCGATGAATCGGGCGGAGGGCGTATCTCCCGGTCGACGGTGATGGGGGGGCTGTTCCGGAGGGCGCTGCTTGGTCGGCGCCGTGGCGTCTGAATCCAGGCTCGGCTGCGACGAAGCGCAGCCCTCCGAATCGGGTGGTTGGAAACGTTCCCGGCACCGTCAGCCCGGTGCTGCGCCCTACCCCAGCCCCGCGGTTTCCTCAAAGCCACACCACAGATTCATGATCTGCACCGCCTGGCCGCTGGCGCCTTTCATGAGGTTATCCTCGGCGGAGGTGATCACGAAGTTGCCCGTGCGCGGATCGTGCACCGCCGACATGTCGACGCGGTTCGTGCCGACGACATGCGCCGTGTCGGGTGTCTCGCCACTCGCGAGGATTTGCACAAAGGGCCGGCCGGCGTAGGCGGAGTTCCACGCGGCGTAGAGCTGCTCCACGGTGCCACCGGGTGCCGCCGGTACCGTGATGGTCGTCGCAATCCCGCGCCGCATCGGCGCCAGGTGCGGGTTAAACTGGATCATCGTCTTCGCCCCGGTGTGCAGCGCGAGTTGCTCCTCGATTTCCGCGAGGTGGCGGTGTTTCGCCAGTCCGTAGGCCTTGATGCTCTCGGCCCGCTCGACGTAAAGGTACATCTCCTCGGCCTTCTTCCCGGCGCCGCTGACTCCGCTGTAGGAGTTCGCCACAATGTGTTCGCGCGCAATCACCCCGGCCCGCAGCAGCGGCACCAGGGGGACCAGAATGCTCGTTGGATAACAGCCCGGGGCCGCCACCAGTTTCGTCTCGGTCATCCACTCCGGCGGTGTCAGCTCCGGCAGCACGAAGCGGGCTCCGGCGAGCAGCTCCGGCGCGTGGTGCTTGCCGTAGTAGCGTTCGTACGTGGCCAGATCGGCGATGCGAAAATCAGCGCTCAAATCGATCACGCGCTTGCCCCCGGCGACGAGTGCCCGCGCGTAGGTCGCAGCGGCCCCGTGGGGCAATGCCAGGAAAAAGAGATCGATGTCCCCTGCCGCGAGCGCCACGGGATCGGAATCGGAGAACGTGAGTCCACGATCGGCGCCGCGCACCGCCGGAATGACGGCCGACAGGCGTTTGCCGACCTGACTGCGCGAGGTGACAGCCGCGAGCGTCACCCGCGGGTGATTCAGGAGGAGTTTTACGAGAACCTCGCCGGAGTAGCCCGACGCGCCGACAATGCCAACTTTCATCATGGTTCAGATTCGGGCACGGGCGCGCCGGAATCCAGATCGATCTTTCGCCAGACCGAAACAGCGCTTCTCCCGATTCGGCCGGGCGGTGTGCCTCAAAAAAGGGCCCGCGCCAATGGCGCGAGCCCCGCAATTCACATTCGCCACGCCCGGGACGCGGAGGTCAGCCCGCGCTCAGAACGACAGCGAGTAACCGACCGTCACCACCCCGCGACCCGTCGCGAGGCCATTGGGCGAACGGCCCAGATTCCCCTGTTTGGTAAAGGCGTTACGCCCTTCCGTGTACGCGACGCCAACCGAGAGTTTCGAATTCTTGTCCAACTGGAACGGCATCGTCACTCCGACCAGCCAGTAGTCGCCCCACGCCTTCACGCTCGGCGTCGTGTTGTTGGCAAATTCCTTGAGCAGATAGGTTCCGACCGTGGCGGTGAAACCCAGTTCGGAGCCAAGGTCCTTCAACGGAAGCGCATAGCCCGCCGTCATCTCGTAGGTCGCACCCTTCAGGATGGTGTCATAATAGAGCTTCGGCGTTAGCTTAACGCCCTCGACCGTGTAGTTCAGCGCGACACTCGGCTCAATCGTCGAGCGGTAGAAGCCCGCGCTCGTCGGCGCACTCGGGTAGACGTACGCCGTGATTCCCGGCACGAGGGTGAGGTCCTTGCTGAGCGTCATCGTGTAGGAAGCATAGAGATCGAACTCGGGGTCGGAACTGTCCGGCACTTGCTTGTCGAGCACCACGTTGGCCCAGATCCCGGCGGTGAAGTCGCCCGCCGTCATCTCGATGGTCGGCTGGAAGCCCGCGCCATTGAGCCGCTGACCGCGGAACATGTATTGAGACGCCACCGCCGCAGTCGCGGTGAACGAGACGCCGGAAGCCGTCGCGGGAACCACCGCGGGAGCGACGGCCTGTGCCTGGAGGCTGGCAACAGCCGCGGTCAGACTGGTGAGGAGGAGGAGGATGAGTTTGTTTTTCATAGGTTGGATTGTCGGTGGCCCATCTCGCATGAACGAGATCGCTGCTACGCATTAGCACTATTCAGGCCAACTGGTGCTCTATTTTGTTCTTCGACGCTCGGACGGCAGGGTTGCTGCTAACCAGACCATGCGACCGGCGCTACGCCGGTCGGTTCCGAACCAACCCATAACAACTGCCAATGAACACATGTCTCAAACTCGCGGCCGGGCTCGCCCTCGCCGCCTCGCTCACCGCCTACGCCGACATCAAGGTGAATGACAACCTGATGATTAACGGCTATGCCGCCGGTGCGTACGAATACCAGAAGGTGAAAGGCCTCGCTGCGACCGACTCCCTTTTTGACGGCACCAAGGACACTCCGAGTGCCGACGCCGTCATGACCGCCTTCAATTTCACGTTCAAGCCCGTGACCGGCATGGTCAGTCTCTACTACGTGCCGAACCTGAGAACCAATGAACTCACAGTGCTCGACGCCTACGCAACCTACGATGTCGGCGGCGGCTTTTCCGTCACCGGCGGAAAGTTCCTGAGCTATCTGGGCTACGAGGCGTTTCATACCGCCAGCATGAGCCAGATCACCTACTCTCCGGTGACCATCGGCACGCTCGGTGCAATCGCCGCCTACCATTCCGGGGTGCGCTTGGACTACGGTGACAAGAATCTCAGCTATGGATTTGCGGTCGTCGACTCTGAGTTTTCGCCGAACGGCTTTGCCAAGGGCGACGGCGAATTCGTCCATAACGCCGGCTTTGAAGCCTTCGTGAAATATACGGCGATCGCCGACCTCACCCTCTGGGCCGGGATCGGCCAAGATACCAAGGGCGGGTTTCAAACGGAATCCGTGACCGTCCTCGACTTCTGGGCTGAATACAAACTTTCGAAAGAAGCCACCGGGGCGGTGGAGTTCTCCACCAAGGACGGCGGTGATTTCGCGAAGGGCTCAACCTGGCTCGTCTACCTGAACTACGCGCTCGACCCGAAGTTCTCGACCGTCTTCCGCGTCGGCGGCGAAAACCTCTCCGGCAAGACCAAGACCGTGGGCCGGAATTTCACGCAATACACGATCGGGCCGTCCTTCAAGGTCACCGACAATCTGACGGTGCGCGCCGAATATTCATTGTACAAATACAGCGGCGCGGGCGCCCGGAACAAGAACCTCCTCGGCCTGCAGGCCGTGTTTAAGTTCTAAACCTCCCCCGGCTCCTCAGCCGCCAATGAACTTGTCCGCCCGGTGGTCGCGCGATTCCGCGACCACTGTTTCCCTCGCCTCGCGCCGCGCGCGAGGCCGTCCCTCTTTTCCCTTTCGCATTTCACCGCTTTCGCGCCGGCCGAGCCACGCCTTCGCCGTCGCCTCTCATTCAGCCAAAGCTCTGTCCAAAAATATGATCACCCAATTCACAAAATTCCTCAGCATCGGCGCGCTCGCGCTCGGCGCTTCGCTCGGCACGGCCTCGGCCGCCGAGACCGTCAAGGTCGGCGTCCTGTCCATCGCAAGCGGTATTCAAGCGGCCAAAGCGTTTCCGAAGACCATTATCAAACTCAGCTGTGGTTCGGAAGTGAGAACCCGTCACGGCTATGCGTTTGACGGTGAAATCACCC
>SXSC01000268.1 GCA_005792355.1 Opitutaceae bacterium
AAGCACGCCGGCCGCCCCCGAGCGAGCGAGGACGTGGGTGCGATAGTTGCCCAACCCGCCCCTTTCCCAGCTGCCTTGAATTCTCTCACGCTTTCGACTTATACACTCGTTTCACCCACGAATTGTGCCCTGGAGCCGGATTTTCTGGTGGAAGATTATTTTCGGGCAGACGGGAGCAGCGGAGTGATGTGGCTGACCACCGTCTCGGCCAGCTGGGCGCTGCCCTCGTCGGTGAAGTGGACATTGGCCGGCCGCTGCAGTTGGGCCTGCCGCAGTTTCACGAAGGCGTGCAGGTCGTTGCTGGCGACGCCCAGTTCTTTCATGATCCGTGCGGCGACGGCGTTGTACCGGACCGAGTCGTCTTCGACGCGGCCACCGCTGCCGGCCGGCACGGGCGTCGTGGTGGCGAAAATCAGCTTCGCGCCCGTCTGCTTCAGGCGGGCCACGATGGTGCGAAGATTGGCCTCGTAGACGGCGAGCGAGGCGACCTGTTTTCCCTTTTCCGGCGGGGCGAGTTGCCCGCCAGCGTCGAGATATTTCAGATCATGCAGGCCGAAATTGAAGTGAATGACGTCCCACTTTCCGGCGCCGAGCCACGCCTCGATCGACTTCACGCCGCGGGCGGTGTCGCCGCAATTTTCCGGCGGGCGGTGGACATTGGCCCGGCCCTGGAGCCGGGCGCGCACGCCCAGCGTGTAACCGATCGAAATCGAATCGCCGAGCAGCAGGACACGTGGCAGGCCCGGCAAATCCCCAATCTGCGCCAAGGAGGGAGCGGGGGTCTTGGCCTTGGAAGTGGACGGAGCGTTCTTGGGGGTTGCGGCCTGCGCCAAGGCGCACCCGAGGAGTGCAATCAACCCGAAGAGCGGAAGAGGATGGAGTTTCATCACCCGGTAATGAAACCGAGCCCGGCCCTCAGGTCACGCGCAATGCCATCCACTGATTGGAGGGGACAGGGTCCGCGCCCGTCGGGCGACCGAACGATCAGGGGGCTCCAAGGTCCAAGTACGACCAGCTGCTCGCCGATGGGAAAGGGTGAGAATCAGGTTGGATTTTCCGGCTATTCTCGTTGTGCTGTCCGCCCTTCTTTTCGCCATGTCTAAAAAGCACTCCGACATCGGACTCATCGGGCTCGCCGTGATGGGTCAGAACCTCGCCCTCAATATCGCCGACCACGGCTTCCAAATCTCGGTGTACAACCGCACCACCGAGAAAACGGAGAAATTCGTGGCCGAGAATCCCAACACTCCCGGCGGAGTCGTCGGCTCGAAGACCCTCCAGGAGTTCGTGCAGTCGCTCGCGAAACCGCGCAAGGTGATCATCCTCGTGCAGGCCGGCAAGGCGACCGACGCCGTCATCGACAGCCTGGTGCCACTCTTCGAGCAGAACGATATCATCATCGATGGCGGCAACGCGCTCTGGACCGACACCATCCGCCGCGAAAAGGCGCTGCGCGAAAAGGGGCTCCGCTTCATCGGTTCCGGCGTGTCCGGCGGTGAGGAGGGTGCGCGTTTCGGCCCGGCGGTGATGCCCGGTGGCGATCGCGCCGCCTACGCCGAACTCGAGCCGATCTGGAACGCGATCGCCGCCAAGGTCGACGCGAAGACGGGCGTGCAGCTCAGCGGCGCCGCTCCGGGCAAGCCCATCGTCGGGGGCGTGCCGTGCGCGGCCTACATTGGCGAAAACGGCGCCGGCCACTACGTCAAGATGTGCCACAACGGGATCGAGTATGGCGACATGCAGATGATCTGTGAGGCCTACGCGCTGATGAAGGGTCTCCTTGGCCTGAAAGCGCCGGAGATGGGCGCGATTTTCTCCGAGTGGAATGCCGGCATGCTCGGCAGCTTCCTGATCGAAATCACCGCCGACATTCTCAAGCAAAAGGATCCGATGACGAAGAAGCCGATCGTCGACGTCATCCTGGACACCGCCGGCCAGAAGGGCACCGGCAAGTGGACGTCGGTCAACGCGCTCGACATGGGCGTGCCGGCACCGACGATTGCCGAGTCGGTGTTTGCCCGCTGCCTGAGCGCGATCAAGGAAGAGCGCGTGGCCGCTGCGAAGATCCTCAAGGGCCCGAAGAAGAAATACAAAGGCTCGAAGAAGGCGCTCGTTGCGGCGATCCACGATGCGCTCTACTGCTCGAAGATCTGTTCGTACGCGCAGGGCTTCCAGCTGATGCGCGAGGCGCAGAAGGAATACAAGTGGACGCTGAACTTCGGCGAGATCGCGCAGATCTGGCGGGGCGGTTGCATCATCCGCGCGGTGTTTCTCCAAAAAATCACCGAAGCCTACGCGCGCGACCCGAACCTGGCGAACCTGCTGCTCGACCCGTATTTCAACAAGACAGTGCAGAAGGCGCAGGAAAACTGGCGCAAGGTCGTCGCCATCGCGAGCGAGTGCGGGGTGCCGATCCCGACGTTCAGCTCGGCGCTGTCCTACTACGACGGCTACCGTTCGGCGCGCCTGCCCGCGAATTTGTTGCAGGGTCAGCGCGACTTCTTCGGGGCGCACACCTACGAGCGCACCGACCAGCCGCGCGGGAAGTTCTACCACATCGACTGGCCGGAAACCGGCCGCCCGCAGTTGGAAATCAAGTAAGGCGGTTTCCTGTCGGGCCGGCGCTCGCGTCGCCCGCGGAGTTTCGAAAACGGCCGGACGATTCGTCCGGCCGTTTTTGTCTTCGAACCGGACTTCCGGCGGTCTGAGTCCGAAACACGGCGTCGAAAGCAACCGACCGGGCGCCGATAATCCGCCTCCGATTTCAAGGTGACCAAAATCAAGGGTGTGGTCGCCGCCAGTCGCGAGGAAGCGGCCAAAGTGAAAAGCGAACGCGCGGCGCGGGCAACGATGTCGCGCACCGCATCGTGCAATCGCCGTACGCACCCGCTCCGACGAAGGCCGCCGCGCAGCGCATCCTCGAACGCCACGCACTCATCCGCCAGCCGCTGGATCTCCCGCTCACCCCGACGCGGGGACGGCCTACCACGCTCTTCAGTTCCAGGCCTTGGAACAAGATGTGGAGTACTTCGGGCCGACCTACTGGGGTACGGTCAGTGTCACCCGACAACCGCAATACACGGGGGTGCAACTATCGATCACGATCTTCGACGCCTTCGCGCCAGCGGTGATTTCCACCAGTGACACCTGGGTGACGCAGATGCCGGCCTATCGCCTTCGCGGCAGAACAGATCACCGCGTCGAGTTTCCTTGCCAGTTGGTCGCCGGTCCCCAATGCCACGGGCTATCGCTTCGACGTCTCGACCAACGCTGGTTTCACCAATTTGATCCTGAACAATTATTCGGTGGTTTCCCTCGCTTTCGCCGTCACCGTGGCTTCGGGCGAAACGATTCAAATCCGACTGTCGGATGACAACGCAGTTCCCCTTGCAGGGGCTGAAGTGAGGGTCATTTTCGGCGGTACGTTGACGAACGGATCGCGCGATCAGGTCGCAAGCTTTCAGACCGATGTACGCGGCTACGGGCGGGCGATCGGACGGGCCGAATACAATACCACCGTGTTTGTCACCAAAGCCGGCTATTACGACCTTCGGCTCGACCGGATCCGAGCCGGCAGCGATCACGATCTCGCGCTCGTCATGCGGTCGCAAAAATCGCCCATCCCACTTTTTGCCCGTCGCGTCGGTCAGTTCGATGCGACAAATGCAAGATTTCCCAAACACAGCGAATGGGTGGGATTCGATTTGGAAATAGCCGATTGG
>SXSC01000269.1 GCA_005792355.1 Opitutaceae bacterium
TAGCCCGGACATTTCACACTCTGCTCGCGAGCGGAGTCACACGGTGTTCGAGATCTTCTTCTGCGTTCGCGGTCCTCAGGGATGTCCGGGCTAAGTTCAAAACCGCCTGGCGGTTTTGTTTTAGCCCGCGTGAACCCCAGATATCCAAGCTCACGCCGCCCGAAACTCGTCAAGCGCGGGGAGAATTCCGCGGAAAGTGTGAAAAATGCGGGCTAGGGGATCGGGACCTGGCTGGTGGTGCGCAGGTAGGCGAGGAGGTCGCGGACCTCGTCGTTGGCGAGGGATTTGAGCAGGCCGTCGGGCATCAGGGAAACGGGGGATTTTTCGCGGGAGACAATCTCGGATTTCGCGACGAGAGTGTCCTGGCCGACGAGGCGGAGCGTGAGCTGGCGGTCGTCCTCGGCGGCGACGTTACCGGAGAGGGTGCGTCCGTCGCGCGTGGCGATGGTGACGAGCTGGTAGGTCTCGAGCATGACCTCGCTGGGGTTGACGATTTCGGTGAGGATGTAGTCGAGGTTGGCGCGGTTGGACCCGGTGAGATCGGGGCCGAGATTGCCGCCGGCGCCGTAGAGCATGTGGCAGGCGGCGCAGGTGCGCTCAAAAAGCGCGCGGCCGCGGCGCACATCGGCGCGGGCGAACTCTGCCTCAGTGAGGAGACGTTTGAAGCGGGTGATGTCCTCCTGCTTGCTTTCGTCGGGCTGGGCGACGGGGCCCCAGAAGTCCGCAAACGACGGGCCGAGCACACGCGAGAGCTGGCGGGCGGCGAAGGCGGAGACATCGCGTTTCGGGATGTTGTTGCCACGGAGGGCGGCGAGGAGCGGCTGCGCGGTGGAGCGGCGGCCGGCGAGCGTGAGGATGACCTCGGCCTTGTCGGCGGCGTCGAGAGAGGAGTAGCGCTGGAGGAGGGCGGGCGCGATGCCGGCGTCGTCGAACGCAGCGAGGGCGCGGATCGCATCGCGGCGGAGCGCGGCTTCGTCGAGGAGCGCGAGGGTGGCGGGGAGGGACGCGGCATAGCCGTCGCGGGCGAAGGCGCGAAGAACCTCGCGGCGGCGATCGACCGGGGCGGCGCGGTCCTTGAGCACGGCAAGCTGGGCGCTGGAAGCGCTGGCGTCACCGAAGAGTTGACTCACCTGGGTAAGGAGTTCGCGGAGCTTGGCGTCGGCGTGCGCCGCGAGCGGCGCGGCGACGGCGGACCAATTGGACGGGGCGCGGGCTTCGCCGCGACCGAGGCCGGCGAGGCCGGCGCGCAGGCCTTCGAGAAGCGCGAGGCGGACGGGCAACGCGGAGGTGGCACCGAGGGTGGTGGCGATGGGCTCGAGCTGGCCGGCCGCAACGGCGCGGCGCGCGAGCCACTGGGTGAGCTGCGGCATCGCGCTGCGAGCGGCGAGCGCGAGGGCGCGCGCGGGATCGGCGGGAACGAGCGGTTCGATGCCGGACCAGATGACCTTCGGAATATTGTGGTCGGCGACATCCTCGGCGCGGGCGACGAGCCGCTCCGCGATTGGCCAGCGGTCGGCGAGCGGCATGCGCTGCAGTGCGGATGCGAGATAGAGGCGGACGACCGGCGAGGGATCGGACGCGGCGAGGGCGGCGAATTTCTTCAGGGCGTCGGCCCCGATCGCGTTGTCCTCACCGAGCAATTGGATCGCCCATCCGCGGAGGTAGGGCTCGCGGTGATCGAGCAAAGGGAGGAGATCGGCGGCAGGCAGGTGGCCGGTGATGTGCAGCGCCCAGAGGGCGCGGAGTTTTTTCGCGGCGGTGTCGGAGTCCGCGAGCAACGCGCGCAGGCGACCGGGCACGGCGGGATCGAGGCGGCCGGCGGCGGCTCGCTGCTGGAGGAGCACGCGGGCGCGGCGGCTGAACCAGTCGTTGCGGTGATGCAGCAGACCAACGAGCTCGAGGTCGGACTGCGCGGCGAGGTTGAGGCCGGATTTTCCGGCGAGACCTTTCGGCGCGAGGCGGTAGATGCGGCCGGTTTCCTTGGCGGTGAGGGAATTGCCGCAGATGTCGCCGTCGTGCCAGTCGAGCACGTAGACGGCGCCGTCGGGTCCGATCTCGAGGCTGAAGCCGACCCAGGCGGCGTCGTTGGCGAGCAGCGTGTCGTCGCCGTGTTGGCCGATGAAGCCGGAGCCCTTGGGCACGAGCAGATCGGAGAGAACGGCGTGCTCGTGGATGTTGGCCATGAAGATCCGATCGCGGTATTGGCGCGGGAATTCGTCGGCGAGATAGACCCGCGCGCCGCCGTGGGCGGAGCGGTGCCGGTGGTCGGCGATGGTCTTGATGTCGTCGTAGATGTAGGGGTTGATGTGCTTGCCACCCTGGCGGTGGTAGATGCCACCGGGAATCACGTGCCAGAGGTGCGGGATGACGCACGCGGTGATGAACATCTGGCCGTGGTCGTCGAAATCGACGCCCCAGGGATTGCTGAAACCGTGGGCGACGACCTCGAAGCGGTCCTTCGTGGGGTGATAGCGCCAGACGCCGCCGTCGATGTATTGGCCGTCTTTGACGGCAATCTTGTCGGGGAAAGCTTCGCCTTTTTTGAAGAGCTTTCCGCCATCGGCGGGTTTGCCGACGACCGAGCGCGTGGCGAAACCCTGGAGGCCGTAGAGCCAGCCGTCGGGGCCCCAGTGCAGGGAGTTGAGCGTCTCGTGGCGGTCCTGGATGCCCCAGCCGGTAAGCCGTATTTGAATATCGGAGTCGGCTCGGTCGTCGCGGTCGCGATCGGGGACGAAAAGCAGATTCGGTGGTGCGCCGAGCCAGAGACCGTCGAAACCGACGGCGATGGCGGCGGGAAACGGGATGCCTTCAAGGAAGACTTTGCGCGAATCGAAGCGGCCGTCACCGTCGGTGTCCTCGAGGATGAGGATGCGACTGTCGCCGTGGTTGGCGAAACCGGTCTTGCGCGTCTCGTAATCGCGGTTTTCAGCGACCCACATGCGGCCGCGATCATCCCAGCAGAACGCCATCGGCTGCGTGATCATCGGTTCGGAGGCGGCGAGTTTCACCTCGAAGCCGTCGGCGACCGTCATCTTGGCGGCGGCTTGTTCGCCGGTGAGAAAGGTCGCCTTCAGGCCCTCGGTCTTGGCGAGGCGCCAGAGGACGTTGTCGTTGGTCTCGCCGGTGTAGGCCTTCCAGGTCTCGGTCATCGCGATGTCGTTGAGTTCGCCGGTGTAGACGGCGAGCTGGTGGCGGACGGTCTCGGTCTTGCCCTTGCCGATTTTCCAGTCGCCGGAAATGGCCCGGCTCGGGCCGACGCCCAATTGACCGTCGACGCGCCACGGGAGCGGGTAGTCGGCGTTGCGCGGATGATCGAGGATCGCGATGTGCGCCTGATCGGTGCGGCCTTCGAGTTTGAGACCGATGTCTACCCATAGCGCGCGCTCGCCGGTGGCGCGTTGGTTTCGCTGGCGGTTGCTGTTGACCACGGCGCCGTCCATTCCGGCACGCCAAGGCATGCGGACGAAGAGCCCGCCGTAGTCGAATTTCGCGACCGTGAGATCGACGAGGCCTTCGCCCTTCCATTCGAGATCGAGGAGGTAGCGGTCGCCGGTATCGCGCATGGCCCAAGTCTGCGTCTCGGCCATGATCGGCTGGCCGGCTTCGTCGAGCAGATGGTAGACGGTGGACCACTTCACCGTGCTGCCGTGCTCAGCGAGGATGTCGGTGGAGATGCGGCGCCAATAGCCGTTGGAGGGATTATGGAAATAGTCGCGACCGTTGACGCGCGTGAGGCCCCAGTAGATGCCGGTCTGGTGCTTGTGGTGCCCGGGGCTGAATTCGGTGAGGACGCTTTTCCCGTCCGGCGAAACGATCGGGTGCAGGTAGGGACGGAAATCGGGTTTCGCGTTTTGCGTGAGGATGGGGGCGGCGACGTTGTCGCGATACACGGAGATCGTGTGCGTGGCGGGGTCCTGGCGCAGGGAGAGGTGGGCGGCGTGGGCGGCGGGCAGGGCGGCGGCGAAGAGGGCGACGTAGAGACGGAATTTTGAAGGGGTCATGACGCGGAATTTCGGGAAAGCGGGTGGCAGGACGTGGAGCGGATTGAACGGAAGAACGATTGTCGGTGAGGCGGAAGGCTGGGGCGGGCGTAAGGGATCATGGGGTGGTGGCTCGCCGCACATTACTTTCCGGGACGCAGCGCGCGCACGTAGACGTAATAGGCGCCGGCGATTTCCTGGCCGGCGGAATCGCGAAACCACGTTTGCAGGGCGACCGGACCGCGCGGCAGGGTGACGCGGAAGGTCACCGATTTGTCCTCGGCCGTGACGGCTTGCTGCCGCAGCACTGCGCCGATCTTCATCTCGGCGCTTGCGACGGGAAAGGCATCGCCGGCCGCGAATTCGCCATCGACTCCGCGGTAGACAGGCATGGCCGCGGTGATCGGCGCATCGGCTTCGATGGGCCAGCGGCGCAGCGAGAACTCGTAGTCGCCGGCGTGTTCGACGAAGAGCGACCAAGCGCCGTTCTTTTTGGTTCGACGCACTTGGTTCTGTTGATCGAAGAACACATCCACCCAATCGCACGGAGAGAGTTGGACAGGATTGGCGCGGGCCGAGCCGAGGTGGATCGGGCTGACTTCGAGCAGACGCGGTTCAACTCCGGCCCACCACGTCGCATAGTGCGCGCGCAACGCGGTCGCCACCTCCGGGAATTGCGCGATGACGTTACGCTCCTGCGCCGGATCGGTCGCGAGATCGTAGAGTTCGTTGTCGGACACCAAGCGCCACCGTTTCCAGAGCACGACGGCATCGCCCGATTTCGGCCGCGAGTCGTTCATGCGGGAAAACTGAATTGTGAGCTTTCGATCGGGCAATTTCGCGGCGGGATCGCGCAGGAGGCCGGCCAGGCTCGTGCCGTCGAACCCGGCCGCGGCGGGCTTCGCCACACCGCAGAGCTCGAGGAGGGTGGGGAGAACGTCCTGCACCTGCGTCAGTGCCTCGACGTCACCGGCGGCGCGCAGTTTTCCGGCGGGCCAGCGGAGGAAGAACGGCACGCGATGGCCACCTTCATAGAGGCCGATCTTTTTTCCCCGCATGCCGGCATTGAACACGGGATCGCCGGTGGCGGTGCCGTTGTCGGTCATGAAGATCAGAATCGTGTTCTCGTGCAGGCCGTTTTCGCGGAGGAACGCATCGAGCCGGCCGAGGTTCTCGTCGATGTTGGCGATCATCGCGAAGAAGCTCCCGATGCGGGGTGGTTGCTGGCGGTAGGGTTCGCGGTAGCGGTCGGGGACAAAAAGCGGGCCGTGCGCGGCGGCGAGCGGCAGGAAGCAGAAGAACGGCTCCCGGCGGGCCGCCTGTTGCTTCATCCACGCCTGCGCCTCGCGGAAGAACACGTCGGTGGTGTAGCCCTCGAACTTCCGGTCGACGCCGTTGTGCTGGTAGACGTCGTCGAAGTAGTCGTTGTTAAAATAGCCGGCGGCCGACGGGATGCTCGAGGACTGATACCAAATCGACTCCTGAAAGCCGCGGTCCTGCGGGCGGTAGGGGTAGTTGTCGCCGAGGTGCCACTTGCCGAACATTCCGGTGCGGTAACCGGCCGCAGCGAGAATCTCGGGCATCGTCGGAAAGTCGCGCCGCAAGTTCGTGCGGCCGCTGCTGACGTTAATCGCGCCGTTGCGCAACGCATCGACGCCGGTCATCAGCTGCCCGCGCGTCGGCGTGCACATCGGGGCGACGTGGAAATCCGTGAAGCGAATGCTCTCCGCGTGCAGCCGATCCATGTGCGGGGTCTTGAGCACAGGGTTGCCGTGCACGGAGAGATCGCCGTAGCCCTGATCGTCGACCATCACGATCACGATATTCGGTTTCGCGGGGACGACGGCGGGTGCGGGGCGAATGACTGAAACGCAGCCGCCGATTAGCAGGAGAAATCTGAACAACTGGGGCATGGGAGGCAGGGGCGCGGGTTCTTTTGACGGACGGCGAGCGGTTGCGCGGGGACAGGCTACTCCTGCCCCTTGTAGTCCGGATTCGGCTCCATCATGGCGGCGGAGACCTGGCGGCGCCAGTTGTGGAGCAAGGTGGTGAGCTGGCGGACGCGCTCGGGTTGTTCGCGGGCCAGATCGCGTTGCTCGCCGAGGTCGTCGCGGAGATTGAAAAGCTGGACGGTGTGGTTCTCGAAATATTCGAGGAGCTTGTAGTCGCCTTGGCGGACGGCGCCGCCAGGGCTCTGCATGCCGTGGTTGCTGTAGTGCGGGAAGTGCCAGAAGAGCGCGGACCGCTCGGGCGCGGGGCCGCCGCGGACGAGGCCTGCGAGGCTCACGCCGTCGACGTGTTGCGCGGGGAGCGCGGGGGCGCCGACCATCTCGAGGATCGTGGGATACAGGTCAGTGCCGATCACCGGGACGCTGCAGACGATGCCGAGCGCGCTGCGGCCGGGCCAGCGAACGAAGAGCGGCACGCGGATGCCGCCCTCGTAGAGCCAGCCCTTGGCGCCGCGGAGCGGGAGATTGGAGGTGGCGAAGGCGGCATCGAGCGCGGTCGGCGCCACGACGCGATCGGGACGACCGAAGTTCGCGGCGGACATGCCGCCGTTGTCCGAGGTGAAAATCACGATGGTGTTTTCGCTGAGGCCGAGCGCCTCAAGTTTCGCGATCACCCGCCCAAAGCTCTCGTCGACGGACTCGACCATGGCGGCGAATTGCGGGTTGTCCTGGTGCTGTTTGATTTTGACCGTCTGGTCGGGATGCACCCGGAAGCCTTGATAGGCATCCTCCTTGATCCGCGCGTCGAGCTCCGCCCGAGACAGCGCGGCCTTTGCGTCCGGATTTCCCTCGAGCACAAATGGCGACCCCTTGGCGGGCGCGCTGCGGGCCAACTTGGCCTGATATTTCGCGACGAGATCGGCGCGGCCCTGGATCGGATCGTGGGGAGCGAAATGGGAGAGATAGAGGAAGAAGGGGCGGTGCTGGTTTTCTTCGACATACTTCAAGGCTTCGTCCGTGAGGCGATCGGTCAGGTAGTCGCCCGGGGCATCGCTGAGTCCCTCCAAGCCGAATGGCGCGTGATAACTCTTGTTCGGACAGCATTTGTTCCAACGTGGAATCTGCACGTCGAAGCCATGCTGCAGCGGTCCGGACGGCTCCTCGCCGAGGTGCCATTTACCGAAGTGGCCGGTGGCGTAGCCGCGCGCCTTGAGGGCCTCGGCGAGGGTTGTCTCCTCGTAGGGCAGGTGCGGACGGGGTGTGGCGTTCGTAAATTTCTGGGACGGGAAATCGCGGCGGCCGGGCAGCCAGTCGGTGAGCTGAAGGCGCGCGGGGTATTTGCCCGTCATGATGCTGGCGCGCGTGGGCGAGCACACGTGACAGGGCGCGTAGGCGTCGGTGAACCGCACGTTGGCGCGGGCGAAACGGTCGAGCTGCGGCGTCTCGTGGAAGGTGCTGCCTTGGACGCCGAGATCGCGCCAGCCGAGGTCGTCGACGAGGAAGAGGACAACGTTGGGCGGGCGCGACGCGGAGGCGGCGTGCGCGGGAGCGGCGAGCGCGAGCGATGCGGCGGCGGTGAGGAGGAACGTGGGGAGAAAACGTGACATGGGTGGAGCGGACGGCGTGGCGGGTGGGTGACGCGCGGGGTCAGAAGTCTTTTTTCACGCGGACGACGTAGTCGCGCAGGCGGGCATTGCCGTAGCGGCTGTAGAAAAACGGGGCGCGGTTGTTGCCGGCGTCGAAGGGCGGCTCGGTGTCGAAGACGTTGTTGACGGTGAGCTGCACGGTGAGGCCGCGGAAATAGGAGCGCTCGTGCTTGGCGCCGAAATTGTAGGTCACATTGACGTTGTGATAGGTCTGCGACGCGACGGTCGTGCCGCCCTGAGGGCCGGTGCTCGTGGTGACCAACGTGGGATTGGCGACGCCGAGATAGATCGGATCGCCGGGCGCGCCGGCCTGCTTGTAGCCGCCTGTGTAGATCGTCGTCCACGAGGCGCGCCAGTTGCGTCCGCTCGACCAACTGACGGTGCCGGTCACCCTCGATCGGTTCACGCCGCCGGAGTTGGGGAAATCGCGATACTCGATCGCCGGAAAGCTGATGGCGGGCGGGAGCTTCAAGTGGTCCGTGATCGTGGTGCGCCCGCGGAAGGCGAACAGGCCGATCGGGGTGGCCTTGCGGTAGTCGATGGACGCGTCCCAGCCGTCGGTCATGCCGTCGCCGACGTTGTAGTTCGCGAACGTGAAGAGCTCGATGACCTTGGTGGTCGCGTTGCGCTGGATGCTGCCGGCGGGGGCGCGGTCGCCCATGTTGGCGAGCTGCTGGACGTTATTCACGTTTCGGATGAGGGCCTGCTTGTCGATGCGCCAATACTCGAGGTTGAGGCGCAGATCCTTGAGGGCACCTTGCGGCTCGAAGATGACGCCGTAGGACCAGTTCTTGGACGTCTCGGGTCCGAGGCCGGGATTGTTGCCGGCAACGCTCAGCGAGGAGTAGCTGGTGTTGGTCACGGGATCGAAGAAGATGGCGGTCGGCGCGGCGGCGTCGAGGCCGGTGGTGTTGATGCGCTGCGTGAGCTGGGCAAAGGTCGGCGGAAGAAACGCCGTCGCATACGAGGCGCGGAAAGTGAGCGTCTGGAACGGCTGATACTTCAGGCCGAAGGTGGGCTTGGTGGCGTGGAGTTTGGCGATGTCCTGCCGGCTGATGGCGGCGCTCTGCGTGATGCGGGGGAACGGCGGGGAGTCGGGAAAGACGTTCACACGGCCGTTGGGATTGGTGTAGACGTCGAAACGCTCCGTGCGGGCGGCGATCTGGAACTCGAGCCCGCGGACGAAGCGCTTCTCGTTGGCGCCGGAGATGACGGGGATGCTGAGCTCGGCATGGGCGGCATAGGTGGAGATGCGCTGGCCGGTGAAGAAGGAGTGCTGATTCGTGGGATTGGCGGTGGCGGGCGGGATGGGCGGGAATGTGCCGCCGACGTAGGCTTGCGGCAGACGCTCGGTGTAGACCTCGGTGCCGACGGTGAGCACGGGGCGCCCGGCGGGGAGGGAAAAGAGCGGGCCGGACGCGCGGACGTTGTAGTTCAACATCGTGTCCTTGTTGTAGCCGGTCCACTCGCCGTAATAGCGGGTCACGGCGGCGGGATTCGCGATCGTGTCGACGAAGGGATTGATCGCGCCCGTCCAGAGCTGCGGCGCATTGCCGCCGAACGTCGTGTTGTTGGCCAGGTTCATCAGGCCGTAGCTGACTTTCTGGGCGGTGACGGAGTAGTTGGCATCGGCGGCGAGGCGCCAGTCGCCGGGGAGCTTGAGCAACGCACCGACGACTCCGCCGGCCACCTGATTGCTGACATCGTTGTGCGCCGCCTGATCGAGGGGGAGCGGGAAGCTGACGAAGACGTTTTCGCGGAAAGGATTGGTCGGGGCGTTGCCGGGGACGGCGAATTGATAGGCACCGTTGCCGAGCGGCACCCAGTTGGCGTCGAGGGTCTCGCTGCGGTTGAAGGAAAAGTCCGCGAAGAAACTGAGCTTCGCGTTGAACTGATGGTCCACGCGGGCCATGAGCGCCTCCTTGCGGGGGACGTGGGCGAGGGTGCTCTCGTAGCCGCGCCAGGCGCTCGGAGCGAAATCGAGATTGTAACGACCGGCGTTGGCGAGGAGGCCGGTGGCGAGGGTGGCGGCCGGCGTGGAAGGCGAAGTGCCGTAGGGGATGTGCGTGATGCGCGAGCCGAGCGGCTGGCCGGTGGACTTGAGCGTGAGCGTCGCGGTCTGCGCGTTGGCAAAGCCGTTTACGGCGGCGTTGTTCAGGACGATGTTGGGGGTGGCGCCGCTGTTGAAGGTCGTCGTGGTGGAGTAGAACGTGCCGGGGCTGTTGGCCACGGCGCGCTTGAAATTCTGCTCGAGAAACGGGCGGTTCTTCATCCGGAGCGGCTTCCCGTCGCTGGTGCTGCCGCTGACGGTGACGTGCGTGCGCCGGCCGACGGAGAAACCGTAGATCGCGCTGAGCGTGCGGATCGGCGCGTCGGTATCGAACGTGTTCTGGTAGGAGGCGCTGACCTGGCCGCCGGTGTAGTTGCGCTTGAGGATGACGTTGACCACGCCGCCGACGGCGGTGCCGCCGTAGATCGCGGAGGCGCTGCCGGGGAGCACCTCGACGCGGTCGATCGCGGCGAGCGGGATGCCGTTGACGTCGGGCTGAAACGTCGCGCCGCGATTGGCAAAGTTGGAGGTGCGCATGCCGTTGATCAGAATCAGCGTTTGCGAGGCGCCGAGGCCGCGGAGGTTGATCGAACTGGTGGAGCCGAGCTGATTCGTGAGCGCGCTCGGGTCGATCTGGGCGTTGGTCTCGACGACGGTGTTCTGCGTGAGGCTGTCGCGGAGGATCTCGTCGAGCTCGTTCTTCCCGGTGTTCTCGAGTTCCTCGCGCCCGATGACGTAGTAGGCTTGGACGTCATTGATGCCGCGTGGGATGTCCATGTTGGCATCGGTGAACGGCACGGGCTTTTTGTCGTGGATCTTGAACTCGGACATCACGGTCACGCCGCCCTTGTTCGCGCCCGTCGGAGCGGGAGCCGGCGGGGTGGTTTGGGCGAAAACCGGCAGCGCGAGGCCGGCCAACGCCAGCAGGCCCGGGCGCCTGACCGTGGACTGCGGGAATCCAGGGGCAATTCGGCGGCTGAAGCATGAGCAACGGAAGAGGCGAGGAAACGCCGGGAAAGCGGACGGGCATCGAGGGGCGGGGCAGGGAATTTTCATGGGGCGGGGTTGGGCGCAATTGCGCGAGCTGGGGCGGAACGGAAAACCTGGGGGGAGAGAGCGCGGGCGTGGAGAGAGTATGCCCTTTTCGCCCCCCCGGAAGCCATGAGACTTCAGGTAAAAAGAATGAGTTTTTTAACCGCCGCTCACAGATTGGGGGGATGAAATGGCGAAGGGCGATGTTGATTTTTTGCGCGGAGGGCAAATGGTCGTGGTATGCCCCCAACGCAGCGCAAGCAAGTGGCCGTGCAACGACGGCAGGTCGCGCTGTTGATTGAGACGTCCAACGCGTATGCCCGCGGGCTTTTGCAGGGTGTGGTGCACTACATCCGCGAGCACCGACCGTGGGCGTTTCACCTCATGGAGCAAGGTCGCGGCGACGATCCGCCGGCGTGGCTGGAAAACTGGCACGGCGACGGGATCATTGCGCGAATCGAGACGCCGCGGATCGCGCGCGCGGTCCGGCGCGCGGGCGTGCCCGCGGTGGATCTGAGTGCGGCGCGACTCGTGCCGGAACTGCCGTGGGTGGAAACGGACGACGCTCAGATCGCGCGGCTCGCGGCGGAGCATTTGCTGGAGCGCGGGTTCAAACATTTTGGTTTCTGTGGCGACGCGCGGTTCAACTGGTCGACGTGGCGGGGAGAACAGTTTCAGGCGGGAATCGAGGCGGCAGCTCGGAGAGTGAATGTTTTCGAACCGACAGCGGCGGGTGGCGATGTCGCCGCGGAGGCGGCGGCGCTGCGACGGTGGCTGGTGGCGCTGCCAAAGCCGATCGGAATCTTTGCCTGTTACGATCTCCGCGGGCAGCAGGTGCTCGATGCGTGCCGCAGCGCTGGCTTGGCGGTGCCCGGCGACGTGGCGGTGATCGGAGTGGATAATGACACGTTGTTGTGCGAACTGGCTTCGCCGCCGCTGACCAGTGTCATCCCCGATGCCCACCGGGCCGGCTACGAGGCGGCGGCGTTGCTGGATCGGCAGATGGCCGGGAAGGCGGTGCGACCGGTGGCGCACCTCATCCCGCCGCTCGGCGTGGCGGCGCGGCGGTCGACGGAGGTGTTGGCGGTCGACGACCGCGAGGTGGCAAGGGTCGTGCAGTTCATCCGCGAACATGCGAGCGAAGGCATCGCGATGAGCGACGTCCTGCGCGTGGTGCCCCTCTCGCGCCGGGTGTTGGAACAACGCTTCCAAAAGCTGATCGGGCGCACGCCTCGCGAGGAGATTCTGCAGGTTCGGCTCGGCCGCGTGAAGCAGCTTCTGGCAGAGACGGACTTGCCGCTCTACCTGGTGGCGGAGCGCACGGGTTTCGAGCACAGCGAGTATCTCAGCGTGGTTTTCAAGCGCGAGACGGGGCAGACGCCGAGCGCGTTTCGCGGCGGGGCGGGCGGCGCGCGGCCAGCAGAGTGAGTCGAAACAAAGCTGGCACGGACCTCGATCGTACGGGTGACTCCGATGCGGGAAAATCTTGTGGGAAGCGCGTAGCTTCTTTTCCCGTTCTTGCGACGCGTAGCCGTTGTAGGAATTCATGAGTCTCGGTGCGGTATCTTTCTCACTGATCGTCTGGCTCCAAAGGCCGGATGAAGATGCGGGCACAGCGCGGAGGGCTTCACGCACCAATTCCGGCTTTCCGCTTCGCGGATTGCCTCGAGGCATGCCTCGGTCGGCGTTTTCGTCATTTCTTCATCCCGGTCATCTGACTCAGCACCGGTGGCCTTTCTGAGTCTGTGGGAGGTCAGGTATTTCAATCGGTGGCTGGACCAACCACCCGACCATCAACTCGCGCAAACCTGGCCGCCGAATTTATCCTGAAACAACCTTCCGAGAATATCGTGACGCGCCACAGCAACCTTTCCCCGCAGCCCTCAGGGACCCTCTCAAGATCCAGTTTCCTTCCATTCGCTCGGCCACCGTGAGCCGTGGTTTCGCGGGAGCGGAGCCGCCCGAGATCGTCGACCGCCGCGTGCTCAGGCCCGCGTTACACTCCACGTCCCCTGGGCGGCGCCTTCGGCAGAGCTGCTTTCATACTTTCCCTCAATCTTGGTGCCGTCCCACTCCCCGTTGAGCTTGCTCTGGGCCGCGGTGCCCTGGACCTCCCAGCCAAAAACAATCTCCACCTTTGAACCTTCGACCTTGATCGACTTCATCTTCGTCGGGACTTCGGTGCCTTCAAACGTAAACATGGATTCGGCGATCCAGTCGGCACCGTCCGCCTTGATCTTGATCCGCAAGGCGCCGGTGGTCTCGTTGCTCCCCTTGTAATTGCCGGAATATTCACCGGCGATCGTCGGTTTCGCCGACGATTTTCCGGCGGAAGGCGGCGCCGATTTGGTTTCGGCCGCGGACAGCGACGGCAACAACAGCAAATTCAGGGCGAGGAGGGTGGAGGGCAGGAGGCGTTTCATTTTAGGGGGGAGAGATGGAGTGGCCCCCACGAGGCGGAAACGAGCGCGCCAGGTCAAGCCGAAGTCTCGCCCGGGTTTTTCCGTGCGAATCACCGGTACTCCGCCAGCTCCAGGATCACGCCGTCGGGATCGAGAAAATACACGAGCGTCTTGTCGCCCGCGGCGAATTTCACAATCCCACCCGGCACGCGGACGGGCTCGCTGAACAAGGTCACGCCCGCGGCGCGGAGCTTCGCCACCGTCGCCGCCAGGTCATCCACGCGCAGCGCGAGGTGGCGGAGGCCGATCGTGTTGGCGCGGGAATTCTCGCCAGGCGCCACGCCCGGCGGTGCGGCGTAGCACAGCAACTCGATCCGCGGTTCGCCCGCCGGCGCGACGATGAAGACCGCCCGCGCCTTCACGCCGTTCAACCCCACGATGCGATCGATCCACCCGCCCTCGAGGTGCACGTCGTGCGTCGGCTTGAACCCGAGCACGTCGCAATAAAACCGCAGCGACCGCCCCAGGTCGGCCACCACAATGTTGATGTGATCGATGCCACGAATCATGGCCGTGACCCTACGCCGTCATCCCGCCCCCGCAAGCCCGCCGCGGGTCGGGCACGCCATCTCCGCCCAGCCGTGCGCCGGGCCTCCGCCGTAACAATTCCATGAAGGGTGGAGCCCGCTGCGCGGCCCGCCATCGGCGTGCGCGGAGGCTGGGTCCCCATCGGGCCGATTTGAGCGCGGACGTTTCCGGCATTGCCCACCCCGCCCGACCGGATTCCTAATGCAGTCTCTCGCCCGCCCTCGCTCCGTTTCCCTCTCTTCCGCCATGACTCCCCTCGCCGACTCCTACTACCACCGCACCCTCGAGATGCTCGCGCGCGCGCGCGAGAAAAACGCCGCCACCCTCGCGCAACTCGCGCCAATCCTCGGCGCCTCCGTGGCCCGTGGCGAGGTGATCCACACCTTCGGCTCCGGCCACAGCGAGATCATCGCCCGCGAAATCGTCGGTCGCGCCGGAGGACTCGTCTGCCTCACCAGCATCAACGACCCCACCGCCGGCTTTATCGAAAATCTCGTCGGCTACGGCACCAGGCTCGTCGAGCGCTACGACCGCCAATACGAACTCCGCGCGGGCGAGGTGGTCATTGTCATTTCCAACTCCGGCAAGAACTCCTCGCCGCTCGAAGTCGCCCTCCACGCGAAGAAGAAAGGCTGCGTCGTCGTCGGGCTCTGCTCCCTCGCCATGTCGACGACCATCAAAACCGTGCACCCCGGCGGCCAGAATCTCCACACCCTCGCCGACTACACCCTCGACAATGGCGGTGTGCCCGGCGACGCGATCATGCCGGTCACCGATCGCGTCTCGACCGGCCCCACCAGCACGTTCATCGGCGGTTCGCTGCTCAACTGGCTGATGATTTCGACCATGGAATGGCTCCACGAAAACGGCCACGAGCTGCCGGTGCTGCGGAGCCAGAACCTTCCCGGTTCGATCGAGCACAACCGCGCGGTGGGCGAGAAGTACAAGTTCCGTCTGAGCAAGCAGCTCGCCTGAGGCTGGCCCGCGGAATTCGTGGAAATGACGGAGAATTGAATTCCGCCCGCCCGGGTTCCGTGTATTCCGTGTGTTCCGTGGGCAATTTCTTTCGCATCGGCGTCGACGGCGGCGGCACCAAGACCGAGTGCATCCTGCTCGATGACCGCGGCGAGATCGTCGCGCGCCACCTCGCCCCCGGCAGCAATCCCAACGTGGCCGGCCCGGAGCAGGCGCGCCTCATCGTGACCGATGCGCTTTGCGCGCTGCGCGAACAGGCCCGGAGCCGGACCGCCGGCGCCCGGATTACCCACACGCACCTTTACTCGGCCGGCAACCGCGCCTTCTGGCGCGAGACCGCGGCCACCCTCACGGATTTTGGCCAGGTGTTCACCGCGGACGACTCCCACCCCGTGCTCGAACTCGCCACCCTCGGCCGCCCCGGACTCGTGTTGCACGGCGGCACGGGCTCCTTCGTTGCCGCCCGCGGGCCCGACGGCGCGGTCCACTACGCTGGTGGCATCGGCTGGCGTTTTGGCGATCCAGGAAGCGGATACGACCTCGGCCGCCGCGCCATCGGCCGCGCGCTGCTGGAGTTGCAGGGCTGGTCTCCGCCCACCCGCCTCGGGCAAATCGTGCGCGATCACACCCGGCTGGGCGAGTCGGCCGACGCCGCCGCGATCACCCGTTTTTTTTATGCCCACGCCGATCCCAACCGTCAGATTGCCGGACTTGCGCCCGCCCTCCTCCGGCTCGCCAGCGAAGGCGACCTCACCGCGCACCAACTCGTCGTCGAGTCGGCCGGTGAACTCGTCGGGCTGGCGGTGCGCGTCGCCGCGAAACTCTTCCCCGGGACCGCGCTCGACACCTTGCCCGCCGGCGTGAGCGGCCCGATTCTCACGCACCCCGTGGTCGTCGCCCTGCTCTCCACGAACTCCCCCCTCGCGTTCGCCCCGGTCGGGGGCGCGCCGATCGAGGGGGTGCGCCGGCTGCTGGCGCGCGCCTGATGGAAGCTCTCCCGCTTCGGGCGAAGATTCAGCGCGGATGAAGGCCGGGGATTCCACCGACGGGCAGCCTGCAATCCGCGTGCCGGCAGACGTCTCACTTTCCGTTCGCACCGTCCTGGACCAGACCGACTGGCGCGCCCGCCAGTCGGCCCACGAGGCGCGCGTGCGGGCCTGGACCGATCCGCACCAAGCCCGCGCGGCTCGCGGAGAGCTACACCCGGTGTACGATTTTCTCTTCACGTACTATGCGTTTCGGCCGGCCTGGTTGCGGCGCTGGCACCCGGGGCCGGACCTGATTCTCGCCGGCGACGGCGCGCGCGAATTTCTCCGCTGGCCGGAATATCGCGAAATCCCGGGGGCGGCGGCGGGCGCTCCCGGCCGGCCGGAGCTTCCGGCTCCGCCCGCGCCCCTCGTGGCGCTCGATGTTCTCACGCTCTCCGCGCCTCGTCGCGAGTTTGTCCGCTGGTTGCACGGCGTGCTGACGGCGATGCAGACCCGCCCGGCCTACTTTGGCTGCTTCGGCCTGCACGAATGGGCGATGGTTTACCGGCAGACACCGGAAGCGGTGCGGCACAACGCGTGGCCGTTGCGCTTCCCGCCCGGGAAACTCGCCCAAATCGTCGAGGCCGCGCCGATCACGTGCTCGCACTTCGACGCATTTCGTTTCTTCACCGCGCCCGCGCGCCCGCTCAACAAGCTCCAGCCCACGCGGGCCGACGCCGCCCGGGTCGAGCAGCGCGGCTGCCTGCACGCCAACATGGATCTCTACAAGTGGGCCTTCAAACTCGCGCCGTTCTCCCCGGCCGAACTGATCGCCGACTGCTTCGACCTGGCGCGCGAAATTCGCGCGATCGACATGCGCGCGAGCCCCTACGATTTGCGCGGCCTCGGCTTCGAGCCCCTCGCGATCGAAACGCCCGCCGGCCGCGCTGACTACGAAACGCACCAGCGGGCCTTCGCCGCCCGCGGCGAACCGTTGCGGGCCCGCTTGATCGCACTCTGCGAACGCCTGCTCGCGTAGCCGGACACCGCAACCCCTCCCACCCGCCAATTCGCGGACTTGTCCCCCGCCGCGGCGGGCCCGGCCCGGGCCTCAGGGGCGCGCCGGCCCTACCGCCAGCTGCCCGCAGCCCGCGCCGATGTCGATGCCGCGCCGCTGCCGGACGGTGCTCGGGAGTTTGAACTCGGTGGCGAGGATCTGCTGGAAGGTCCGGGCGGCCGCGCTGTGCGTCGGCGCGCCGTTGTAACCGGAAGTTGGATTCAGCGGGATCAGGTTCACCTGGGCCGGTTGTCCGCGGAGCAGGGCTCCGACTGCGCGCGCGTGTTCCGGCGAGTCGTTTTTCCCCTCGATCAACGTCCATTCGTAAAAAATCCGACGCCCCGTCGACCCGCTGTAGGTGCGGCACGCGGCCATGAGTTCGTCGAGCGGCCATTTTTTCGCGACGGGCACGAGCGCGGCGCGTTCCGCCTGCGTCGCCGCGTGCAGCGACACGGCGAGGTGCAGCGGGCGCTGTTCCGCCGCCAGCCGGAGGATGCCCGGCACCACGCCCACGGTGCTCAGCGTGATCCGCTCGCCGGCGAGCGCGAGGCCGCTGGAGTCGCGCAGGATGTCGATCGCGTGCATGACCGCGTCGTAGTTGTGCAGCGGCTCCCCCATGCCCATCAGCACGACATTGCGCAGGCGAGGCCTGGCGGGAGTGTCACGTAATACGTGACACTCTTCTTCGTTTCTCCTCTGGGAGCCCGTCGGAGTGTCACTTATTACGTGACACTTTGCCGAAGCGGAGCCCGTGAAGGGGGTACGCAGCGCACGGGCGACGTGCACGGCCTGGGCCACGATTTCACCCGCCGTGAGGTGGCGGGTGTAGCCCATCTGGCCCGTGGCGCAGAAGACGCAGCCCATCGCGCAGCCCACCTGCGAACTGATGCACGCCGTGACGCGCCCCGTGAAACGCATCAGCACCGTTTCGATCCGTTCGCCGTCGGCGAGGCGGAGCAGATATTTGCGCGTGAAACCATCGGCGGAATCCGTCTCGAGCGCGGTGGGCAGCACGCCGACGGTCGTCTCCGCGAGGAGTCGCGCGCGGACTTTTGGCGGCAGCTCGGGCATCGACTCCGCGGAACAGGCGGGGGCGAGTTCGAGATAGAGATAATTCCACAGTCGCGCCGCGTGCACGGGCGAAAATTCCCAGCGCGCGAACTGCCGGTGCAGTTGTTCGCGGGTGAGATCGTACAGGTTGACGGGCGCGGGAGTCATGCAGCCCGCGCAGGCAACCGGGTGGGGAGTGGCCGCGCAAGCCCGGCGAGCAAGTAGCCCATTGGGTTGCTTGCTCGCCGGGCGGTTTCGTTGGCGGAGGGCACCGAAAATTTACGACCGCACCGGCTGGGCGACGGCCACGGGCAGTTCGCGGAGGGAGGCCAGCGCGGCGGCAATCGGCACCTCGGAGCGGCGGCGGTCCAGAAAGTAGCTCACGTTCTCGAAACCGAGTTCGTCGAGCAGGCGCAGGGCCTGTTCGTAGTGGCCGGCCACGCGGGCCGGGCGGTGGGCGTCGGCGCCGAGCACGATCGGAATGCCGCGTTCCCGGATGAGCGCGAGCGTGGGCGGACCGGGATTCATCTCGGGCACCGCCTTGTGCAGACCACTGGTGTTGAGTTCCATCGCGACGCCCGTCGCGGCGATGCGGTCAAGCGCGCGCTCGATGTGCGGCTGAATCCGCGAAAACCGCCACGCGTGCGGGGCCTCGTTTTTCACGAGATCGGGATGGGCGAGCGTGTCGAAGAGCCGGGTCTCGGCCGATTCGGCGAGGTGCTCGAAGTAGAGCTGTTGGTACGCGAAGAAATCGCCGGTGAAGTAGCGCGCTTTGTAATGCCCCACCTGCATGTGCACGGAGCCAAGCACGTGGTGCAGCGGCACGCGCGCGTGGAGTTCCTCCGCCCAGGCCTCGATGCCCGGGAAGTAGTCGCTCTCGAGCCCGAGCCGCACATCGACCCGGCCGGCGAATTCCTCGCGGGTCCGCGCGACGAGCTCGACATACTCGTCGTATTCCTCCGGGGCCATGCGGTGGTCGATCCCGAGCCCGTCGGGCAGCGGGGCGTGGCACGTCACGATGAGGCCCTTCAGGCCGCGCTGCTCCGCCACGGCGGCGTACTCGGACGGCGAGCCGATCGCGTGTTTGCAGAGCGGCGTGTGGCAGTGGGATTCGTAGAGGAGCGGTGTGGGCAAGAGGCGGAGGAATGGAATCGTTCTCGTTCCTCGTTCTTTTGATCTTTCTCCCTGTCGGGCAAGACACCGGACGAACGGAAACGATTACGAGGAACGAGAACGATGGGTTAGAAAAACGTGTAGTACTTGCCCTGCGCCAGCCGCTGGATGAGCAGCGCCAGCTCCACGGCGTGATAGTCGCCCCACATGCAGGCTTCACCGCAGGGAACCTGACGGCCGCGCGGCACGTAGTCCCAGCCGTTGGGGCGGTGATAGACACTGTGGAGCAGCAGCCCCTGATGTTTTTTCTCCGTCGCCAGATAGGGTTCGTCAAAGAGCGTGTTGGCGATGGTGAGCCCGGCCTGGAAATATTTGCTGCCGGCGGCCTTTTGCCCCTTGGCGGTGAGGTAGGTGCCGAGCCGCAGGAATCCCTGCGCGGCGATCGCGGCGGCGGAGCTGTCGACCGGCTCGTGGGCGTTGAAGGGATCGGCGTTCTTTTTCGTGATGTCGCCGAGTTTGTGGGTATTCAGCGCCATGCTGTCCCAATACGGCACGCCGTCCTTCGAGGAATAGCCGTCGATGTAATAATCGCTGGTGGCCCGCGCCGTCTCCAGAAACAGATCGGTCACGGCCCGCCGGCCGCCCATCGCGTCGAGGTCCGTGCCCTTCACCGTGTCGAGGTACTCCAGCTGCTCCGCATAGCCGCAGATGAGCCACGCGGCGCCGCGCGTCCAGGTCGTGAAGGGCGAGTAACCCTGCTGGGTGCTCGAGCAGCGGAACTGCCCGTCGTTGCGATTGAAGACACCCTCGTGCGCCACCCGGCCGCGCACATCGTAGCAGTCGCGCCCCTGGCCGAAGAAGACATTGAACCGCGCCGTCGTGGCGGCGTGTTCCACGGCGCGATGCAGCAGGTTGATCGGTTTGTCGCCTTCGCCCATCAGCACGTGGCCGAGCTGGTGCGCGACGACGAGCGAGCGCATCGAGCGAATCGTGTCGGAGAAGAGCGACTGCGGCCCGTTGAACGAGTAGACGTAGCCGCCGGGGACCACGCCCGCCGCGCCCGCCACCGGCGACCATGGCTGCGTGTAGGCCGTCTTCACGTAGCGCGCCGCCTGCACCGCGCCCGAGGCCTTCAACGCGATCTCGGTGTAGTCGAGCTCGCCCTGTTCCTTCGCGATTTTGCCCTCGAGGATGAGCCGCCGCAGATTGCCGTAGGTGGAGACGTTGTTGAAACCATGGTCGTGCACCCCGACGTGCGAGACGTGCGACGCCATGTATTTCACCGTCTTCGCGCGACCGAGCTGGAGCATCTCCTCGTCGCCCGTGGCGTCGAAGTGCAGGAACGCCATGCCAAATTGGAAACCCTGCGTCCACTCGGTCCAGCCGCGCGAGGTGTACTTCCCTTTCCAGGTGAACACCGGCGTGCCCTTGGCGGAGTCCCAGGACGCGTCGATCGCGCGGATTTTCCGGCCGGCGAGTTCGAAGACGCGGGCGGTTTTTTTTCTGAGTTTCGCGGGCGTGAGGCTGGTGTTGATTTTCATGGCGGTCGGTAAAGTGAGGCGGCCACGTTGTCGGGCGGGCGCCGGCGAAACAAGGGCGAAAGGCGCCCCGCTGCGCGGTGCGCCTGACAAATAACGGGCCAGTAACGATTCAATGAGAGGTGGAGCCCGATGTCCTCATCGGGCTGATTTAAGAGCGCACGGTTCAAAACCCGATGAGGACATCGGGTTCCACCTTTCAGTGATTTCGCTTTCATTGGTAAAAGGCACGCCCGACCAGATCCCGCAGGCTCGACGCGCGGGCATTCGGCGGACAACGTGGCTGCCATGCCAGAGTGGTTCACCAAGTTTGTGCAGGCCTTCATCCCGATGTTCGTCGCCATCGACCCGATCGGGCTGGCGGCAATTTTTCTGGGGCTGGGGCAGGGGGTGGCGCCGGCGCAGCGACAGCGGATCGCCCGGCAGGCGACAATCACCGGCGGCGGCGTGGCGCTCCTTTTCCTGTTTCTCGGCTCGAGCATGTTTCGGGCGCTGGGGATCTCGGCGGGGGACTTCCAAATCGCGGGCGGCTTGATTCTCTTCATCCTCGCGGCCCGCGATCTCGTCCAGTCGGTCGCGGAACCGGAAAAGCTTCCGGATGATTTCGGCGTGGTGCCGCTCGGCATGCCGCTGATCGCGGGACCGGCGCTGATTGCGACCCTGCTGTTGGTGTCCCAGACGCTGGGCCTGGTGATCGCGCTGACGGCTCTCGTCGCCAATCTGGCGATCATCGTGCTCGCGCTGGCCTACAGCGATCGCCTCGGCCGGCTGATCGGCGCGACCGGCATGCGCGCCATCTCCAAGATCATCTCCATGCTGCTCGCCGCCATCGCGGTGGCGATGATCCGCCAGGGGCTGAAATCTTAGCCGCCGCCGACCGGCTCACCCCGCGAACGTCGTCAGCAACTCCGCGTAGATTTTCGCGCTGGCGAGCAATTCCCTCACCGCCGCGCGCTCGTTGACGGCGTGGTAGTCCTCGCCGCCGGGACCGTAGCCCAGTGTCGGGATTTTCAGGTGGTGCGAGAAAAAATGCATGTCGTTAAAACCCGTCGACACGTTGAACCGCGTCTGCTCCTTCCGCACCCGCGTCACGCAGCCGGCCATCGCGGCGAAGAACGGGTGCGTCGGCTCCGAGTAACAGGAAAAATTCTCGGAGACCTTGCGCACGGAGATCCGGCACTGCGGAATTTTCCGCGCGGCGGCGGCGAGGACCGCCCGCAATTCGCGCTCGGCGGCCGCGTGGCTCTCGCGCGGCAGGACGCGGCGGTCGATCGTGAAACTGGCGTGCGCGGGCACGGTGTTGATTTTGGCGCCTTCGCCGCAGTGGAAAACGCCGCCGAGGTTCACCGTGGGATATTGGTTCTTCCCCTCGGGGGTCTGCCAGGGTCGCTGCGCGAGTGTGAGTTTGTAGTCGTCGAGGGCGCGGATGAGCGCAGCCATCTTCTCGAGGGCATTGATCCCTTTGTGGGGCGTCGAGCCGTGGGCGGGCCGGCCGTGGACCTCGACTTCGAGCCAGAGCGTGCCGTTGTGACCGCAGCAGACAGTCCGGCCCTCGCCACCTTCCATCACGACGGCGTAGTCGGGGCGGATGGGGGCGTTTTGGACCAGCCAGCCGGTGCCGAGCGCGGAGTCGGTTTCCTCGTCGGCGGTGAACGAAATCTCGAGATTCAGCTTAGGGCTCGTCCGGGTGGCGCGAAGGGCGCGGACCGCCAGCAGCAGGCTGGCGATGGACCCCTTCATGTCGGCGGTGCCGCGGCCGTAAATCCAACCGCCGGCGAGAGCGCCGCTGAAGGGGCTGCCGTGTTTCCATTTGCCGGAGACGGGCACGACATCGTAGTGCGCGTTGAAGTGGATCGTCTTTCGTGCGCCGGGAGTGGCGAGTTTGCCGAGGACGTTAAAGCGGGGATAGGCGTGCTGCCCGGGCGGCAGCACGGCGCGCAGACGCTTGGCCGGAATGGCGAGGCGGCGCGCCTGGAGGCCGAGGGCCTCGAGTTCGGCGGTGAGCCAGGCGGTGATCTGGTCGTAGTTCTCGCCGGGGGGGTTGATCGTCGAGACGCCGACGAGCTGCTGGAGACGGCTGAGGAGTTCGCCGGGATGGCGGTTGATAAAGTCGGCGGGAGTCACGCGGGCACCACCGTGCCGGGCCGCCCGGCCGAAGACACGGAAAAACGGACGGCGACGAAACCCGAGTCGGACCTTGCCGCTGGGTCGCTTCAACCCGTATCTTCCCGTCTTGCCGATGGCCCGCCGCCTGTTCAATCAAACCAAACTGGTCCGCCAGATCACCATCGCCCGCTCGTTCGCCGAAGCAGAGGAGCAGGACCAAAAGGCGTGGAGATCCATGACGCCGCGGCAGCGCCTGGCCACCCTGGAACTCTGGCGGCAGATGAACCACCGGAATTATGATCCCGATACCGCGCGACTTCCGCGACTTTTTGAGATTATTAAGCCGGAAGAACGTAAGCCTTGAGCGTGCCGATGCTCGCGCGGACCTTGGTCGCGGAGTCTTGTACTCCATTGGCTGCCTCCTGCGGGTCGGTCGCTGGTCCGTAGTCTTGCTTGAATACCCTTCCTCGATACGATGCGCCCATGCCAGAGGTGCTTCGGATCCATGGATACCGCTTTTTCTTCTTCAGTCGCGAGGGCACGGAGCCTCACCATATTCACGTCGAGCAGGCCGGGCGCTACGCCAAGTTCTGGCTGACTCCCATTGCACTATCCGATTCGCGTGGCTTCCGGAGTTCGGAACTCCGCGAACTGCACAATCTGATTGAGCAGCATCGCGAATCATTTATCGTTACTTGGGATGAGCACTTTAGCCAGTTAGCCGATGGCAGATGTCGTGGACGTTTCCTTTACGGACCACGAACTCGTCGTCACCCTCGCCGACGCGCGCCGCGTTTCGGCGCCCCTCGAATGGTTTCCGCGCCTGCTGCGCGCTTCACCCGCGCAACGCGCCAACTGGCGTCTCATTGGTCATGGCGTCGGAATTCACTGGGAAGATGTCGATGAAGACATTTCCGTGCGGAGTCTTTTGGCAATCTGAATACCTTGGGGCGGGTTCGTCGACTCGCCCACGCCGTCACCGGGGGTTTTGCCTGGCGGGCGGTTTCCCTTCGGTGCCGCGCGGGGCAGTATTCCCGAGCTACGCCCCCGAGCCTGCCGGCCACCACCACCCATGATCCGCGTCTTTGTCTCCGGTTGTTACGATATTCTCCACGCGGGCCACGTGCAGTTCTTTCGCGAGGCGCGCGCCCTCGGTGATCACCTGACCGTGTGTTTTGCGTCGAACGACGTGCTCTGGCTCCACAAGCAGCGGCGCAGTTCACTGCCCGATGAACACAAGCGCGCCCTCCTGGCCGGGCTCGAGATGGTGGATGACGTCGTCATGGGCACCGGGCACGACGAGGGCATCGATTTCAAGGAGCCGTTCCTGCGGCTGCGGCCCGACATTCTGGCCGTGACCGAGGATGACAAATACGGCCCGCTGAAACGGTCGCTCTGTGCCGAGGTGGGCGCGCGCTATGTCGTGATGCCGAAGACGCCACCGCAGTTTCCGCCCATCTCGACGACGCAAATCGTGCGCTTCATCCGGGCGCCCGAGGTCGCGCCGTTGCGCGTGGATTTCGGCGGCGGCTGGCTCGACGTGCCGCGGCTGGCACGGCCGGGCACGTTTATCGTGAATTGCGCGATTTCGCCCGTGGTCTCGCTGCGCGACTGGCCCTATGAACGCAACGCCGGGCTCGGCGGCTCGGGCGCCTGGGCGCTCCTCAACGGCCGGGATGGGATCGGGTCCGAACTCGATCTGGGCGTCGGCTGGCAGGATCCAGCGGTGGTCGCGGAGACCGGTTTGTGCGTCTGGCGCAGCGGTCCGCGTCCGGTGCTCGAGCTGAAGACGAACGGGGAATTCCTGCGGGGCCGGATGGCGTTGCTGTGGACCGGCACGCCGCACGATACGCCGGGTATTGTGAGTGGTGCGCGCGACTACGATGCGATTGCGCACGCGGGCGCGACGGGGCGCGAGGCCGCGTGGCGCAACGATCTCGCGGGCATCGCGGAGGCCGTGCGGCAGTCGTATGCCGTGCAGCGCGCGGAGGGCATGGCGCCGTTGCCGGGCGATCCGGCGGCCAACCTCCCCGTGCCGGGCGCGCTCGCGTGGAAATATTGCGGCGGCGGCTTTGGCGGCTACGCGGTGTATCTGTTCGCGGAACCGGCGCAGCGCGATGCCGCGTGCACGCGACCGAACTTCCGGCCGATCGAGCCGTATGTCGCATCGCGGTGAGCTTGGGGGCGCGGAACAACCAGGGACCAGGACCAATCCCAGGGCAGAGGAATGGGTGGCCGGGGAATAAAATGCCATTGGGATTCTCGGCGTGTTTGTCCCGTCTCGGCGGAGTCAATGGTCCTCCCACAGATTCAGAAAGGCCACAGATGCAAACCCCGGAATCCGGCCCTCTGCGGTCTTTCTGAATCTGCGGGAGGCCAAAACCAGGGACCGGGACCAATCCCAGGGCAGAGGAATGGGTGGCAGGGGAATGAAACCCCAATCCGCCGGCCTGGTTGGGGCTTGAGCCCAAACCGCCAATCATCTTGGCAAAAAGATGGCGGGTAAAAGATGCCGGCATCGCGCTTGGATTTTTTACCCCACATTTTTTTGCCTCCATGCTGGTCGGCGGAGAGCGCGGATGCTCGACGTCGTCGTGCGGCAGACAAGAAACCGCGAATGGACAACGAAGAAACACGAATTTCAGAGCAAGCCGCGCACCGCATCGCACGCCGATTCTGGGCAACCATCCAGTGGCTGTTTCCCGAGCGTCGGCGCGCACCCGTTTTCATTCGTGTCGATTCGTGTCCATTCGTGGTTGAACCGAAACTTGAGCGTTGAGAGTTAAGCGTTGAACGTTGCCCGTTCAGTGTTGAGCGTTCCGCCTCAGCCTGCGTCCCGCCCACCTCGCCCGATGTCGTCCCTCACCGCCGAATCCCCCACCTCCGCCGTCGCCGCGTTCGACGACGACGTCTGGGAGGACCTCCTCAACTACATCGAGGAAAAGCGCGTCATCCCGATCATCGGCCCCGAACTCTGCCTCGTCCAAACCGACGCCCCTTCGACGGGTTCGACAAGCTCAGGGCAGGCCGGCCCCGAAAATCTCTACACGTGGCTCGCGCGTTCCCTGGCGGCCCGCCTCAATCAACCAGCCTTCGCCGAGCCTACGGCTGGCAGGCCGGGCGAACGAAGCCCACCGACGCTGAACGATGTCGTCGTGCGCCACCTCTCCGCCCGCGGCCGCCGCGAGGATCTGTATGCGCGCATCCGCACGATCATGCGCGAGACCACGTTCGCGCCGCCCGCCGCGCTGGTGAAACTCGCCGAGATCACCGACTTTGATCTCTACCTCAGCACCACCTTCGATTCGCTGCTGGAGGAGGCGCTCAATCTCGCGCGCTTCGCAGGCACGAAAAACACGGACGTCGTCGCTTACGCCCCGAGCAAGCTCGTCGATCTGCCGTCCACGCGCGAAAAACTCCCGCGCCCGCTCGTCTATCATTTGATGGGCCGGCTCTCCGCCTCGCCGACCTATGTGATCTCCGACGAAGATGTGCTCGAGTGCGTCTGCGCGCTCCAGACCGCCCACTACACGCCGCAGAAACTGTTCAACGAACTCGAGCAAAACCACCTGCTCCTGATCGGCGGCGGTTTCTCCGACTGGCTGACGCGCCTCTTCCTCCGGCTGGCCAAGCGTCGCCGGCTCTCCGATCCGCGCGATGTCGGTGAAGTGCTCGCTTATGCGCGCGCCGGAGATGAGCCGGGACTGGTGTTTTTCCTGCAAGAAGTCAGCAGCCGCACGCGGCTTTTCGCCGGCGGGGCGGAGGCCTTTGTCGACGAATTGCACCGTCGCTGGATGGCGCGGCGCGGTCCGGTCTCAGCAGTCTCAGCCGCAGCGGCTGCGACTTATCCGGCTAGCGCCGGGTCCGAACGTTATCGATCACCCGAAAGAGAAATGGCCGATCAGGCGGTTTTCATCAGCTACGCCCGCGAGGATCTCGCCGCGGTGCAGCAATTGAAGGCGGGATTGGATGCCGCCGGCATCAACGCGTGGTTCGATCTGCAGCAGCTCGACAGCGGCGACGACTTCGCGCGCAAGATCCGCGGCAACATCGCGCGGTGCGGCTATTTCATCCCCGTCATCTCCGCCACCACCCAGCGCCGCTTCGAAGGCTGGTTCCGCCGCGAGTGGAACTGGGCGGTGGACCGCACCGAGGGCATGGTCGCCGGCGCGCGTTTCATCCTGCCCGTGTGCATCGACGACACGCCGGAGAAAGGCGCGCTCGTGCCCGAGCAGTTTCTAAAAACGCATTGGACGCGGCTCCCAGGCGGCCTGGTCACGCCCGAAGTGGCGGCGAGGTTGAAGGAAATAGTAGGCAGCAAAACCCCCTGAATTTTTAGCCACAGATTTCACCAAATCAAAGATACCCCTGAATTTGGGGAACGCTAATCCGCGCTAATCTCCGCTAATCTGAATTAGCGACTATTAGCGTAGATTAGCGTTCCAGCTTCCTCCTCCTTCCGTTGAACCCTTCGCCCCCAATCTCCTCCTCCGCCATCGACCGCGACAATCCGTGGCCGGGGCTCGCTCCGTTCACCGAGGATCAGGGCGCGTATTTTCACGGGCGCGACGACGAGATCGACGACCTCACCCAACTCGCCCGGCTGCGTGCGCTCGTCGTCCTCTTCGGCCAGTCCGGCCTCGGAAAATCCTCTCTCCTCCAGGCCGGCGTCTTCCCCCGGCTGCGCGCCAATGGTTTCTGCCCCGTCTACATCCGCCTCGACCACGCCGAGAACGCGCCGTCGCCCACCGAACAGATCAGGACCCTGCTCCTCTCCGAAACGGCCAAGGTCGGCACGTGGACCAAGCCGGGCATGGCCAAACCCGGCGAAACGCTCTGGGAGTTGTTTCACCATCGCGATGACCGGCTGATCGGCTCCGGCGGACGCCCCATCATCCCCGTCCTCGTCTTCGATCAATTCGAGGAACTCTTCACGCTCGGCGCCGCCGCCGGCGGACGCCGCGATCGCGCCGTCGCGTTCATGAGCGAGCTCGCGGAACTCGTCGAAAACCGCCCTTCCGAACAACTCGTGGCGCGACTCGAAGCATCGGCCGACGAACTGGAGGCGTTCGATTTCAGCCGCGCCGATTACCGCGTGGTCATCACGCTGCGCGAGGATTTCCTGCCGGAGCTCGAAGGCCTCAAGACGATCATGCCGGCGATGATGGCGAACCGCATGCGGCTCGCGCGGATGACTGGCACGCAGGCGCTCCAGGCCGTCGTCAAACCCGGCGCGGCGCTCGTGACGGAAGAGGTGGCCTGCAAGATCGTCGAGTTTGTCGCCGGCGCGCGCGGCGGCTCGATCGAGCGGCTGGCCGAGCTCAACGTCGAGCCGGCCCTGCTGTCCGTCGTCTGCCGCGAGCTCAACGAGCGCCGCCGTGCGCTCGGCCAGGCGCAGATCACGGCCGACCTCGTCTCGGGCAACCGCCGCGAGATCCTAACCGATTTCTACGACCGCAGTGTGAACGACCTCCCGGCGGGCATGCGCTCGTTCGTTGAGGACCGCCTGCTCACAAAGTCTGGCTTCCGCGACAACCTCGCACTCGAGACCGCGCTCGAAGAGCCCGACGTCACCCAGGCGCTCATCGACACCCTCGTCTCGCGCCGGCTCCTTCGCCTCGAGGACCGCGCCGGCATCCAGCGCGTGGAGCTCACGCACGACGTGCTCGCCGAGGTCATCCGGGCGAGTCGCGACACCCGCCAGCAGCGTCTCGCGCTTGAAACGGCCGAAAGACAGCGGCGACGCGATCTCGCCGTCGCCGCCCGCCAGACGCGCCGCCAGCGCTTTGCCATCGCGGGGCTCGCGCTCGCCGTCGTCGCCCTCAGCATTGGCGCCGTCTTCGGTCTCCGCGCCCAGCGCCGCGCGGCCCAGCAGGCCGCCGACGTCGACCTCTCCATCGGCTCCCGTCTGCTCGACGAGGGCAACACCGGCGATGGTCTCGCCTACCTCGCCGCCGCCGCGCGCCGCGATCAGGACAACAACGTCGCCGCCACCCGCATCGTTTCGACGCTGGTCGCGCGCAATTTCCTCCTGCCCGTTGGCGCGACCCTCACGCTGCCCTCGCCCGGCGTTTATGCGCTCATCCTCGCCGATGGCCGCTCCGCTTTGGTCCAGTGCGCGGACAGCCGCGTGCTCGTCATCGACCTCGCCGAGTGGAAGGTCGCCCGCGAGTTTTCGTTCGAGAAAAAACTCGTGCCACAAGGCCTCCGCGTCGCCGCGAACAATTCCGACCTGTTCGCCGTCGCGTTCGCCGACGGCACCGTGCAGGTCTGCGACACCGCCACCGGTCGGCCGCGGGGGAAGTCCATCACTCCGCCCAACCTATTAAGTTTTGCCCAAAATATTAGATTTAGGGGGATCTTTGCGTTCAGCCCGGACGGCCGCTGGTTGGCGACTCATCGAGGGACGACCGCCGTATTCGACTCCGCTTCGGGAGAGGAGCGCTTCCACGGCGAACATTTTAACGGCATCATGCAAGTCGACAAAAGGACTTGGAATCCCTTCAGCTCCGACAGCAGTCGCGTTGCCCTTCCCATCCTGGAAACGGACGATTGGCAGGTCAGTGCCATCCGCAGTTCTGCGTCGATGCTGCTGTCGGTGCCGGATGGGGGCGTGTTGGTCGCCCGGCGGTTTGAAGATACATTTGAGAGCAATGGTGCTTTGCAATTCAGCGCCGATGGCACGCGCATGCTCATGGTCGGGTGGAAACGATCCCCAAGCTCAAATGACGAAACAAACAGAATTCCCCATGCTGTGGTTTGCGATGCCAGCACGCTCCAGCCCATCGGGCCGGCTATTCCGTTTTTTCAACACCATTATTCGAACGTGTTCGTGCTGACCCCAGCCGGCACTCGAGTCGTGGTCAATTTGGCGGGAGAGCGCGCCGCCCGGGTTTACGACGTCAAGACCGGCCAGCTCGCGTTTCCCGAGCTGCCCCATGGCGCCACCTTCACCAGCATCGGGATCAGCGAAGACAGCGCCGTCTACGCCACCAACTCAATCGACGGCCAGATTCGGCTCTGGGATTTGCGGACGGGCGCGCTCTTCGCCGAACCCACTTTGAAGCTCGATCGCCGCGGCACCGCGGCACTCTCGCGCGACGGCCGGACGCTGCTCGTCTTTTCCGCAACCGGCGCAGCCCACCGGCTCGACGTCACCCGCGGCCCGGCGGCGCCCTTGGTGCTGCCGCGTCCGCCCAGCTCGACGATAGTTCACCTCGTGGAAAAGCCGCCCGCGCGGGCCCTGTATTTTTCGAACACCGCGGCCACGATGGTCGATGTCGCGTCCGGCCGCCAGATCGAGGGGGGCTTCGCGTTGCCGCAGCGGATACGCAGCGTGAACAGCGTCGGCGGCGAACAGACCTTGCGGCCCGGCGATCACTGGATCGCCCGCACCGCCGCCGCCGGCCGGACCCTCTGGACGTGGGGCGAAAGCGGCCCGCCACGGGAATCCGCGTTTGCCGAGACCTTTCCCGACGGCGCTTCGCCGGTTCCCGTGCTCAGCTCGACCCTAAAGATTGCCGCGATCGGAAACCGTCCAGTTGGAGGTAGCCGCGGAGCGACGCAGTCGTCCATCGCGCTCTGGGATCTTCGTACCGGGAAGAAAATCGCCGAAATCACGGGCGGAGAGGTGGCGCTGGCCATTTTGGAAAAAGCCACCGACTTCAGTTCCGACGACCAGCGCTTCGTCCTGCGCGAAGCCGCCGATGACGGGGCGTTGCGCGTCTACGGGATTCGCGATGGCAAGCTCCTGTTCCAGCTCCCATCGGAGGGCGGCGCCACCTTTCTCGCGGCCCGCTTCAACCGCGACGGCACGCGGCTGCTGACGGGTAACGCGTTGGGCACGCTACAGATTTGGGACGGCGTTTCGGGGAAGCCATTGCAGTCGATTCAGGCGCACCGCTACGGACTCGAATGCATCGATTTCTCGGGCGACGGCCGCTACTACGCCACCGGCTCGGCTGACGGCACGGCCCAGGTGCGCGACGCCGCGACGCACGAACCGGTGGGGGCACCGCTCGTCCACGTCGCCACCGTGAATCGCACCCTGTTCAACGCCGACAACGCCCGCGTTGTCTCGACCGCGAACGGCGTCGTCCGCGTGTGGGATGTGCGCACGGGCCTCCCGCTGAACGATCCGATCAAGCACGACGGCGGCGTGGGCGGGGGTCGAACACTGGGTTTAAGTTCCGACGGTCGGTTCCTGAGTACCTTAGCCGGTTTCGGCAACGTCCGAGCCACGCTCCTCTGGGCCACGCCGCCGACGGGCCCCGCTGACCGTGCGCCGGCGTGGCTGGTGCGACTCGCCACCGTCTGCGCCGGCCGGCGGCTGAACGAGTCGGGCAAGCTCGTGAGCGCCCTGGACGAGTTCGACCGCTTCGACGACCTCCGCCGCGAAATCGCCGGGCTCGCCGACGACGCGCCCTACGCCGCGTGGGGCAAATGGTTTCTCTCGACCGACGCCGCGCGTCCGATCGCCCCCGGGTTCACCGTCACGCCCGCGGAGGCCAAGAAGCTCGAAGAGAACTTGGTGAAGTTCGCCATGGAGGGGGCGCCGCCACCCGCACCGGGGGATCCCGCCCCGCCGCGCGCGCGCAAGCGGAAGCAGTGAGACGCGGCTGGGAAACGTTCAACGCCCAACGCCCAACTCGCCAGAGGCGAGCAAGCGCTCAAGGCGCCAAGCCCAGTTGCCGTTGGTCCGAAACTTGGCGCGTCCCTCCCGCGACCGTCTTGTCATCCATTAGATGACAAGTTATACCCAAAATTGGGTATACGGTTGGAATGACAAGCCCGACCGGGCAGACGACGTTGGCGGGATGCCGAGCGTACCATACGGATCTCTCCACCAAGTCGAAATTGTCACGGCTCCCGTGGCCCTCGCCGCAGAACTGGCGGTCCACATAGCACGAAAACTCCGGCGCGTCCCGCCACGCACCCTGCGCGGTGCCATCCTCCGGCCCGGCCGGGATACGCCACGCTGGAACAAACTCGCGGAGGCTGCCGCCAAACTGCTCCGCCGTCGCGGTGACAAGGTCAGGCTGGCCCGCTTCCTCGGAATTTCGCGACAGCGGCTGCATTTATTGCTCAAGGCGAGAACCGCGTGTCCGGATGCCGAGCGCGCGCTGCTGTTGCGCGAATGGGTGGAGCTCCGTCAGCGCGGGCTCGACCTGGTATAGGCTGATGGCAACGCCGCGCGCCATCTTGTCATCCATTAGATGACAAGTCGGCGTGCGATCGGACGAGGCGGCGTGGGGGCGGCAGTCGGGCGGAAAGGGCCCGCCGTGAGGCTAAGTGGGCCGGCCGGGCGGGCCGTCGGGAGTGGCGGGCGGGCGTCAGGCGCGGGCCGGTTTGTCATCTAATGGATGACAAGTGGATGGGCCCCGGTTTCGCCGCGTTCCGTCCGTTTGGCACGGTAGGGTTTGTCATCTAATGAATGACAAGGGATCGGGGGCGGTTAGGGGGAGAATTGCGTGGGCACGCGATCTGCGGGGATCGGTGGCGGACAGGGGTTGCTTACGTTGAGACGATTTTTTGTCACAGAGATCCTGGCGCGGCGCAGCCGCAACCAGACTTAAACTTCAATCCGTTGCACACAAGGTTACGAAGCAAACGAAGGGAGCGAAGATGAACGACTCTTTGTGGCCTCCCGCCGAGCCTCCGGCAGGCAAGCCGACGCTCGTAACGACTTGCCTGCCGGAGGCCCGGTTCGGCGGGGACGCCTCGCCCTACCTCCCGATTGAATCGTCGCCGCCTTACACCACGTCCGGAATCACGTAGGGCGGGCGCTGGGTTTCCTTGAGGAGGAAGCGGGCGTATTCGAGGGCGCCTTCCTTTTGCGATGAAACCGCCGTGATGCTGTCGCCGATCGCGTCGAGCTGCAGCCACGGGCCGAGTTGGAAGGGGCGCTTCGCCAGATCGACGTCGTGCACCTTGAGGTGGGCCTGCAACTCGCGATGGATGCCGCCGGCGGCGGGAAAGTCTCCGATCGCCGCGTCGATGCTTGCGGTAGGGGCGGCCTCACCGACCCGATACGAGATGTTGCCGAAATGGCAGAGCGAGGCGGAGAGGTGGCCGGTTTCGACCGGCGCGGCGAGGTCCTGCTTGCGCCGCGAACGGACGGCGTCGAAAAAGTTCTTCACGTGCGTGCCGCCGCCGTCGCCGGCGAATTTCTTGATCACCTTGCCACTCGGATCGTACGCGGTGCCACCGATGAGGCCGGAAAACGTGCCGCCTTCGCAATACGCCACGACCCCGGTGCGCAGCCCGCCGGTTTGGTCGAGGTACGACACGCCGGGCTTCGCCGGCAGGGCGCGGTGCTCGAAGATCAGCGGAATCTGCGCGTAGTCGTAAATCGCGACGTGCGTGTTGGGGGTTTCCGCGACGTCGTCGATCCCATAGCGGTTGCCAAAGCTGACGATGCGGCGCGGCGGGCCATGGTGCTTCGCGATGCGCAGCGAGATGTCGAGGACGTGCACGCCGTTGTTGCCCAGCTCGCCGTTGCCGGTGTCCCAGGCCCAGTGCCAGTCGTAGTGCAGTTTGTTGCGTTCGAGCGGGCGCATCGGCGTTGGTCCGCAGAAGAGATCGTAGTTCAGGCCCTCGGGATACCAGGGCAGTTTGCGGCCGATCGACGGGCGCAGGTTGTAGACGATGGCGCGGAGGTGGTGGATTTTCCCGAGCTGGCCCGCGTGGAGATATTGGATCGCCTCGGCGAGGCCGGTCTCGGAGCGGTAGTGCGTGCCGACCTGGACGATGCGATCGTACTTTGCCGTGGCCTCGATCATCTTGCGGCCCTCCCACACGGTGCGGCACATGGGCTTCTCGACGTAGACATCCTTGCCGGCCTGGCAGGCCCAGACCGTGAGGAGTGCGTGCCAGTGGTTGCTGGTGACGATCATCACAGCGTCGATGTCTTTACGCGCGATCAGTTCGCGGGCGTCGGTGGTCGTGAACGGAACGGGCTGGTCCTCCGGCAGCGCGGCGACGACCCGCGCGAGCACCTGCGGGTCGAGGTCGCACAACCCGGCGACGCGGACACCGGGCAGCTTGAGCAGATTCTTCAGATGAGCGGAACCCTTGCCATTGAGGCCGATGAGGCCGAGGCGGATGGCGTCGTTGGCGCCGAGGGGAGCGGCGCGGGTTGACGGGCGAAAACTTGCGGCGAGCGTGGCGCCGGCGGCGAACGCGGATTTCTGGAGAAACGAACGACGGGTGAGCGAGGGCATGGAGACGGGGAGTTCGGAAATCGGAGACGGGGTCAAGCGGAGACGCGGGGTGATGACGAGGATCAATTTTGGGTCGGGAAGTCCTTTCTCCGTCTCTCCTTCTCGCGATCTCTCCATCTCCCTCTCACCGCTTGGCGGCCAGCTTGCGGAGCGCTTCGGCGGCGGGCGTGAACTTGGGATCGAGTTTCACGGCGGCTTCGTAGGCCGCGCGAGCGCCGGCGGGGTCGGATTTCTTCTCGAGGATCAGGCCGACGTGCCATTGCACGGCGGCGGGGCCGGGAGTGTTGGGCGTGACGGGCGGTGAAAGTTCGAGGTAACGGCGGAGTGAGGCGAGGCCGCGGTCGGGAAACTGGCCGGTCTGGGCGGCCAGTCTGCCGACCTGGAAGAGCGAGGCGTAGTCGTCGGCTGAGGCCTGCAGAACTTCGTCGAACTCGGCGAGCGCGCGATCGAATTTTTTCTCGGCGACGTAGAGCGTGGCGAAAGCGATGCGCCCGCGGTGGGCATCGAGCTTCTTGATGACGGCGGCTTCGGTCGCGGCCTTGTCCATGCCGCCGCCGACCAGGGAGGGCGCCTGCCGGTAATATTCGAACAGGCTCAATCGAAAATTGAGGTTGCCGGGCTCAAGTTCGGCGGCGCGCTGGTAGGCGGCGGCACACTTCTTCGCCAGGCCGAGCTGGCTGAAGACGGACGCCTTCTGCGCCGCGCGGCCGTAGGCGTCGCCGAGGACGTGATGATAGCGCCCGACGGTGGGCGCGGCCGCGACCGCCTGGTTGAGAAAGGCGACGGCCCGGTCGGGCTCGTTGCGGCGGTTGGCGAGTTGTCCGAGGTAGTAGTTCATCTCGGGATTTTTCGGGTCGCTGACGGCCAGTTTTTCGAAGACCTGCTGGGCCTCGCCGAATTTCCGGGAGTCGAAGAGCGCGCGAGCGGCCTCGAAAGTGGCGGGCTCGGCCGGAGCTGAGGCGGCGGCGTTTGCCGGGGCTTCGGCGGCGCTGGCGGCGGGTGCGACGAGGGCGTACGCGAGGAGTGCCGTGGAGACGAACGGGAGGAGGCGGGACATGGGACCGGGGTCGGAGACGGAGAGAAGGGGAGATCGGCGATGGGAGACTGGAGTGGGAGAGATTTTTCCCGCGGAGGTTCCATCTCAACTTTATTCCCGCGGCAGTTGGTGGGCGGGAAATGACGGTTGCGGGGGGGCGGGGGAAACGACAGCGTGTCGCCGATGCCCTCCCCTCCGGCGAACTCGACGACGACCTGGATTTTCCGGTCGTGGCGGGCGTCGGTCCCGGTGGCGTTGACGGGCGCGATCGCCGGGTTGCCGCCACCGGCGGGGCTGCCGTGGATGCGCTGGGTCAGCGGCTAGTGTGCCGACCGCAAAGTAGCGTGACAAGTAGCGGCGAGCGCCAGCGAGTGGAGCGCGCCGGTGGTCCACTCGCTGGCGCTCGCAGCTACACGTCACGAAAGTTATTGGTCGCGCGGCTAGCCCGGATTTTTCCCCA